>CAYJGR010000001.1:0-38775 GCA_964370005.1 uncultured Oscillospiraceae bacterium
GACATTGCATACTCCACATCGGCCTTGCGCCCCTCGTTTGGTATAATATCCAGATCACAAACGGGATCGGGGTTTTTATAGTTGATGGTGGGCAATAAATAGCCCTCGTTTAGGCTACACAGGGTCAAAATGGCCTCAACTGCACCGGCCGCACCCAAAAGATGACCTGTCATGGACTTTGTCGAACTCATAGCAAGTTTCCCTGCATGTGTACCAAACGCCGATTTGACAGCATTTGTTTCACCTGCATCATTGAGGGGTGTGCTTGTGCCGTGGGCATTGATATAACCTATATCCTCGGGGGAGATGCCTGCATCGGTTATAGCACCGAGCATGGCCTTGGCGGCACCTTCACCCTCAGGGGAGGGGGCTGTGATATGATGAGCATCACAGGTCGCACCGTACCCCAACACCTCGCCATATATCTTTGCACCACGAGCTTTAGCATGTTCATACTCTTCAAGCACCAACACCCCCGCACCCTCACCCATGACAAAACCACTGCGGTCAGCATCAAAGGGTATAGATGCTCTTGTGGGGTCCTCGCTTGTACACAGGGCTTTCATAGAGGTAAAACCACCCATGCCAAAGCGGGTCACGGTGGCCTCGGTGCCTCCACAGAGCATAACCTCGGCGTAACCGTCCCTTATGTGGCGCATACCATCGCCGATGGAGCTTGTGCCCCCGGCGCAGGCTGTCACCACACAGCTACACATACCTTTGAGGCCAAAAGCAATTGCCACATGTCCCGAGGGCATATTTGAGATAGCCATGGGGATAAAAAATGGGGATACACGGTCAAATCCCTTTTCATCCCCCTTGAGGCACTCGGTTTCAAGGGTCGAAAGTCCGCCAATGCCACTGGATATTATCACCCCACAGCGGTAAGCATCCTCTTTTTCCATCTGAAGGCCACTGTCGGCATAGGCCTCGTGTGCCGCCACCACTGCCAGCTGTGCCGAGCGATCCATACGGCGCACTTCACGCTTATCTATAACGCTCTCGGGACAAAAATCCTTGACTTCTCCCGCCAGCTTGGCCTTTTGCTCGGTGGCGTCGTACAGCGTAATCTCACCTATGCCACATTTCCCAACTCGGGCGGAATTCCATGTGTCACTGACATTGTTTCCAAGGGGTGTCACTGCACCCATTCCGGTCACTACAACTCTGCGCTTATTCATACTCATGCTCCCCTTTCTGCCTTACATCGCCATGCCGCCATCGACACACAATACCTGTCCTGTAATATAACCCGCCGACGGCGAGGCCAAAAACGCCACGGCCGCCGCCACATCCTCGGGACTGCCAAGGTTTCCCGCAGGAATTTGCTCAAGCAACTTTTCTTTTACTCCGTCGGGTAAAGATGCCGTCATATCGGTGGTGATAAATCCCGGGGCGATGGTGTTGACCGTCACCCCACGGGTGGCAATCTCCTTTGCAAGGCTCTTGCTAAGCCCGATAAGTCCCGCCTTGCTGGCAGCGTAATTTGTCTGCCCTGCATTGCCACTCAGTCCCACCACACTGCTAATATTTATTATACGTCCACCCCGCTGTTTCATCATGGGGCGTGTGACCGCTCTACAACAATAAAATGCACCCTTTAAGTTTGTATCAATTACGGCGTCCAGTTCCTCATCGCTCATTCGCATTATAAGATTATCTCGGGTTATGCCTGCATTGTTCACAAGGATATCGACACTGCCAAAATCATCTATACACTTCTGTACGATGGCAGTGGCCTGTGCGGGGTCGGATACATCCCCCTTTATAGCCACAGCCTTTACGCCTTTTTCTTCACAAAGTTTCACTGTCTCGTCGGCGGACCGGGCATTGCCTGCATAACCCACCACGACATTTGCCCCCAAAGTGGCAAGCTCTACCGCTACAGCACGACCTATTCCGCGGCTTCCACCTGTCACGACCGCATTTTTGCCCTGTAATATCATGTGTTTGCTCCTTTCAGCTCGCTGAGTACACTATGAAAATCCTCGACATTCTCGATGCTGTATAGCGTCATCTCGGGACAGGTTTTGCGCACAAAACCACCAAGCACCTTGCCGGGACCTATCTCGACAATTGTATCTATACCATCGGCCGCCATGTTGCGTATAGTATCTTCCATACGCACCCCGCTTTGTATCTGTCGCAGGAGTAGGCTTTTTATATCCTCGTCACTTTTAGTGCCAAGGCAGTTAAAATATACGGGTATTTTCATTTCCCCAAGGGTTTGACCCTGCAAAAATTCGCATAATTCCTCGGCGGCAGGTGCCATGAGCTCGGTATGAAATGCACCACTGACCGACAAAGGCATACAGCGACGCGCCCCCGCCTGCTTTGCAAGGTTGCAGGCTTCATCGAGTGCCGCCTGTTCCCCACCTATCACAAGTTGCCCGGGGCAGTTGTAGTTGGCGATGCAAACCTTTCCCAGGTGAGAGGCCTTGTCACACACCTCTTGCAAAACATCCCTGTCGAGTCCCAAAATGGCCGCCATCCCTCCGGGGGAGTTTGTGCAGGCTTTCTCCATGGCGTTGCCACGAAAGGCCACTGTCTCGACAGCCTGCCCCGCCGAAAACACACCTGCGGCGTAAAGTGCCGAGTACTCGCCAAGACTCAGTCCTGCCACAGCCTCGGGGCGCACGCCATTTTCAAATAACAGTGCTGTCACCCCTGCGGCAAAGGCCACCATACAAGGCTGGGTGTATTTGGTTTTATTAAGGGTGTCCTGTGGTCCCTCAAAACAGAGTGCTTTGAGATCAAAGGCGGTTTGTGGCGTATCAAAAATCTCTCTAAAGCTGGCAAATTCGTCGTAAAAGTCCTTGCCCATGCCCACCTTTTGACTGCCTTGTCCCGCATATAAAAACGCTAATTTCATCTATCTGACCATTCCTTCCTACGAAAGGCATAAAACAACCATAAAAAATGGTCATATATATGCCATGTTTTTCGGTTGTCACGGGGGTGACGAGAAAAACGGCTTCTAAATAAATTAAGTTAAGTTTGAAATTTATTTTCAAACTTGTTTCCTCACTTTTGCATCGAGCTGAGTAGCTGTGTGTACTGAGCGTACAAATCCTCAAATATTTCCCGTAGGGGTCGAATTTCGCTGAGTTGCCCTGCGGTCTGACCCGCCATTATACTGCCCATGGAGGTATCGCCCTCAAATACAGCTCTCTTGAGACTGCCAAGTGTGTAGTGCTCCAGTTCCATCTTGTCGGCACCGGCTTTTTCCTTGGCAATGTATTCTCTGGCCATGCGGTTTTTTAGAATGCGTACAGGCACGCCCGCACTGCGCCCTGTGACCACGGTGTCACTGCCCTTTGCATCAAGCACCGCTTTTTTGTAGTTGTCATGTATAGGGCATTCGATGCTTGTCAGCAGACAAGTGCCCAATTGTACGCCACATGCACCCATCGCAAATGCGGCCAAAAGCTGACGACCATCGGCGATACCACCCGCCGCCACAACCGGCACATCGACTGCATCAACCGTTTGGGGTAGCAGTGCCATGGTGGTCATCTCACCCACATGGCCACCGCTCTCTGTACCCTCGGCTATGATGCCATCGGCTCCCGCCTGCACAAGGCGCTTGGCCAAAAATGGTGTGGGCACAACGGGGAACACCTTTATGCCGGCCTCTTTCCAAGCCTGCATATGCTTGCCTGGGTTGCCGGCACCTGTCGTCACAAACTTTATACCCTCATCGATGACGATTTGTGCCATCTCATCGGCCTCGGGGTTCATAAGCATGATATTTACGCCAAAGGGTTTTTGGGTTTTGGAACGACATATTGCTATGTGTTCACGCAAGGTTTCGGCCGTCATGGCGGCGGCGCCTATCAATCCCAGCCCCCCTGCATTCGAAACAGCGGCGGCAAACTCACCTGTGGCGATGTTGGCCATGCCACCCTGTATAAATGGAAATTCTATCCCTAAAAGTTCATTTAGTCTCATAAACTTTTCCTTTCAAATTAAAATGTGAGCAGTACTCCGCCCCAGGTCAACCCTGCGCCGAAGGCTACACATAAAATATTTCCGCACAACTCCCCACGCTCATTTAACTCATCAAGCGCAATGGGTATACTGGCCGATGAGGTGTTGCCGTAATGCTGTAGATTTTGATAAAACAGCTCTCTGGGTAATCCGAGTCTCTTTGCGGCCGTCTCAAGGATACGACTGTTGGCCTGATGGCAAACAATTTTGCCTATCTGTTCGGCGGCTATGCCGGTCTTATCCATCATGCCTTTAACTATATTCACTATGGTTTCGACCGCAAAACGAAATACGGCACTGCCATCCATGTGAAGATATGGGTCATCGGGGTTGCGGCATGTGGCATAAAGCGCCTTTTCGTCCCCCTTTGCGCCCAGTGTGGCTCGGTATATGGGGTTATCGGTAAGTTTTATGACCGCCGCCCCCGCACCGTCACCAAATAGCACACAGGTAGAACGGTCGGTAAAATCAAGTATACTGCTAAGCTTTTCAGCCCCTACAACAAGTGCATAGGGCTTGTCGCTGTTTTGTAGCATGGCTCGGGCCGTTTCAAGGGCGTATACAAATCCACTGCATGCGGCATTGATATCAAAACATGCCGTATCGGTGTCAAGCCCCAAAGCTACCTGCAAAAGACAGGCCGTCGAGGGGGTTTGATACTGCGGGGTGAGGGTTGCGACTATGCAAACGCCTATGTCCTGTGCGGCGACGCCTGCACGCTCCATGGCCTTTTTTGCCGCACCTATAGCCAAATCGGTACAGCTCTCACCCTCACAAATATATCTTGTCTCGATACCTGTACGACTGCGTATCCACTCGTCACTGGTCTCTATATCGGTAAAATCCGAATTTGTCACAAGACGTGCCGGCAGACAACGCCCTGTACCTATAATTGACAATGCATTCATGCGGGTTCCTTTCCGGAGGTGAGCAGGAAGCCACTCCCCATCTTGCGGTATTTTTCGAATCGGTGCTCGGCGGGATTTGGCAGCTTGCAAACGCTCGAAAGTGCCTGCGATATTGCACGATCAAGCAGTCGGTATGTTTCATCAAGATGTAAATGTGCCCCACCGCTCGGCTCGGGAATAATGCTGTCTACCACACCAAGGGAGAGCAAATCTTGCGCCGTTAGTTTCATCATGTCGGCCGCCTGTCCCGCACGTGAGGGGTCTTTCCACAAGATACTGGCAAATCCCTCGGGCGAAAGCACCGAATAAACAGCATTCTCCATCATAAGCACCTGATTTGCCACACCCAGTGCCAACGCACCACCGCTGCCACCCTCACCGCTTATAATAGCGATGACCGGCACACGCAGAGAACTCATGGTGGCGATACAATTGGCAATGGCACTGCCTTGACCGTTCTCCTCGGCCTCAAGCCCGGGGTAAGCTCCGGGGGTATCCACAAATGTTATAACAGGGCGACCAAATTTCTCGGCCGCTCTCATAATACGCATGGCCTTGCGGTAGCCCTGTGGGTTTGGCATACCGAAGTTGCACTGAATGTTGTCACTGAGTCCCTTACCCTTGCAGTGCCCCACAACGGTGACCGGCACACCCTTATAAAGAGCAATACCGCCCAAAATACTTTGATCTTCAAACGACAAATAATCGCCACGCTGTATGAAAAAATCTGTAAACAACGCCTCAGTAAAGGCCTTGATACCGGGTCTATCGGGATGTCTTGCCAGTGCCACCTTGTCGGAGGCTGTCAAACTGTTATGTTGGCTCATGGCTTCCTCCTTTTGGCGGTGTGTAACCCCAGAATCTTGGTCAGGGTATCTTTGAGGTTTTGGCGGGGAACAATCTCATCCACAAAACCATGATCCTGCAAAAATTCTGCCCGCTGAAAACCCTCGGGCAATGTTTGACCTATGGTCTGCTCTATTACACGTGGCCCTGCAAATCCGATAAGCGCCCCGGGTTCTGCCAATGTTATGTCGGCAAGCGAGGCAAAACTCGCCGTGACACCACCTGTGGTGGGATGGGTCATACATACCACATACAAGCCACCTGCGGCACTGAATCGCTCTACCGCCGCCGAAGTTTTAGCCATCTGCATGAGCGAAATAATACCCTCCTGCATCCTTGCGCCACCACTGGCCGAAAATATAACCAGAGGTAGTTTTGCCTTTTGGGCGGCAAGTATAGCACGGGTGACCTTCTCGCCTACCGCAAAGCCCATACTTCCCATCAAAAATCGGCTGTCAAGCACCGCAATTATTACACTGTGTCCGCCTATTTTACCCCTTGCGGTAACCACAGCCTCACGCAGGCCTGTGCGCTGACGAAATCCCGCAAGCTTTGACATATACCCCGGGAAACGCAAGGGGTCCCCCCCCATAAGCCCGCTGTCAAGCTCCTTGAAGCTGTTGGAGTCGAGCAATAGACTCATGCGGTAGTAGGCACCTATTGGCATATGGTAGCCACACTTTGGGCATACCATCATATTTTTTACAAACTCTTTTTGTGGCAAACTCTCGCCACAACCCGTACATGTGGTCTGGGGTTTGGACTCGGCTACACCCGCAACCTGCTCACGCTTAGCTTTGAGCATAAACAGTCGCTCACGCCGATTCTGAAAAAAATTATCCACAGACTACTCCTTTCAATCCTCACTGCATAGCCCAACAAGGCTCTCCAAATGCTCTGCCAAAAAGCCGGTGTTGTACTTGCCCCTCACAAAGTCAATATGATGCAAAATAAGGTGGCACAAATCCCCCGTAGTGGGGTAGCCTTCTATGATAAGCTCTTCGAGCGCCCGCCTCATACGCCGCATCGCACCCAAACGCGTGGGGGCGTGGGCGATAATCTTGGCCACCATCGAGTCGTAGTAGGGACTTAGCTCATACCCCGCATAGAGTGCCGAATCGACCCTCACACCACACCCGCCCGGCAGATGCAAAAAGCTCGTTTTGCCCGGGGTGGGTCTGAAATCCTTTGTTGGGTCTTCAGCATTTATGCGGCACTCGATGGCATGGCCTTTAATCTTTATATCCTCTTGCTTATAAGAAAGTGGCAGACCCGACGCAATGTTTATTTGAGCGCTCACAAGATCGATACCTGTCACAAGCTCGGTCACGGGATGCTCAACCTGTATGCGGGTATTCATCTCGATAAAATAGAAGTTACCCTGCCCATCCATAACATACTCGATTGTGCCCGCACCAACATAATCCACCGCCTTGGCAGCCGCAACTGCCCTGGCTCCCATCTCGTCACGCAGTGCCTGTGTCACACCCTTTGCGGGGGCCTCCTCTATCATCTTTTGGTTTTTGCGCTGTATAGAGCAGTCACGCTCCCCAAGGTGAATGACATTGCCCTGTGTATCGGCCAATATCTGCACCTCTATATGGCGGGGGTTAAGTATAAGCTTTTCGATATATACCTCACCGTTGCCAAAACAGGCCTCGGCCTCGGATTTAGCCGCCGAAAATGCTGTCTTTATCTGCTGTGCATCGTCGGCACGGCGCATACCGCGCCCGCCGCCGCCCGCACTCGCCTTTATGAGCACAGGATAACCGATTTGCTCGGCCACCTCGGCAGCCTTTTCGGCATCTGCCACAGGGCCATCCGACCCGGGCACCACCGGCACACCGCTATCCTTCATGAGCTGGCGGGCGGCCGATTTATTGCCCATACGTCGCATGGCATCGCCCGAAGGGCCAATAAAACAAAGCCCCTCTTTTATGCATAGGTCGGCAAATTCATCGTTCTCGGACAAAAAGCCATACCCCGGGTGCACCGCCTCACACCCTGTTTTGAGTGCAGTGGTGACAACGGCCTGCTTGTTGAGGTAGCTGTCGGCCGCACGAGGTGCGCCGATGCACACCGCCTGTGTCGCAAGTTTCACGGCAAGGCTCTCGCTGTCGGCCGTAGAGTGTACCACCACGGTCTCGATATCCAGCTCCCTACAAGCACGGATTATGCGCACGGCAATCTCGCCACGGTTGGCCACCAGTATACGTTTAAACATAGCTATGACCATTCCTTTCTTCATAAAAGTACCAAACAACCATAAAAAATGGTCAGATCTGCCATGTTTTCCGCCTGTCACCTAAGTGACGAGAAAACCGGCTTCTAAAATAGTGTAAGTTTGAATTTATGCAAACTTATATCGCCCGAATACGAAATAGCGATTGGCCAAAGCTCATGAGGGTGTCATTCTCGGCCAACACCTCCAACACTTCACAGTCACAAGGTGCGGGCACCTCGTTGAGCATCTTCATGGCCTCCAATATGCACATAGCATCACCCTTTTTAAGCTTTTTGCCCACGCTTACAAAAGGCGGGGCATCGGGGGATGGTGCGGCATAGAATGTGCCCACCAAAGGTGCTGTGACAAGCTCACCCTCCTGCGGTGCGGCCGTGGCGGGTTGTTCCGATACGGGTGCGGGTGCACTCTGTGGTGCAGGTGCCGCAGACACCCCGCTCACCACAGTGGCGGGGGCTATGGGTGCAGGGGGCTGTTTGCACAAAACAATTTGCTCATCATCGGTCTTGTAACGCAGCTCCCATATATTACTTGCTTGGAATTTATCCATCAGTTCAAACAGTTCCTGTCGGGTCATACAAATCCCCCTCACTTATGCGTTTTCTTCAAGATACTTTACGATATCGCCCACGGTCTTAAAGTTGGCGATCTGGTCATCGGGAATAGCAACGCCGGTCGCATCCTCAAGTGCCATATTCAGTTCCACAGCGTCAAGGCTGTCGGCTCCAAGGTCTTCTGCCAGTGTGGCAGTGGGGGTAATTTGGTCGGCATCGCAGCTCAGGGTGCTGATAATGGTATTCTTTACAGTCTCAAACATGGTAGTTTCCTCACTTTATAATAATTATTTCAATTTATTTAGTTAAATATTTTTAATTAAATAAATTTAAGTATATTTTAACAGGCAAATCGTATTTGTCAAGAAAAAACCTTTCATATTGTGAAAACTCACAAATTATTTTATTGCATAGCGTATTATGAGTGAATTACCATCAAAAAACACCGCAATGAAATTTCTCATTGCGGTGTTTTTATCTCCACCCTTTGGGGTGATTTATTTCTTTTTCTTGGGCTTTGCCGCTGTTGTTTTTGCCTTTGCCTTATCCTTGGAATTTCCCTTGGTTTTGCTACGGCGCCGCAGCAGTAGGAATGCTCCCACGCCGGCCAATATCGCCAGCGCTGCCGCCCCCACTACAGCCCAATTAATGCTGTCAAAAAAGCTGCTCTCATCGCCGGCATCGGGATTTTCCGGATCTACCACTTTGATAGAAACCGCTTGCTCTGTACCCTGCTCATCGGCCAACACCAGCTCGGTATCGCCCGGGGCTATCGGGGTGAACATATATCCACCCTCCTGTGGATCATATGTACCCTCCAACACCTCCTCATCCCAGCTAAGCGAATTTTGCTCGGCCGGCACAAAGAAATCACGATCCATGGGCAAATGGGGGGTAGTATCCCCTACCTTGTCAAGTTCCAGTAGCAAAGGGGGTTCCCCCGCACTGCTACTGCTACTTGCCGCCACACTGCTACTCGAACTGCTCAAGGAACTACCGCTACCACTGCTACTCGACCCCGACAGCGACGACGAGGAGGCGGTGGAAGTCTGTCCCGCAACATTGGTGCTCACCGATGCGCTACTGCTACTTGCAGAGGAACTGCTACTGCTCGACGAGGAACTGCTACTACTGCTCTGTGAATCGGACGGCCAACCGTCCTCGTAAGGATGCCATGCAAATGGATATGTATGTGTCCCACTGCTGTCATCATCGTCGTCATCATCATCCGACGGCTCGGTCACTGTGAGAGTGCCATCGCTATGGGTCAATGTATAACTATCCTTATAAAAATCTATCAGCTCGGCTTCTTGGGTGATCTCTATATCATATTCGCCGGTGGATTGTCCGTCGGCATCGCACTCGACTTCGGCTTGAGTGGCCAAGGCAGCGTTAGCCAAATTGTCACTGCCGGCAAATCCTATGTATACCACCGTGAACTCGGGCAGCGTGTCACCAACCTCCATTATTTTGTCGGCCGCTTTCACCTCAACATTCTTTTTGCCCACCACCAAGGTGTAATGCGCCGTGGCCGCCGCATGGCTGGATGTGGCGCTCGCTGCGGCCGTAATGATGGCCGTGCCCCCGCCTTCTATTGTCACCGTGCCGGTCGAATCAACCGTGGCTACCGTTGGTTTACTACTGCTGTACCCCACAGTACTGCCCGAGGCCTGACCCGTAGGAATCAATCGAAACTTGGGGTCGCCGTAAATCCTGTTGACTAAAAGCTGCGGGAACTGAAAATCCTCCTGTGGTGTGCTTGAAACCACATCAATATGGACAGTTATTTCATATGGGGCATAGTTGCGGGTCTCCATCGTTATAACAAATGTGGCCGTCTGACTGCCCGAAAGCAGTCCACTGCGTATCGAATAATAGGCTCGCATGTCATTTTTATTGGCACTAATTATATTTAGCACGTTGTACGGATCATATGTCTTTTGTACATCTACACTTGTGACACTGCTTGTATCCTCGTTGGGTGGAATATACCCATACAGACTGATGTCATGTGTGCTGGTGTCGGCATAATGTACATCTCGTCTTATTGTAAAATCAACATGTGTGGCCTGCTCAATCTCACCTTCTAAGAAAAGTTCCAACCCCGCAAAATTGTAGTTCTTGGTGCGCTCGGTGGGCAAAATCTCTATCCGTCCCGTTACCGACTTATTATTGCCCACATTCGGATCGATAAACTGCAGGTTAACTACACTATAATCTATACCCTCATATAGTATCTCGCCCGCAACAATACCCGTAAATGACAACGACTGTATGGTTGCCGCCACACTTCCGTCATACGGCTTTGTTGCCACTATCACATTCTCTATCGTGATATTCTTAGGATATATTTCATATGTCACCTTTATGGCGTCATGTACTTCGCCGTCGTCGTTTACTATCACATAATTACTGCTCTTGCTCTGACTTATTCGCAGACCAACCGTGCCCTCGTCGGTATATGTGCCCACGTCCTTTGAGGGGTATGCCTCGGGGTATAAATCTAATCTTACATTATTGGCTGCCACATCCTGATTCCAAATGGCAGGCGCATCAATAATCAACTCCCCATCATGCGAATGAGGCGGATTGGTCGTTCCGTCATAATACTTAAACCACTTATATGCATCGTTGTAGCTTACCTTGATCTCGGCCGGCAATACAGTTATAGTCATACCGGCGCTACCCATATATTTGCTGTCCTCATAATCCACCGTTAGGGTGGCTGTACCTATACCTATTATATCGATATTGCCCGAGGTTTCATCCACACTCAGCACGCCCGGGGCACTGCTCTCCCACTTGTATGTTACATCGGTCGGCGTTGAGCCGTCTGTCGAAGGTATGGCCGGCCCTACTGTCAACTTAAACTGAGCATCGCCATATGTAACGGTCGAGTATTTTGTAACATCACTCTGATCTATGCTTACCACCACATTTCTACGCATGGTAAGTTTTACATAAGGGTCTTGATAATCATTGTTTGCCGAAAAGTTTGGCGAGAGACCGGCCGCACTGTTTGCACCGGCGATGGCTGTCATCACTGTGCCGTTACTTGTATACGGTCTGTTGCTCCATGCCCAGGCACTCTTTGTCGCTCCTGTGGCAGTGCCTGCTGTGGAGGTCACGGTGGTGGGCTGGGCAAAATTTGTGCTATCCGGTGTGACAATACCTATACTGTTGGCAATGCCCACCGTTCCCGCATTGGCATTGCCGGCATTTGCCTCCAAATTGCCCGAGTCTATTGTCAGGGTATTAGCTTGGAGACCGTAACTTTCGGCATTGTTGCCCACAATCGCATCAGTCACAGTGGCCGAACCGCCCTTTGCCGTAACCTTTCCCGAAACATCCAAGGTTATGGTTGCGCCCGCCATGATACCGACACTTTTAGCATTAGTGGAAGTCGATGTGACGGAACCGCCTGTGGCTGTGAGGGTTGCACTTGGATCGCCCGAAATAAGCTCCAAGGATTCTCCCACAAATATGCCGTAGCTCACACCATAATATGGATCACTACCCGATGCACCGGTGACATTATTGTTGCCGACAAAGACTATTTTTAAGGCTGCAGGTGAATAAATGCCATATGGATTTAGAGCACCGCTACCTGCTGCTGCACCTGCTATGGTTGCATCTGTGAGATATAGGGTATCTGTTGTGTCGTCATATGTAACGCTTGGGGCAATGCCCGCAGCTGTCAATAATACATTGTCCTGATTATCCGAAGTAATCTCAACACCACCCACATACACGTTATATCCTATGGGCGCCGCCAAAGCCTGCTGTACCCCCACGGGCACCAGCATCAAAGCAAAAATTAATATCGAAAATACGATCAGTCTTTTTTTCATTATGGGGATTCCCTCCAAGTGATATCACGCTGTCGCTATCCTATATCAAACCGAGTTTACGGTTGTGCATAACTCTACAGGGTAATTGTAACATATTTCTACCCCATATTTCAACATAAAAAAATCCAAAAAACGGCAAATTTTACAATGGCGATTGGGTAATTGGGCAATGAGTAGTTCAGAATAGGTGCTCATTGCCCATCACTCACCGCTAATTGCTTTCATAAATATTTTATGATACTATTTTGATGTAGCCTAAAAACGGCTACATCTTCCCTGACTTTTTTGCCATCTTGTGGGTGGCGGGAGATATCACGCATGACAAACCAATTATTAGGAGGCTTTATTATGATTATAGGAATTTTAGGTCCCATGCAGGAAGAGGTCGATGCACTGCTTAAAATTGTCGACTGCCCCGTACGAGAAGATCGTTGCGGTTTTCCCATTTGGCGTGGCAAAGTGGGCGAGGTGGAAGTTGTAATAATCCGTTGTGGGGTTGGCACTGTATCCTCGGCGGCGGCCACCCAGTGCCTTATATGTGAATTTGGGGTGACGCATCTGATAAACGCCGGCATTGGCGGGGGGCTTTCGGACAAACTTCGGGTGGGACATGTGGTGCTTTCCGAACACACCGAGTATTATGATGTATCCCCTCAGTCGGTTTTGGACGAAAATTTCCCCAATAAAGGTGTTTACCCCGCCGACAAAACACTTTTGGAGCTGGCCCAACAGGCTGTGGTCACACTTGGACTCGGGCAAATTGTCCACACAGGTGGCATCACAAGTGGCAACCGATTTATAACCGACTCGGTGACAAAACAGGCGGTATATGGCGATAGTTCTGCCATGGTTTCGGACATGGAGGGTGGTGCTATGGCACAGGTGGCCTTTATGAATGGCATACCCTTTTTGGTGATAAGGGTGATTTCCGATATGTCGGACGACAGTGCTGACGACACCTATTATGAGTTTAAGGCCAACGATCAAAAGGTGTATGAGCTTATTATAGCGGAGATGCTAAAAAACCTCTAAGAAGCCTCTGCTTATCAAAAACAGTGCGAATTTTGATGAATTACTACAATAATTGCTTAACTTTTATTCATATTCTAATCAAAGTTTAGAAAATTGTTTTTTCCACCCTTTATATATTGTTTATTTGAAAATTTTATGTAAAAATATGTGTGGTCGTTGGCACAACATGATTTATTATTAGTGTTACTCTGCGGATTTTCCGCTGATGTGTAAAAATTATGTTTTATTTTAGGAGGAACTTAAAAGATGAAGAAGTTTTTAGCTATGATGTTGGCGCTTTGTTTGGCGTTCACATTCTTTGCAGGATGTGGCAGCACCGAAGAGGCACCCGCCGAGGAAGTTGCACCCGAGGGTGAAGCCGAGGGCACTGCCGATATGTCCGACATCCGCATTGCACTTGTGACCGAGAAATCGGGTACAAGCACATTTATTACAAACTCGATCAACGGTCTTAATGATGCCGCTGCCCAGTACGGCTTTGAGGCTATTGTTGTTGAGTGTGCAGATGCTGCCGCTTATGAGGAAAATGTACGCGCACTCGTAGTTGAGGGTGTTGACATGATCATCGGTGGTGGCTGGCAGGCTGCCGAGGCTATCAACAAGATGGCTACCGAGATGCCCGATGCTTGTGCCTATGCAATCATGGACTCGCAAGTTGAGGCTGAAGTTGTAAAGTGTATTTCTTACAGAGAGCAGGAGAGCGCTTACCTTGTAGGTATGATCGGCGCACTTGCCACCGAGCCCGAGGATATGGTTTTTGGCCACATCAGTGTTGATGAGGGTGCAGGTTCTTGGAAATGGCGTTACGGCGTTATGGAAGGCATCAAGGCTGTTAAGCCCGAGGCTGAAATTCTGTTTAACTATGTAGGTTCTTACACCGATCCCGCTAAAACCAAGGAATTTGCTATCCAGATGTTTGCACAGGGTGCTAAGTTTGTTAACAGTGCCGCCGCAGGCGGTGATGTAGGTGCATTCGAGGCCGCTATGGAGAATGAGTTCTTCACATCGGGTCAAGATTCCGACCTCACCACACCTGATAATCCTTTCATTATCTCTTCGCAGCTCAAGGACACACATGCCACCATCACACTTATCATTGAGTCTTTCCTAAACGACGAGTGGAACACAGATGATGAAGTATGGGGCATCAAGGAAGGCGCTATCGGCGCTGTTCATATCACCCATGATGGCATTGGCCCCATCCCCGAGTCGCTGAGCGAGGAAGATATTGCTCTTATCAGACAGGCCGCTGACGACATCGCCGCCGGCACACTTCTGGCCGAGCTCCCCGCTGAGGAAGACTACACAGCATAATCAACTAAACTAAATGTAAGTAATTCATTAAGCGTGAAAGAGATAATTTTAATTGCCTCTTTCACGCTTTTTTACAAACCACAAATGAGGTGAGATGTACATATGCTTCTTGAAATGAAGGGTATTACCAAAAAATACGGTGACCTTGTGGCCAATGATAATATCAATCTCTCGCTTAATAAGGGTGAAATTTTGGCAATTTGTGGCGAGAATGGCGCAGGAAAATCCACCATAATGAAGATACTTTATGGGCTTGAGAGCGCCACAAGCGGTGAAATTTATCTAAATGGCGAGCTTGTAAATTTCAAAAGCCCACAAAACTCGATTGAAAAGGGTATAGGAATGGTGCAACAACATTTTATGTTGTTCGCCCCCTTCACGGCCGCCGAAAACATTGTTTACGGCAAAGAACCTAAAAAGAACGGCGTATTTTTCGACAAAAAAGCAGCAAGAAAGACCGTGCTTGAGCTATGTGAAAAGTATGGTCTTGATATAGATCCCGATGCCAAGGTGGGCGAATGTTCGGTAGGTATGCAGCAGCGTATAGAGATACTAAAAGTGCTGTACCAAGATGCCGACATAATTATATTTGACGAACCCTCGGCAGTGCTAACCCCACAGGAGGTCTCCGAGTTACTTATCACCATAAAAAACCTTGCGGATATGGGCAAGAGTATCATAATCATCACCCATAAACTTCATGAGATCATGCAGGTGGCCGACAGGGTGTTCATTATGCGGGGCGGTAAATATATAAAAGATATGAAAAAGGAGGACACCTCTATAGAGGAGATGTCCTACCTCATGGTGGGTCGCCACCTTGTCGGGGGCGAAATCCCTCCGCAAGAGACAGGCGAGGTTGTCCTTGATATCGATAACCTTGTGCTCACAGGGGAAAATAAAAAGCCTATACTTGATAACTTCTCAATGCAGGTGAGAGAGGGCGAAATTGTGGGCATTGCCGGTGTATCGGGCAATGGGCAATCCGAGCTTATCCAGTGCATCACAGGACTTTTACCCTACAACAGCGGTGATATAAAAGTTGCCGGGAACGATATAAAGGGCAAAACGGTCATGGAAATAAGGCAGGTGGGATGCGCCTGTATTCCCGAGGACAGATATCTATGGGGATGCGCCAAAAAGGCCACCCTGTCCGAAACCGCACTCATGGCAAAACAGCGCAGCGAACGGTTTTCCTCGCGGGGTGTGCTCAAAAACAAACAAATAAACAGTGAGACTAAAAGCTTACTTGATAGTTATAATGTCAGTTATTCCGGGGTGAGTCAGCGTGCCGAGGAGCTATCGGGTGGCAACTTGCAAAAGGTCATTGTGGCACGAGAAATTGAGCATAACGCAAAACTGCTTATCTCGGCCGAACCCACACGTGGGGTGGATATCGGTGCTATGGAGTACATCCACTCAAAACTGCTTGAAAAAAGGGCTGCGGGAGATGCTGTACTGCTTATTTCCTCCGAGCTTAGCGAGATTATGTCGCTATCCGACCGAGTGTATGTCATATATGACGGCAAGGTTGCAGGCATGTTTAACAAAGATCAGCTGGACAGCGAGAAGCTCGGACTTCTTATGATGGGAGGGCATTTAGATGACTGATAACAAAGCTTTATCCAAAATTTTTGTGTCTAAACTTTCCTCCCTTGGCTCTGCACTAAAACAGCCCCTCATAGCCACTTTGTTTGGGCTTTTGGTAGGTGCGATTGTTATCGTGGCCATGGGTGAAAACCCCGTGGTTATATATGCCGAAATGTTTGAAAAGTCCTTTTTCTCCTCCTATTACCTACTGCAAACCCTCAGCCGTGCCACACCCATAATCATATGTGCTATGGCAACAGCTATGGCATGGCGTGCGGGGTATATCAATATCGGTGTCGAGGGGCAAATGGTGGTTGGCGGTTTTGTCAGCGCTGTATCGGCCATATATATCCCGGGGCCTCCCGCTCTTATATTGCCCCTCTCGCTTATACTGGGCATAATCGCCGGCGGGCTTTATGCCACCATCGCCTCGGTACTTTATTACAAATTCGGCGTGTCGATGGTCATATGTACACTCATGCTCAACTATGTGGCCAATAATATCGTGTCTTATTTTGTGTCGCATCCGCTTCAAGATACCTCGGGGGATGGACTTGCCCTTCAAACCATCTTGATACCCGATGGTATGCATTTTCTAAAGTTTGATCAGATGTCCACCATAAATGTTTCGTTTATACTGGCCATCGTCATCACTATAGCATTTCTGTTTTATTCTAAAAAGACTGTGCTCGGTTATGAATCCCGCATGGGCGGACTCAACCCCTATTTTGCCGAGTATGGCGGTGTGAAAGGTGTGTTCACACTGCTTGTCACCATGTTTCTCAGCGGTGGTATTGCCGCCCTTGCAGGTTCCGGCGATATCTTCGGCATAAAACATCGCTATATAAATGCCATGCTCAGTTCCCCCAGTTACGCATGGACAGGCCTCATGGCGGCACTCATAGCCGACCTGCATCCTGTGGGCATGTTCTTTACGGCGATATTCTTGGCGGGACTTCAGGTAGGTGGACAATCCATCCAGCGCACCGCCGATATCCCCATTGAGATGTCCACTGTTATACAGTGTTGTATCACATTGTTTGTATCGGTAAAACTCGTCATAAAGTTTGTAAAAAAGAAAAAGGCATCCGAGTCGGCTGTGAGCGCTACCGATGCCACACAAGGAGGTAGCAAGTGATGAATGCAGAATATATCGCTGTCGTCATTAACTCGACTATCCGTTCCACCACCCCTGTTTTGTTCGCCGCCATTGCCAGTGCTATTTGTTCGAGGGTGGGCGTATTTAACATCGCCCTTGAGGGGCAACTGCTCATCGCCAGTTTTACCTCCATTGCCGTCAACTACTACACCCACAATCTTCTGCTTGCCACTCTGGCCGGTGTAGCCTCGGGGGCACTTGTCGGGTTTATAGTGGCACTACTACAGGTCAAATACAAGGCCGCCGATATGGTAATCGGCACCTCAATCAATCTCTTGGTGCTGGCCGTCACGAGCATTTTACTCTATGCACTATTCGGGGTCAGAGGCAATTTATCCGACCCCTCACTTGTCTCAATGGACAAAATAAGCCTCCCTATCATAGAGGATATCCCCTTTATAAGCACGGTGTTTGGCAATCTGACCATAATAGATTACCTATCCTATGCAGTGGCCATCATCACATTTTTCTATCTTTTTAGAACGGTTTCGGGCTTTAGGATGCTATCCATCGGCATAAACAAAGAGGCCACCGAGAGTCTTGGCATAAAGGCCACCAAAATACAGATGCTGACCGTTGTGATGTCGGGGGCGCTGTGTGGATTTGGCGGCACGGTGCTCGCCATGGGACAGGTCACACTTTTTACCGAGAACATGACCTCGGGTCGTGGATTTATCGCCATGGCCGCCGCCAGTATGGGACAAAACCACCCACTGGTCATCATAGCCTCAAGTTTATTCTTCGGCTTTGCGCAGGCTTTGGGTGTCGCCATGCAAAACACCATTGCCAGCCAACTTACAATGGCCGTCCCATATATTGCAACCATCATCACACTTGCAATATTCAGCAGTAGGATGAAACGAGACAAGAACTTTAAGTAACAATATTTATAGGCAAAAGGAGTACCTTCATGAAGAAAATCCCCATAATTTTTGATGTAGATACAGGTATTGATGATGCAATGGCGTTGTTGATGGCCTGTGCGAGTGATAGTCTGGATATTTTGGGTGTCACCGCTACATACGGCAACACAGTGCTTGAAAACACCCTAAAAAACACCATGAACACGCTAAAACTTGCCGGCCGCACCGATATCCCCGTGGCCGCCGGTACAACAAAACCCATATATAAAAATTTAAGCGAAGTCGAAAAAATGCACAACGGCAAGTTTGTCCACGGCACTGATGGCATAGGCTCCTACAAGTTCCCTTTTGAGGACTTTGGCGATTCTCTGGTACAAAAACCCGCTTGGGACTTCATGTATGAACTTATCATGGCCAGTGAAGAGCCGGTGGTGCTCTGTCCTTTGGGGCCTTTGACCACCACCGCCGCACTGCTTGATAAATACCCCGATGTGGGGAGCAACATAAAGTGCATTGTGAACATGGGCGGGTATATCAGAGGGGGCATAATCAGCCCTATGGCCAGCGTAAACCTATTTTTTGACGTTATTGCCGCCAAGCAGGTGCTGGCAAGCGGGATTGATTTTTATATGGTACCCGGCGATACCACCGACCGTGCCATCATCTCCCTTGAGGAAATGAAAGCATTTAACAACTGCAAATCCGAGCCTTGTAAGGCGGTTGACCACTTCCTGAGTGCATATTATAAGACCTGTTCAGAGCTTGGCGAGGAGGTCATCGACGGCATTAACGGTCAAAGTCTGCATGACCCCTGCTCCATCGCCTTTATCACCCACCCCGAATTTTTCACCTATGGCAAGTATTTTGTCGATATGGAAGAGGACAGCGAGGTTTGTTACGGCATGACCGTCGTGGACTATCAAGACACCCTCAAAAAACCCGACTGTGAGAAAAATGTCTATTATGTCGATACGGTCAATCGCGAGGCCTTTGTCAAATATTTCACCAACGTCCTTATGACCTACGAAACAAAGGAGGGCAAATAGGATGAAAAAGACACCTGTAATTATTGATATGAACCTCACAGAGGAGTTCGCCGCCGGCTTTATGTCTCTTCTGCAAGATGATAGCCTCGACATTTTGGGTATAGGGCTGTGCTTTGGCCGCACCGACCTCGAAACTGCCAGAGATAACACCGCCGGCATACTTGAACTGATGGGTAGAGATATCCCCGTGGCCATGGGTGCTATTGCTCCCATCATGAGTGATTACGCCGTTACCCCCGGGAAGCTCTCACTCTGCGGTAAAATAAACGGTATGCAGCTTGACACAAAGCACAGTGTAAACATGTCCGACAAGAGCGTACACGACTTCATATACGACAAAATAAAGACAGCGAGCGTGCCTGTGAGCATAGTTTGTGCGGGGCCCTTGACAAACATTGCCCTCATGCTGCACGCCTATCCCGATGCCGTGAAATATATTGACAAGATTGTGTGGTGTGGTGGCACTTCGAGGGTTGCCCACCTTGAAATTGTCAAGGACTTGGAGACCTATATGGATGCCGATGCCGCAGGCATGGTGCTGAGTTACGGTCTTGACTTTGTGGTATGCCCGCTGGATATGGGCGAGAAGATGTACGCCACCAAGGCCGAAATTGACACAGCTATTCACAACCCCGACGAGATCATCCACCAGAAAAACCGCCTTTATGCCAAGCGTTGGAATGACACCCACGCCGCAAAGCCGATTTTTGGGCGACGGGGCAACCTTCCTTTACAGGATATGGCCACCGCCCTATATCTCACACATCCCGAACTGTTTAAGACACAGCGTTTTATGGCCGAGGTTGACCGCAAAGGTCGCCTGACCAAGGGCATGTTTGTGCTCCACGTCTGGAACTACGAGCCCCGCCATGGGGATGAACCCAATGTTACTGTGCTGATGGATGTGGACAGAGAAAAGGCTGTGAAATATCTGTATTGATTTTTGCTTATATCTTTTCATGACGTTTATTGTCAAATAAATTATTACTAACCACTTCACATGTAATCAAAAAACGTGTATAATGAAATTGAAAGTCATATCTTTAAAATGGAGTTTTCAAAATGAAAAATACCAAATTCATAAGCCTTTCAACAAAAATTGCTATTTTTCTTGCCATCTCATTAGTCATTGTTTTTTCCATTTTCATAGTATTATCCACCACTGTTTTACAGTCTATGTTTAGTGAAAAAACTACAAATGAGCTATCTGTGGTTGCTCAATCAAATGCAAAATCAGCTCAATCAATTATTGATGGTGCATTGCTGACAAATGCTAACGCAACCGATTACACAATCTCACATTTTAATGATTTTTCAACATCTGACACCACAGTTTTTAATAGCAAAATTTTTAAATATTATCAATTAAATCCGACCCTTTATAATGCAGAAGATTACCTTTTTGAAACATTTTCTGCCGCCGCTAAAAATAATGACGCAATAGTTGGTATGGGTGTTCTTTTTGCACCGGGTGCTTTTGGTGATTTTCAAAATTATGCAATGTTTGTAACTCAAGATGCCGCTAAACAAGGGAGTTTTGATGTTGCTTACACCTCTGATTATTTTGAGGAAAGTTATTATACTGTTCCTATGCAAACTAAGCAAATATATATAACCGACCCATATGTTTCTACTGCAAATGCCGGTAAAATTATTGTTAGCGTTTGTACTCCTATTGTGGTCGAAAATGAAAGCATTGGTGTTATTGTTACAGATATCGTAACTTCTGCTTTAACTCAACAAATCGATGGTAGCTCTGAATTTAAAACTACATTTTCCAGTATATTTACTGAAAATGGTGTGTTTATAAATGATACAACTACCGATGATTATTTAGGTAAATCACATTTTGATAGTGCTGAAAATCCATCACAATCCCAAGATTTACAATCTAAAATAGCTCTAAACACACCATTTACTATGACAATTGGTGATAACACAAATTTCTATTATCCATTACAATTAATGGAAACTACTTGGTGGTCTGTAAGTGGAATTTCTACAACCGAAATGAACTCCAATACCGTAACTATGGCTACAATACTTGTTCTTTCTTCACTTGGTTGTATGATAGTAATTTTAATTGTATCAATAATTGTTATAAGACGTTCACTTGCTCCACTTTCGCAACTTAATTCAATGGCAAATAATATTGCTAATGGTAAGTTTGATGTTAGATCTAATATTACTTCAAATGATGAAATAGGAAATCTTCAAGATAGTTTTAATGATATGTCGGACATACTTGCAAAAATTATTCATGAAATTGAAAGTTTATTATTTGCTATGAGTAATGGTAATTTTGATTTATCTGTTTCCGGAAATGATTTATATGTAGGTGATCTTAATAGTATTAAGATCAGTCTTGAAAAAATCATAATGCAAATTGGCAGTACAATGCATATCATTAAATCTTCTGCTCATCAAATGTCAGATGTTTCTGTAAAAATGTCCACCTCCGCTTCTACCATCGCTCAAGGCAACGAACAACAAGCAAGCTCTGTAGAAGAATTATTAGCTGCTATGAATGAAATTTCGGATTTTGTTAACTCAACTGCTCGAAATGGTGCTGATGCCGGCTTAATGGCTACTAAAATTGCTGATGGCGTTAATAAAAATAATCACCAAATGCATGAGCTCATGCTATCTATGCAGGAAATTTCAGAAAAATCAAATGAAATAAGTAAAATTATTAATACCATTGAAGATATTGCATTCCAAACTAATATTTTAGCCTTAAATGCTGCGGTTGAAGCCGCTCGGGCAGGTGCTGCCGGTAAAGGTTTTGCTGTTGTTGCTGATGAAGTTCGCAATCTTGCTAATAAATCTTCAGTTGCTGCTAATGATACTGCCAACCTTATTAGCTCTTCTATGTTATCTATTGAGAAAGGTGTTTCCCTCTCAAAACAAGCTGAACAAGGACTTGCCCAAACCGTTGTGGAAGTGCAAGATTGTACAACTTTAATAACAAATATTGCACATAGTACCGAACAACAATCTATCACTATTGATCAAATTAAAGAAAGTGTTACACAAATTTCTAATGTAACACTATCTAATGCCATGTTAAGTCAAGAAAGTGCATCTACAGGTACACAGCTTTCTCAACAAGCTGTCACACTCTCAAATCTTGTATCCGTTTTTAAACTATCCACTGATAGCCAAAATCCGGTTTATGAACAAGATGAACTTTGCCCTCATGATTCACAATATCTGCTCGACGATAGCCAGTCATAAATACATTCTTATCTGTTATAGAAACGACAAAACGAGCTACCCATTTGAGGGCGCTCGTTTTGCTTTTCTTAAAGGCTTTTTTGCTACAACCTATTAAAATTATTTTGTACCCTCTAAAATAAGCTTGTCAAGAAGTGTATGCCCCTGCTCTATATAAACCCCCGACTGCTCGGCGGTAAACTCGTTATATGAAGTGGGGCCGTCGCTTTTTTCGTCATAACTGCGGTACAGGACAAATGGTACCGGCTCGTCGGTGTGGGTTCTCAGGCAGAGCGGTGTTGGGTGGTCGGGCAGGATAAGCACCGAAAAGTCCTCCCCCGCCTCTCTCATGGCCTGCACTATTGGCGCCACAATTTTTTGGTCGATAAGCTCAATCGAACGGGGTTTATTCTCGACCTCATGCCTGTGCCCACATTCGTCGGGGGCCTCGATGTGTACATACACAAAGTCATCCCCACCCAAAAGTGCGTCGATGGCAGCCTGTGCCTTGCCTTCAAAGTTTGTGTGTATATTGCCTGTAGCACCCGGCACATCGATACTGCGCAGTCCCGCACAAAGTCCGATACCCTTTATAAGATCGACCGCCGATATGACCGAGCCCTTTATGTTGTATTTCTCCTCAAAAGAGGACAGCGCCGGTTTTCTCCCCTCGCCCCAAAACCACAGACAGGACACAGGGTTTAAGCCTTTTTCTTTTCGAGATATATTAATGGGGTGATTTTTTAGTATCTCTCTCGATTTGAGTGTCATCTCAAGCAATATTTCGCTGTTTTGACCTTTGGGCAGGTGTTGTGCTATGTTTTTATCGAGGATGTCGTGGGGAGGGGTGGTGATAGCACCATCCTTGGCGTCGTGCATCACAAGGCAGTGGCGATAGCTCACACCGCTGTAAAGTTCCATGGAATCGGTTCCAAACAGCTCACCAAGCTCTCTGATTATGACCGATGACTCCTCGGTGGATATCTCATCACAGCTGTGGTCAATCATGACACAGTCCTCAAACTTTTCCTCATCGCTGATGGTCACAGTATTGCACCTGTAGGTCACATCGGACAGTTCAAGCTCTATGCCCATGCTCACGGCCTCCAGAGGGGAACGCCCCGAATAATAAATCTTGGGGTCATATCCAATGGCCGAAAGATTGGCGGTATCACTGCCCGGGGGCATACCCTTTGGCACTGTGCGCACAAGACCACAAATCCCCTTCGATGCAAGTTTATCCATATTTGGTTTGTGGGCATATTCCAGTGGGGTTTTGTTGTCCAGTTCTGCCACACGATAATCGGCCATGCCGTCGCCCAAAATTACAATATATTTCATCGTACCCTCCAAGATGCTGTAAATTACAATAATTATACTACAACTTGGAGAGAACATCAATTTTAATTTTTAAACTCCACTCCCACATCTCCGGTATTCAGGCGCACATCTATTTTATTTGCCCCCTCGCCCTGCACGGTGGGGGTGGGAATTTCCTGCCCATCGAGCGAAAACTTGCCCAAATCAACCTCGGCTTTTATGGTGTAATCGGCAGGATCGCCCACAAGCTCAATGCTTATTTCACCCAAGTTGCCATTTACATCTATATCGCTTGAGATGGTGTTCTCTATATCAAAATCTCCTGTGTTTTGCTCACCGGTAATTTTCTCGATTTCGCTGTCGGTGATCGAAATATCACCCACATGACCGGCAACATCAAGCCACCATGTTTGCAGATTTGTTATGTCCACATCGGCCACCGATGAAAGCACCGTGGTGTCATGGCTCTGTAAATTTGTGATATCAACCTTACCCACATTGCTCACCACCGAGACCGATTCAATCACCAAATTCTCTATGTCTATATCACCCGCATTTGCATCTATGTCAAGGATTTCGATGTTATGATCCTCGGGCAGGGTGATGATGACACTGCGCTCCTGTTCCTTCCAATTCCAAAACAACCTATCAATATCCAGTAGCACAAAGCCTATTCTTTGTTGCTTTGCCGTAATATTCAGACTGCCCTTGCTCTCATACATATGTACGTAATTCGAGGGGTAGGTAATGGTGGCCTGCTCGCCTGACGTTACCTTGATCTCCCCAAGAGCATAATCATCTATGCTTATAACCGAGATATCCTCGGATACATTTTCGGTTATTATTTCGCCCATCTCACTGCGCTCAAAATGAAAACCCGATGAGTTTATGGCAAGATAAGAGCTTGCACCGAGCAAAATGGCCACGCCAACCATTATAACTCCCAGTATAAATAGGCCTAAGAATATTAGTTTTACAGTTTTATTAGTCATGATCTATACCCCTTTCTTTGCGGATTTTAGTATCAGCTTGCGAATGAGCCTGTATATTTTCACCATCAAAAAATTGAGGAAAATGAAGGTGAAATAGGCCAGTGACAGAAAGATGAGACTAAGCCCAAGGTACATCATCCCTGTCACGGGGCTATAGAGCATAGCGGGGATGGTGCTGACTCCCCAAGCGATACAGCCTAATATAAAGCTAAGCGGCAGGGTGTATAGGCTCACTACCACCGAGAAAAGCGTCACAGCCAGCGCAAAAGCGACAGCTATCACAGCGATGGCCAGCGGAAAGGCCACGGGAGCCGATAGGATGGCCAGCACTATCACCGTCAAAGGAAACTTCTTATCCTTCTCGCCAAATTCGAGCAATAGTTTTGCGGCCACTTGGTTCGGTGGGGGGAGTTTTTGAAGTGCGGCCTGTTCGCTCTCGGCCTCCTCAAAATACTCACTGTAAAACGCCATGGCGCTGTCCCGTTCCTCCTGTGGAAGGGCTTGTAGTTTTTTGTGAAGTGTATGTAAATACTCATGCTTATTCATCGGCATTACCTCCGTTTAATATGCTATCTATTGTTTGTTTGTAGTCACCCCAGGCCGATTGAAAGTACTCCAATCGGGTTTTGCCCATGGGGGTGATGGTATAATATTTGCGATTTCGGCCGTCGTGCGCCTTGTCATAAGTGGTGAGAAATCCCTCTTTTGACAACCTACGCAACACCGGATAAAGTGCCGTTTCGGACACATCCACCGAACTACCGATGCGCTGAGTAAGATCATAGCCGTAGGTGTCCCCCGCCGCCACTATTCCAAGCACACAGGCATCCAGCAGTTTTGATGCAACACTAAATTCCATGCAGATGCTCCTTTCTTGTTCTATGGTTAATATTATTGCATGAATAATATTGCTTGTCAAGTAGTAATGTGAAAATTTTACTGTTGACATATATTTTTTAATGTGTTATTATAAGTCAAAATTTAATAACCAACACAAAGACTGTGAAGAGAAGAGTAGGTCAAAACAGATGCTACAGAGAGCCGTCGGTTGCTGCGAGACGGTGCGGAGTTTTGGGTGAAGAACATCTCGGAGTTGCTAACCGAAAATTTTTTGAGTAGGCTTAGACGTGAACCGATACGTTAGTTCGGAAGATATCGACTGCTTGCAGTCCGTATCGACGAGGGGATTTTTTATAAAATCTATTTGGGTGGTACCGCGGAAGATTTCAAGGCTTTCGTCCCATGTGTGGGGCGGGGGTCTTTTTTGTATTGTAAAAAATAGCCTCCCCGCTCCAATATCCTCGAAATACCAAGAAAGGATAGGAGATTTTTATGCTAAGAACAATTTACTGCGGAGAAACAAGGGAGACACACATCGATAAGCACATCACGGTGTGCGGATGGGTGCAAACAAAACGTGACATGGGCGGGGTCATATTTATCGACCTACGTGACCGCGAGGGCACACTTCAGGTGGTTTGTAATGCCTCCAACATGGATAGTGAGGCCTTTGTACAGGTCGAGGGGCTGAAAAATCAGTCGGTAGTGCAGTTTTCGGGGCGTGTTCGCCTGCGTGACAGCGACACTGTAAACACCAAGATCGCCACAGGCACCGTCGAGCTGTTTGCCGAGAAAATAAAGGTTTTATCACAGGCCAAGGCACTCCCCTTCTCGCTTGATGAGGAGAATGTAAGAGAGGATTTGCGACTAAAATATAGGTTTGTGGATTTGCGCCGTGAGGAACTACTGCGCAACCTAAAGTTTAGACATACCGTCCAAAAGGCCTTTGAGGATTACCTCGACAACAGCGGTTTTATTGCCGTTGAAACCCCCATGCTGACCAAAAGTACCCCAGAGGGCGCCCGTGATTACCTTGTTCCAAGCCGTGTGCATAAGGGCACATTTTACGCCCTGCCCCAGTCACCCCAGATATTCAAACAACTGCTCATGGTGGGCGGTATAGATAGATATTATCAAGTGGCACGCTGTTTTAGAGATGAAGATTTGCGCGCCGACCGCCAACCCGAGTTTACCCAAATTGACCTTGAAATGTCCTTTGTTGAGCAGGAGGATGTCTTAACCCACCTTGAAAGCATGTTAAAGCATGTGTTCAAAAAGTCGATGGATATAGACTTCCCCGAGCCTTTCCAGCGCATGACCTGGCACGAGGCTATGGACAAATACGGCAGTGACAAACCCGATTTGCGCTTTGATTTGCCCATCGTTGACCTCACCGATATCGCAAAAAGTTGTGAATTTGCCGTGTTTAATAAGGTGACACAGAGTGGCGGTGTGGTGCGGGCAATCAATGTCAAGGGTTGGGCCGACTACAACCGCAGTGATGTCGAAAACCTGACCGAAAAGGCGCTATCCTACGGCGCAAAGGGTATGGCATGGATTGCACTTCGTCCCGATGGCGAAATATATTCCATACTGACAAAGTTCCTCTCCAAAGAGGATATGGATGCGATTTTAAAAGCCATGGATGCCGCCCCCGGCGATTTTATCCTATTTTGTGCCGACAAGCTCGATGTCGTGCGCCGCACACTGGGCGGACTGAGAATTGATTTGGCCGAGATGTTCGGTCTACGTAAAAAGGATGAATTTAAGGTATTGATTGTGACCGACTTCCCGCAATTTGAGTACTCGGAGGAAGAGGGCAGATTTTTGGCCATGCACCACCCCTTTACAATGCCCTATGAGGAGGATATACAGTACCTCTTCAGTGACCCCGCAAGGGTGAGGGCACAGGCCTACGACCTTGTGCTAAACGGTGTCGAGCTTGGCAGTGGCAGTATTCGTATATACGACAAAGATATCCAACAGCAGATGTTCTTAGCACTCGGGTTCAGCGAGGAGGAAATAGCACAGCGCTTTGGCTTTATGGTGGGGGCATTTGAATATGGCACTCCCCCACACGGCGGTTTTGCATTTGGCCTGGATAGGCTTGTAATGCTTATGGTTGGTGCATCGTCGCTGCGTGAGGTTATCGCTTTCCCCAAGACAAAGGATGCCTCCTGCCCTATGACAGCTGCCCCCGACTTTGTCGATGCCGAGCAGTTGTCGGTATTGGAACTGGGAACTTCACAGGCCGAGGTGGGTGCAAAGAGCGTGTCACAGCGCAAAATCACACCTAAAATCGATGTGGAGAACGTGGCACATCTTGCACGCCTCACCCTGACCAAAGAAGAAAAAGAAACCATGGGACCCGAGATGGAAGCCATAATAAATTTTGCCAACAAACTAAGCGAAGTTGATACCGACGGTGTGGATATAACGGCACACGTTATCCCTATGGAGAACGTATTCAGAGCCGATGTGGTGGAGAATAAGCCACGGCAGGAGGAGCTTTTATATAACGCCCCAACCAAATCCGAGGGCTATATCACCGTACCCAAGGTCATAGAATAAGGAGGTGCAAAACATGGACTGCACAAAACTGACCATCACAGAGCTTTCACAAAAACTTCGTAGCAAAGATATTTCAGCACAGGAGCTGACCTCGCAATATATAGACAGCATAAAATCGACCGATGACGAGATCGGCGCATATATTTCCCACAACTTTGAGGGCGCTATAGAGAGTGCAAAAGAGGTGGATGAAAAGCTTGCAAATGGCATAGACCTCCCCCCACTTGCCGGCATACCTTGTGGAATAAAAGATAACATTTGTACTAAGGGTATAAAAACCACCTGCGCCTCCAAGATGCTCGAGGATTTTATCCCCCCATATGATGCGCATGTAATGGAACGACTGGGACAAAACGATATTGTGATGCTGGGCAAACTCAATATGGATGAGTTTGCCATGGGTTCAACCACCGAAAATTCCCACTTCAAGGTGACAAAAAACCCCCGCAACACCGATTATGTGCCGGGCGGTAGCTCGGGCGGCGCGGCAGCGGCGGTAGCGGCCGATGAGGCGGTGTATACCCTCGGTTCCGATACAGGCGGTTCGATACGCCAACCGGCGGCCTTTTGTGGGGTGGTGGGCATGAAACCTACCTACGGCACCGTATCACGCAACGGCCTCATCGCATTTGCCTCCTCCCTCGACCAGATAGGCCCTTTGACCAAGAATGTGCGGGACAATGCCATTGTGCTCGGTGCCATCAGTGGGTACGACAGGGGGGACAGCACCTCTATACAGCGGGACTATCCCGACTACACCGCCGAGCTTGATAAGGGTGTAAAGGGCATGAAAATTGCTCTACCAAAGCAGTATTTTGGGGAGGGTATATCGAACGAGGTTCGCACAGCCGTGATGTCGGCCGCCAAGGTCTATGAAAGTTTGGGCGCTACCATCACCGAGGTGTCACTTCCCTCTTTGGACTTGGCACTGCCGGCCTACTATGTCATATCGAGCGCCGAGGCCTCCTCCAACCTTGCACGGTTTGACGGCATCCGTTACGGCTACCGCACCGAGGAGTTTGCCGATCTTGAGGAGCTGTACAAAAAATCACGCAGTGAGGGGTTTGGCCGAGAGGTCAAAAGGCGCATAATGCTTGGGACATTTGCCCTGAGCTCGGGGTACTACGATGCTTATTACAAAAAGGCCTTGCAGGTGCGTACGCTGATAATGAACGAATTTGCACAGGTGTTTGCGGATTATGACTGCATCCTCTCACCCGTGGCACCCACCGCCTCATATAAGATAGGTGAGAAGAGTGAAAGCCCGCTTGAGATGTATATGGGCGATATATGCACCGTGCCTGTCAACATTGCGGGGCTCCCCTCGTTATCACTTCCATGTGGCGAGGATAAAGCCGGTTTACCTCTGGCCATGCAGCTCATTGGAAAAGCTTTTAGCGAACCGACACTTTATAGGGTGGCAAACGCCTTCGAACAGGTCGAGGGTGCATACCACATAAACAAA
The DNA here is from genome assembly GCA_964370005.1 of uncultured Oscillospiraceae bacterium. Taxonomy (GTDB): domain Bacteria; phylum Bacillota; class Clostridia; order Oscillospirales; family Ruminococcaceae; genus Heteroruminococcus. The sequence goes on from CAYJGR010000001.1 coordinate 29,800, forward strand.
GGATAAGGGGGGATAGCCATGATAAAAAATTATGAGATGGTAATAGGCCTTGAAGTTCACTGCGAACTGGGCACAAAAACCAAGATATTTTGCAGTTGTCCCACCACATTCGGCGCACAGCCCAACACTCAGGTGTGCCCTGTGTGCTTGGGTATGCCCGGCACATTGCCGGTGCTCAACGAGGAAGTTGTAAACTACGCCATAAAGGCAGGGGTGGCGACCAAATGCAAGATAGCGACATTTTCAAAGCAGGATAGGAAAAATTACTTTTACCCCGACCTGCCCAAGGCCTATCAGATTTCGCAGTATGACCTGCCCCTGTGCTACGAGGGCAAGCTTGAAATCGAGACCGACGAGGGCAGTAAGACCATAGGCATCACACGCATCCATATAGAGGAGGATGCGGGCAAGCTTGTACATGACGACGAGCAGGGCACTATGATCGACTGCAACCGCTGTGGCGTACCCCTCATTGAGATTGTATCTGAACCCGACATCCGCTCAGCCGAGCAATCGGTGGCTTATTTTAAGAAACTTCGTGCGATACTGCTTTACACCGGCATATCCGATTGTAAAATGAACGAGGGTTCTTTGCGCTGTGATGTCAATTTATCGGTACGAAAAATGGGTGAAACCGAGTTTGGCACCCGCACCGAGATGAAAAACCTCAACTCCTTTCAGTTTATACTCAAAGCCATAGAATACGAGTATAAACGACAGATTGAACTGATAGAGAGCGGTGAAGCGGTGGTGCAAGAGACACGGCGTTTTGACCAACAGAGTGGCAAGACCTTTTCTATGCGCAAAAAGGAGGACGCCAACGACTACCGTTATTTCCCAGACCCTGATCTTGCACCCATTGTGACCTCGACGCAAAAACTGCAGGGTATAACCGCCACCATACCCATGTTGCCCGATGCCCGCAAGGAGCTGTATATAACAAAATACGGCCTTACCTCCCTTGATGCCGAGCGCATCACCAATGATATGGAGACCGCCGATTATTTTGAGACGGCGGCACAAAAGACCGACCACAAAAAAACTCTGGCTAATCTGCTCATAGGTGATATGATGCGGATGTTGGAGGGTGATGAGGATAAAATCGAGTTGCCGGCCGACACCGCCGGTGAGATAGCCCAGCTCATTGGCAGCGGTTATATCAACAGCAGTGTGGGCAAGAAGCTTGTAAAAGAGTTGTGGGGCAAACAGACCGCCGGTGTAAAGGATTATGTGGATGAGAACGACATGGCGCAGATAAGCGACCCCGCCCTACTCCAAAGCATTGTGGATGAGGTCATGCAGAGTTCATCTAAGCTGGTCAGCGACTATAAAAGTGGTAAGACCGCCGCCCTAAAAGCCATCGTGGGGCAGGTCATGGCCAAGACCTCGGGCAAGGGCAACCCAGTCATGGTCAATGAAATAATTCAAAAAAAGTTGGACGCAGAGTAAGGTTTTGAAAAACATTTTAATTACAAACCCCGAAACAGTCAGCATATCGACCGTTTCGGGGTTTGTGTTTGCCGGTGCCATCCTAAATATTTTCCCGCTTATATGTGCTGTCGAGTATATTTTTATCGATGATTTTCATCTGCTCATCTATATACCCGATTATTTCATCCTTTTTTGACATCGGCCCATTTATAGTTATCAAGTTGTAGTAATGTGCGCCGAAGAAGTAGGCATCATCGATATTTAGCAGTTTTAGCAAATATTTTTCTTCCTCTATTTTTTCCCGCTCGTTACATTCCACAAACTCTCCATTGTCCCGCATCTTGGCAAGTGGGGTGTCGTCGGCTATGGAGGTTGTCATAAGCGAGACCAGATATGGCGGGTACTTATTGAGAAGTTTTGCAGTCTCCCGAATATGGACATCTCCATTGCCCTTGCCCGCAACACCTGTCATAATAATTGCATCCCAATCAAATCCGGCCTTGGTAAGCTTTTCGATATTTTCATAGGCTTCAGCGGTAGTAAAACCCTTATTCATCTGTAAAATGGCGGGATCATAGGCCGATTCAAGCCCTATATGAAGTTCATTGAATTTTAGTGCTCGCAGGGATTTTAAGTCCCGAGGGCTTTTATTTTTTAGACTTTTTATAGAGGCATAGCAAGTAATGGTTTCAATCTCGGGGAAATAGAGATTTATTAGCTCCCCTATTTCTATCAGCTTTTCGGTCGCCAAAATGAACGGTTCCCCGTTGACCAAAAAAATTCGTGTTATCGGGTAACCGGCGAGCCTTAGTTCTTTCAGGTCCTCTTCTACATGTGCGAGAGGCGATACTTTAAATGGTGTTTCACGGTACATGGTGCAAAAAGAACATTTGTTGTGGGAGCATCCTGCGGTGACCTCTAAAAGAGGGGTGGCCGCCTCTATTGGATGCCTGTAAACTTGACCTGTATAATGCATGTTTTCATCCTTTCGGCAAATTGGGGCTATGCACCCTGTCCATGATAAATACTATACCTGAAATTATTATAAAAATCCAGTCTGCACATAAATTGTCATCGGATTTTATATTGACCTCCCCCCACTTTACCTTTATAATTAATAAAGATGTAAAAATAAACATAATCAACCTCACAACTGAAAAAGGAATATCACACCATGAAAATTTACAGCAAAACACGTACTTTTTTTCTTGTCCTTGCGACTATTTTAGGTTCACTCACACTTAATGCCTGCTTTTTTGGGGTTACAATGCTATTTTTCTCAGCCGAGCCGGCAGACACCCAGGATGGCGACCTTACCCAGCTTACCATTGATGCTATTGGACAGGGTAATGCCCAGGGTGGTGAGGCCGAACTGCTCGACCCGCCGACCGCCACCGCAGATGAGCTTGCAGCACTTGCAGCTGCGGCCATTGGGCAGTCTTCCGGTGCATCCACAAACACCACCCCCGATACTTCTGCCTCAAAGCCCGACTTCTCGGCCAATTATCAAGCCTCCCAACAGTCTTCATCTGCGGCCGAGCCTGCCCAGAGCGCCCTATCAGAGGAGGATACATCTCAGGCCACTTACACGCCAAATCAAAATACACAAAGCATTACAATTGAGGTGTCTGTAGAGGATCTCGAACCCCTCGAGGATATCATATCGGGCATAGAGGATCAGACCTTAGAGATAGACAGGTATGGCAACCTTGTCGATGACTCGGCTTTGTCTGTATACTATGACGATGATATTTTCAGTGATATATACTTTGACAGCAATGATGTGAACTTCAGTCGTGAAGGGCGCTATACTGCACTGTTTGGCCTGGAGGTCAACGGTGATGCTTTGACCGACTATGTGCAGGCAAATGGTATCTCGATCGACTTTGATAGCGATGTGGGTGCAATACTTGTTGAAATTATTGTGACGGTCGTACATATAGACGACGGCGGAGAAACCATCCAACAGACCGAGCCCAGTACCCCAAATGACAGTGGCAGTAATATCAGTGGAGGCAATTCCAACAGCCAAAATACTGTTGATACCGATGCCTTTGCCATGGAGGTGCTGGAACTGGTCAATGCCGAGCGTGAGAGCTACGGCCTGGATCCCCTCTCCTACGACGCCGCACTCTACTCGGCCTCGGATGTAAGGGCAGTGGAGCTTGAAAGCTACTACTCCCACACCCGCCCCGACGGCAGCAGTTGTTTTACTGCTATCACCACTGACTACGGCTATGCAGGCGAAAACATCGCCGAGGGCTACACCACCCCCGCCGCCGTTATGAATGGTTGGATGAACTCCCAGGGCCACCGTGAAAACATCCTAAGCTCAAACTTTACCCACCTCGGTGTAGGTGTTCACCAGTACGCAAATGGCAGAATAGGTTGGGTGCAGTTATTTATCAGCAGCCCATAAATGTTGCAAAAAATAAGCTCAAGGACATCACTTAGATGCCCTTGAGCTTATTTAATTACCCTTAAATTGTCCCACCCTAAATCACCCAAGTTCCAAGAGTGTCAACTTGCGCAGTGACAATGGGTCGTAGACCTCTCTTTGTGGTTCACTTACACCGGTGTAGTAAAAATTCCCTGCAAAAATTATTTTCACTTCATGTACATCACTGTTTTTAAGTCTATTGATGATCTGTGACGGAACCCCGAACGAATAGTCGGTGTGCTGTGAAAGTCCACCCGCAATATCGGGGGTTATCCCCAGTTCGCTAAGCTCCATTTTTGCATACTTATCATCTGTGTCGGTATCGCTGTCGGCCGCCTTTATTATGCCGGTGCGCTTTATTGGGTCGTATTCATATTCATAGTCGCCGTTGGGATTTTGGTAGTAAAACTCCAAAGTAACCCTACCCTCAACAGCATTTTTATTTTCGAACCAAAATACAATGTCTTGCTCATCTACAAGCAAAGTGTCGCTTCCACCATCTGCCGAGGGATGGTTGGGCAAATATAGGTATGACACCTCATCGCCACCATAACTACCAAATGTCACCTCAGGCGGTCTTACTGTTTGTGCAGTAGCATACTCCATAGCATACCGAGTGGCCATTGCCATTGAGATGCCCTGTGCCGAGGAGCTGTAAAGGCTGTTGTCGAGCGGATTATTATAATCAGCTGTGATGTAATTCTCGTTGTATCCCAGCACATTTTTTGCCAAAAAGCCCTTTGTGGTATCGCTGATGCCCAAAATGTTCATCAAACGGGTCATCACACTTTTTATGTTATCGGCACCACTGCCCAATACCCTCATATCCATCAAAACCGGCATGGGATCAAACATAGTTGCCTTATCATAAATTGTATTTGCTACATCAATCGGTAGATCAACCGATGCAGTGTAGCCCAATACATGGGGTGTGGTGGGGTCGGTGGGGTCATATCCACTCGACAATATCACAAGGTCAGCCGAGTTTACATCGGCCTGTGTGACCTCATCTGCCACAATACTATTTACCTGTATTGGGAAAGACTTTGCAAAACTGTTTGAGCCGTCTCCCACCACATACCTTCTAAACCAGTTCTCATTCTCATAGGGTAGCAAACTAAATACACTGCTATATATAACACTGCTTTCCCCTGCTGTGGGGTCGGGAGTGAATGTGTAGTCGCCATTGCCGCTGCCCACATACCAGTAATCCCCTGTGGGTGGAATCAGGCTTATTGGGGAAACCCCAAAGTCGGGTATGGGCTGTGGGCCTACACCCGACGTGGGTGCCGGCTGTCCTGCCACATACGGCGCAAAACTACCCGCACCTGTCGCAATCGTAAAAATGCCTGCAGCACTTGCCACTTCATACCGCACGCCGCCACTGCTATCTGTCAAATTTATCTCGGTGGCATCGTCGGGTATACCCTCCTCCCCCGGTTTCATCTCGGAGTAGTCAGTATATGAAGTTGCGCTAAATGGTCCTAAAAGCCCTGCACCCGCCAAATCGTCCAAAGTCGTTATGCCGTCAAAGTAGGCTTTGCGCTCCTCCGGTGTGGCCTTGGTCGCACCCTCGGCCATCCATGGTTCTTGGCCCGGTATGTAGTAGCCCACACTGCCACTTCCCTCTACCGGCACAACCTCCAAAATAGTAAATGGGTCGGCATCCGATATCCCACTTGCGAGCATTGCCATAGCACCCGAGGGCAGTTCTTCAGCCATCGCACCCACAGGCAAACATGTGGCAATCAAACACAACGCCATCCCATATATCACAGTTTTGCGTATAATTATACTTGTTTTTCGTGTCATACAAAGCATCCTTTCACCTGCCGTGGCAGGATTTAGGGCAGGTTGTCAAGTGTCTCCAAAATCTCAAGGGTGCTCAAAGTAGGGTCGGCGAGTGGTTTGTTGCGCAGAGCAATGGTCTGCTCTGTTGTAAAACTCTTGCTGTCCCGCTCATAGGTCGTCTCGATGTCAAGTGTTGCCATGCGCCCCTCCTCGATCGCCCCCATGCTCACAACAAAACCTGTAAGGTCGGCCGACATGATATCGTCGGCGGTGATGGAGGCCAGTGCGCCGTTATCACTGCCGGTTTCGGTGCCGTAAAACAGCTGTCCATCCCTTGGCTCGAACAGGTGGAGGGTTTTTGTGTCGTCATCGTTTAGGTTGATTACCAATAGTCCCGAACCGTGCTCGGCTATCGCACCGTTGCAGTCCACCACATATTCCTGTATCTGCGCCATGGCCAGCTGTGAGGAATACTGCACATTTATGCTGTTGTACATCGTATTGTAACTGCGGGCACTACTGCTCATGAATGCAGTCACACTCACGGTTATAATGCTCAAAATCCCGATGCCCACAATCAGCTCCACCAAGGTAAAACCCTTGTTATTTTTCATGCTACGTTCCTCCATGACTTAGGTGGTCTCAAAATATCCCGTAGTGGGGGTTATTTCGACACTTCTTACTACATTGCCCGCCTTAAATGTTATGTTGCTTATGCCGGCCGGGCTTTCAAATGCGCCTGTTTGGCGGTTAAAGGTTATGCTCAAGGTGTCACCCTCACCCAAAGTGTTTGTGCCCGAGGAGGATGTATATGTCACAATTGTGCCGGATTTTATTAGCATCTCTTCTGACTGGGTGCGTCCGTCAGAATACACCCCACCGTGAAATCCCACATCATCACCCCATATCACAACCGTCACGACAGGCTCTCCGCTAAGTGTTGCCACCTTACCATGGGATAACAATGAAGCCGTCGAACTCACCGCACGATTAAGCTCGGTAGTGGTGTTTTGCGACATGGTCGATACAAACACCGTCGACATAGTGGCTATAATCGCAATCACAATTATAACTTCCAGTAGGGTAAATCCCTTATTGTTTTTCACTTTACCCCTCCTCGCTTTACATCACGATTTTTGCCAATTTTCATATCCTACAATACTCGACATATCCCACAGATTTGTGTCGCCACCACCGCTTATTGCAAGGTCATCGCGCACATTTAACAGTTCACTGAGGGGTACGCCGCCATTTGTCGCCGTAAAGGCTCTGCGCACATCGTCGGGGGCCGAGGAAACATCCGCACCTGCACCGCTGATATATATATCACCACCGGCTATTGCAAACCCTGTAAAATCGCTGCCCACTGTGATATCACCTGTGGCCACCACAAAACGCACTGTCGAGGGGGTGGTGCTGTCGATTTGGTAATTCCCTGTGATCGCCACAGCCACAACGTTGCCGTTTTCGTCCAAGAAGTTGCCCGCATTTTCCGCCACCGCACCTGTATCCACTATATAATCATATGGATTTAGGATGCTGCTGTCGGCAGGCGCCATATTTGATAGGGTGCGGGTGAGGTTGTCATAGACATCGGCCATAGCCTCTACCGCCTGTGCGTCAAGCCCATTTACAGTGCTCTCATCGCCCAATGTGTAGTCATCGTCGGTCGCTTCCTCTATATAGTTGCCGCTGGTGTTTACATAGCCCGCAACTTCGGATAGCTGTACATAGTCGTTTAAATATTTGGTTATGTCATCACCCTTCTCGGTGAAATAATCCCTGAAATACTGATTTGCATGCTCGATCGTATCAAAGCGCAAGAAGTAGTATACCGCCCTCTGTGTCGTGCCACGCAGGGGGTAAATCATGGGCTGTACGCTCGCACCGTAATCGGTCAGCAGATATTTGTCGTTTCCGTCGATTGTCCATATTACATCACCTGTGAGGGTCTGGGTTGGAATGTCATCCCCCTCATTTAGGATTATGGGGTTGGCCGACACCTTGTCGTCACTGCCACCGCCTTCCAAAAATTCAAGCGGTATGAGGTAGGCCATCTGATTGGGACGCACCGACACCGACTCACCCATCATTACACCTGTGTTAGACACCGTAATAAAGCTGTGTCCTGCCAACATCAGTTGCTGTGAAGCCGAAAAATCCAGAGTGGTATTCAGTCCGTTTACCAAGATGGAGCTGCTCTCTTCGGGGTTTACAATATCGTTGCCAAAGCCGTAATAATTGCCCGCCAGCACCGCCGAGGACTCATCCCCCGCCAGTGTTAGGTCATCGAGTAAATAAGCACTGCCCAAAAGATCAAAACTTGCATTATTTTGCAGTGTGAGATCACGTGTCCAAATTTGGGCATTGTCGGTCACGCTCAATGTATGACCAACGCCGTTATCAATATAGCCCGCAGATATGAGCATACCATCTGTGAGGGTGGTATCCCCCGCACCTTGCAGTGACACATTGCCACCGTAGGCACTACCTGTGATACTCGCCCCGATGTTGTCGGTAAGAATCCCCCCCGCCACAAGGGCGAAGTTGGGCAGTCCCGAGTAGTTAAGCGCCACGCTCTGATCAACAGGCAGATTAAACTCGGGCACATTAAGGATGATATCGGCCGATACGGTGGTTCCATGACGGGTCTCGGGGTCGATATAGGTCACCGATATATTCTCAAATGATATACTGTCGGCACGTGAGGTCATCTCACCATCGCCACTTAGATGTACAGGGTCACTCTCCTCGCCCGATACACCGGCGATGTATATGTCCTCGGGTGCGACACCCGCCTTTTGCAGCAACAGTGACAGTGCCTGCATGTTGTAGCTGTAAACACCTGTGGCGGTTTGGGTGGTCAAATTTACAGTGGGTGTGGTGCTCACCCGATAGCCAAGCACACCACTTAAAAATTCGCTGTCAAATATCGTCTCATCTCCGCCATGTTCGAGCGATGCCGAATAGGCGGTGTCAACTGCGGCCGTGGCCACCTCATGAAATCCCACCTGCAACGCATCCATAAGCCCGCTGGCGTCATAGAAATTTTGCACGCCATGTTGCTCGCTCGAACGCACCAAAACCGAGGTATAGGACATATAAAGTAAGGTCGCACCCAGTGTTGCGACAAAGAGCATGGTCATCATCACAATTACAATAGTTGAGCCGTCGTTTTTTTTGAGGGCGCTTAGTGAATTTTTTATTTTATTAGATAATCTCATTTCTTAACCCTCTTTCTTGGGGGTGGGCGGTAAAACACTCCACAGGGCTAACCCGTCCTGTGATTGCACAGAGCCAACCCGCATGTGATT
>CAYJGR010000001.1:38875-47470 GCA_964370005.1 uncultured Oscillospiraceae bacterium
CACTCCACAGGGCTAACCCGTCCTGTGATTGCACAGAGCCAACCCGCATGTGATTGCACAGAGCCAACCCGCATGTGATTTTTTGTTTAGGGGGTGGTGCTGGTGAGTCGGGCTGATGCCCGTGGTTTTGGCGGGCTGATGCCCGTCGAACCCGCACCGCCGCATAAGCGGAAAAGCACAGTGCGCACTACTGCCTATCTTCTGCATATTATTTTCGCTATGTCACTTCCAAATTGTGGTATCAAGGCTATAGGCCTCGCCCGCCGCATAGTCGCTGTCACCCGCCACAGTGCGACTGAATAGTGTCACATTTACGCTATACATGCGGTCGTCTTCCTGCTTTTGGACAAGCGAATTGCTACTGCTCACCCCGTCATATACAACGGTATGTTGTAGTAAATCGGAGTAGAGGTTGTGCTGTAAATTGTCAAGTAGAACCACAGAATCTATGGGGCGCACCGTCACTCTGCCGCCCTGATATGTTTGCTCCAATATCATCAGTGCATTTTGATCATCGGTGCTTATCATCTTGGAGAGCACCACCGTTACGGGCACCCCTGCGTTGTTGTTTATAACGATATTGTCCCCGCCGTCGTGATACCACGGATAAAACAGTGCAAACAAAGCAAGGTTATCCTCACCTGTGGCGGGTATTGGCGCGCCATCGGTCGGTGTGATGGGGATGATAGCGGTTGTCCCGTCCCATACATAGACAGGGTCGGTGGGTGCAGCATCGGCCGCCGTCGGATAGGTATACGCATAGGAATACTGCAAACTTGCATGTGCGGCACCGCCACTGCTTGTAATGTTCATAGTTATGGTGCGGGTGGCGGGGATAGTGTTACGATCAAACAATGTTGTATCGTTTATGTCATAGCCGAGGGTGGCGGCCTCCTTTAGGAAGTCGCTCCAAGAAATTTCATCGGGGTCACGCCCCATCAAATTTTCCTGCATCCCCACATAATCCATGGCCGTATACTGCGCCATGAGGGCATCATTTGCCACAAGGTCGGGGTCAAAACTGAGCACAGCGTTAAAAACCGAGTTGCTTGAAGTCATATTGTCAAATGCGATGTAATAGGGTGGGGCGGTGGGTACACTCGACAGATCTGTGTAACCTCCACTGCCGTCAGGCTCGACAAATCGTCCTGTCGTGCCATCACCCAGTGTCGGTACACTTCCTTCTTCCCACCATTGCTCAAAGTCTATTCCAAGGAGTTGTTCATTTATGTTTTCGCCTATTAGGGTGGCATTGCCAATCTCAAAGCTATCCCCTTGTAGCCGTGACGACGACGCAAACACCCCAAGCAAAGGAAGGACAATCAGCGCCAGTATGGCAATACCAATGACGATTTCAAGGAGCGTAAAACCCTTGTTGTTCTTTATATATGAAGTCACACTGCGCCCTCCTTTCTTAGAATATTTTCCTTAGCCGCCAAACGGATTTGGCACACCAAGTGGCACATCGGGTACAGGCACAGGGGTGTACTCGGCCTCTTGATACTGTAGGAACAGTTTAGATATAGAGATAGAGGTCGAAAGCTGTCCCGAGGTCGCATCATACGAAAGTGTCACCATCTCTACAGCGGTCGGTTCGGTGGTCGAATAGGTGTAGTCCAGCGCATCTTTAAGCTGTTGATATGTCAGCTGACCTGTGGTCTGGGTACCTGCACGGTAGGCATACATATCTGTATACAGTTGCTCACCATCCACCGCCACATAACATGGGAACTCCATAAGCAGTGAGGCCGATTCAAAGGCCACCATATTAAGTTCATACCCCACAAAGTCCTCAAGCCCCAAAAGCCACAGCAAAAAATCTTCCTCACGTATATAGGCGGGATATCTTGCGACCTCCCCCTGTATATACTGCCAGATACGCTGATTTTCGGCTTGGTAATAGGTCAAATTTCTGTTGTACTCCTCGAGGGTGTCAAGTCGGGGCTGTAGTTGGGCGATTTGCTCGTGGTTTTGACGCACGGCATCGGCCATGGGGCTGTACACCCCAAAGAACAGTCCAATAAATATAATTACACCGAGCAGTATTATCAAAAGTTGTTGGTTTCGGGCTGTAATCCTCACAGCGTCTACCTCCTTGTGTTATGCAAGCTCATCTTCAAGCTGGGTTATTTCGTCATCTTCAGGCAGTGCCTCCTCGGTCGGTGGGGTTTCCTCCTCGACCTCGGGCAGATAATAAGAACAGGTTATCGAAAAGGCCACAATCGGTTCTCCCAAGTCATTGACCGACTCGGCAATTGCACTGACCCGAATTTCATCTATACTGGAGAATGTGCGCAGTTGCGAGAGCACCACAGCCGAGTCCTCCATGCTACCGACTTCAACATTCATAGCCACACCGAAGTCATCACAGCTGGCCGAAAGCAGTAGCAAATCGGACGGCATCTTCTGCTCCAGCTCCTCCAAGAACGCCCTGAGTGCAGCGTTATTGTTTATGCCATGGCCTTCGAGGATTTTTACATTCTCCTCCATGGCGCTGTATTCAACGTAGGTGTTGTAGACCTGTTCGGCGGGGGCAAGCTCGTTTATTCGCGCCCCCATGGCCTCTATTTCGGAGCTGGTGGTGTAAAAATTCAGCACCGCAGAGGCCGTAATCGCCACGCCCACCACAATACACAATACACATACAAATATCGGTATCATCATGCCGGGGGCTCTGCTTTCACTGCTCTTTCGCACACCCTTTTGTTTTGCATCGGCCGGTACAAGCCCTAAAGGCTCTATTGTCGCGCCCACACTCGAGGCAAAAAACGATATATTTGATCCGCTGGCCACCTTGGCAACGCCCGGCAGACTTTCAAGTCTCACCGCACTAACCCCCATGGCCGAGGATATCGACTGGGTCAGTCCCGCTATATCCGAGCAATAATCAACCACAATCACACGGTCAATCGATACACCTTGGTAGGTCGATTTGAAAAATTCAGCACTTCTCACAACACCGTTTACAACACGGTAGGTCGCCTCATTATACTGCTCGGGTGAGAGATTTTCGCTTATCCAGCGGCGGTCTTGGCAAAAGCTTAGCCCCTTGCTAAACGAGGCATTCCCCTCCCCCGCTACATTCAAGACGGTCGATATAATATCATCCCCGCCAAACGGCACTGTGCGCTGTAGCAGTTGCGCCCCCTGTCGCACAAACGAGGTGTAGGTCTGACGTGCACCGATACTCACAAACATGGTGATACCACGGCACGGCACCTTGCTGTAAAGTTGGAACTGGCTGTTTATTATATAATCAAATGCATTTACATTCATGCCCAGCTCTTTGGCTAAATCCAAATAACTTTGAAGTAGCAAACGGGGGGCTACTGTTATGAGTACCCTGTTGCCACTTTGGCCCTCTTCATTGTTTGCACCCAATATGCTGTGGGATATCTCATAATGAGAAAGGTCAAGCGGGAAGTAGTCGGCCGCATTGGCTCTCACTATCGCTGTGAGTTGTCTATCCTTAACAGGTGGTAATACCGCCTCACGACTGATAATCTTAGAAGAACTTAGTACAAACATCACGTTTTTTACCCCCGTGACGCCGTTCTCTCTAAGCTGTGCCATAAGAGTTTGACCCATAGAGGATATGCTCAGCACTTGACCATCACTCACAGCCGCTGTGGGGGTATCAAAATAAAAGCTACTTTGAATATGGGTAGCCTTGCCTTTCTTTACCGTGACACACACCTTTGTCAGTTGGTCGCCTATTTCAAGTACTAATATCTTTTTGGCCATCTTTAGTAGTCCTCTCTTTATCAGTCATAGTCATATAATTATGTTAAATCCCAAGTGTCCCAAAATATATAGCAAGAAGTGGGTCGCCCCACAAAAAACTTACAAAAACTCCAAGTGCAAGATATGGCCCCAGTGCTAAATCTCGTCCCGCACCGAAAAATCTCATGCGCACAAGATGCACCGCAGACCCCACCACACATCCAAGCCCAAAGGCAAGTAGTGTGCCTGATAGCCCTAAAAACAGCCCACATCCCGCCATAAGTTTTATATCCCCACCGCCTATTGCCCGACCTCCCGAGAATATAAGCAGTAGGAGCAAAAACCCGGCCACGCTCACCCCGCCAAGCAGATGAGACTGCCAATCGGCTAAATTAAGCCCCAGACGCACAACACCCAACACGGCGATAAAAATAGTGGTGGAGGGGGGAATTTCACGTGTGCGCCAATCTATTATTGACAAAATTAGCAGTGATGATGCTAAAAGACATCCAAGAAGTGTGTCATAAGACAAACCGTGTACATATGCCACCAACACCCAAAGTAGAGCATTGACAGCCTCAATCAAAGGGTATTGCGGTGATATTTTAACACCGCACCCCGAGCACCGCCCACGCAAAAATATATAGCTAAACAGCGGTACAAGTTCCCAAAAACGCAGGCGTTTTTGACAGTTCATGCAGTGTGAGGATTTTATTACCACACCCTCACCCCGCGGTATTCTAAATATGCAAACATTGCAAAAACTCCCCACCATAAGCCCCATAAGACCCACGGTTATATAAAACGGTAGCATTGCTGTTGGCATGATTATTGGCATAGTTATTTTCCTTTTATTAGAGGATAGAAAAGGGCATTTAAGGGCAATTAGAAATTAGGAATTAGTAGTTAGGAATGATGGTATCGCTTTGCGATGGATTTGTATTTAAGGGCACCGGAGCGCAATGTTGATGCTTGCACCTTGCTTTTCCGTGTAGGCGGCGGCTTTGCCGTGAGCGTACAATAGCCCGCCCAGAAACACGGGCAACAGTACGCCCCCACCCAAACCACCCCCAACCCAAAAAATCAAGGCGCAGGGCATTTAGAGATTAGAAAATAGAAATTAGACATTAGTTAAGGTTAAGGTCAAGGGCAAAAACCACGCCCTGCGCTGTCCTTTGCTAATCACTAACATCTAATCCCTAACAACTAAATGCCACCACACCCGACCCACCCAAAAATGGGTGCGTCGGGCGGTGTGTTATGGTTTAGATCAAAATTTTAGAGGTTAGGTTGTGGGATAATCCATACCTACGCCGGCTGTACCCCAGTCCACTCCATTTGTGCCCAAGGAATCAGCTGGCATGGTGATATTGCCACTGCCCATTTCGATGGTGAATTCGAAATCAGCATTGCCACCTGCTGCCGACTCAGCATCAGTACCGGTGTTAACAGAGGCTGCGGTTCCTGTGGGAGCGTCCCAACCCATAACCTCGGTAACACTTGTCAGAACTGCTGTATAACCGGCACCGGTAGAAATTTCGAGCGTAGCATTACCATCGGCTGTGGTTCCCCAAGTAAAGGTATACTCATCAGCAGTCGCATCATTATTAGGATCAGCAACAGCGGCTGTGGCTGCTCTAATGATGTTGGTGGCTACCTGCAAGTCGTTGGACTGGCGGGAACGCTCCACATACTGTAGGTAACGGGGGGCGAGCACGGCGGCCAGTACTGCGATGATTGCAATAACGATAATCAGCTCAACCAGTGTAAAGCCCTTGTTGTTTTTACGTGCTTTGTGTACTTTCTCAAAAAACTTCATAATAATTACATCCTTTCTGTGTGTAGGTTTTTATTTTAACCAATTACCCTACATGTGTGGGGCATGGTAAAAATCATTTTTATAGGTTATCGAGTGCCGAATACATATCGGCCATGGGCAGGATTACCGACAGTACAATTGTACCGATTATTATAGCTAAGAATATAATGAGCACAGGTTCGAGTGCGGCCATAACGGTGGCGGTGGTGTTCTCGACTTCCTCGTCATAGTAATCGGCCAATGTTGAGAGCATGTTATCAAGATCGCCCGCCTCTTCACCGATACGAACCATATGACACACTAAAGGTGGGAATATCCCCGCCCGCCTAAAGGGCTCTGAAAGTGGCATACCCATGAGCACATCATCCCTTGCAGTGAGCAGGGCATCACGAAATTTGACATTTTCCATCATACGGGCGACAATTTCGAGGGCATCGGGCAGTTGTATGCCGGCGGCCAAAAGTGTTGACAAGGTACGACTGATACGAGCCGAGGCGGTTTTGGTGGTAAGCTTACCAAACAGCGGTATTTTCAGCTGAATCCCACTAAAAAGCTCCCTACCTGTGGGTGTACGTGCAAACTGCACCCCGGCGAACACTAAAGCGGCCACACCGCCCATCACCGCCCACCAATAGTCCTCCATAAAGCGACCGGCAGTAATAACCCCCCTTGTAAGTGCGGGAAGTTGTACGCCCATATCATTAAAGACTTCCTCAAAGCTGGGTATAACAAATGCAAGCATTGCCACCACAACCACAAAGGCAATTACAATAACTATAATGGGGTAAATGGAGGCACGTGTGACCATGGCCCGAAGTTTGGCATCCTTTTCAAACTGCGTACCCATGCGGGAGAAAGAGGTCTCTAAACTACCCGATTCCTCACCCGCCGCCACCATTGTGGACAGTAGACTTGGGAATATTTTGGGATGTTCTCTCATGGAGTCGGTAAAGGAGTTACCGGCCTGAATAGAGGCACGACAATCGGCGATAGCTTTTGAAAGGTTTTGTTTTTCGGTCTGTTCGGCCAACATCTCAAGCGCCGACACAATGGGCACACCCGCCGCCGATATGCTGACAAACTGTCGGCAAAATACCGCCAAATCTCTCGGCTTGGGTTTGCCCTCAAACAGTGTCACATTAAGGCTGCGGTTCATGACATTTGTCTCGGATATATCTATGGGGAATAGCCCCTCGCCTTTTAGCGTAGAGGTGGCCGCATGGATATCGTTGGCTTCCAATATGCCTTTTGTCTGTCTGCCGTCACGGTCAACAGCAATGTAGGAAAAGTTGGGCAATAGGGTCACATCCTTTTAGAAGATAGATAAGGGCGTTTGATGATAGAGGATAGAGAAGGGCAAGGGCAAAGACCCCGTAGGGGCGGTCACGGCAAGCCGTGACCCTACATCTGGGTTTCGGGTTATTGTAGGGACATGGCTCGCCATGTCCGAGGCGTTGGCGACGGCGGTTGTTGCGTTTCGGGCGGCCGATGACCGCCCCTACAACGATGTTTACATTATGCGTTTTGACAGTGCTACACGGTCTTGGGCGAACAGTAGGGCGGTTTCGCCTGTTATTTGACCGGTTTGGTAGAGTTGGAACAATGAGTCGTCCATAGTAGTCATGCCCAATTTTGCATTTGTTAGCATAACAGAGGGAATTTGATAGGTTTTGCCCTCGCGGATGTTGTTGCGCACGGCGTTGTTGCCCAGCATGACCTCAAAAGCGGCCACACGTCCCTGACCGTCGGCGGTGGGCATAAGTTGTTGCGACACCACACATTCGAGCACGTCGGCCAGCTGTATACGAATTTGTTGTTGCTGATGTGGGGGGAATACGTCGATTACACGGTCGATTGTGTTGGCCGCACCTACGGTATGCAAGGTCGAGAACACAAGGTGTCCTGTCTCGGCGGCGGTCACGGCTATCGAGATGGTTTCAAGGTCACGCATCTCGCCTACGAGTATTACATCGGGGTCTTGACGCAAAGCGGCACGCAAAGCATTTGGAAAGCTGTGTGTATCACTTCCCACCTCACGCTGATTTACCACAGATTTTTTATGGGTGTGTACATATTCTATGGGGTCTTCAAGCGTGATTATATGCTTATTATACCTCCCATTTATCTCATTTATGAGGCTTGCCAAAGTTGTTGATTTACCGCTACCTGTCGCACCTGTTACCAGTACAAGTCCACGTTTTTTGTCGCACAAATCGACAACAGGCTGTGGCAGGTGCAAATCTTCGGGGTGAGGTATGGTTGCATTGAGCACACGGGCGGCAATCGCATAGCTGTTTTTTTGCGAGAAAACATTTATACGAAAACGTCCAAGACCCTCGACCGAATGGGCAAAGTCCACTTCGCCTTTGTCTTGGAGTACCATCATAAGGTCATTACTCGCAATGCCTTTGACCACTTCGAGGATATCGGTGGCGCTCAGCGGTGTACCCGATAGGGGCACTAAGTTGCCATGGACACGCCCTATGGGGGGAAGATTTGCCGTGATGTGCAAATCCGATGCCTCATTTTGTACGGCGAGAGAGATTAGCTCTGTGAAGTTGGGCATGAGAAACACCACCTTTTTGAGGTTTGGTATAAAATTTATATTTTGCTGTGCCCGTAGGGCGACATATAAATGAGAGCACATCGGCATGGGTTTTTTATTTAGATGCGCCTGCTATCGCAGATGTGCGAATAAATAATCCTGCGGATTATTTATGTCGTTATCCTTATAGTATATCGGCAGAAATTCGAAAAAGGTTAGCTGTAGGGCGTGGGACGGGACGTCGAGGACGCCGTCCCCTACAGGGGTTTTGCGATTTTTGACCCCGCCTCGATTTTTTTGGGTAGGGGGTGGGGCTTTGTGGGGGCGTACCTGTGCCCGTGTTTTTGGGCGGGCTTTAGGTACGTTCACGCAAAGCCCTGCCCCATACACGGAAAAGCGAGGGGGAAGCATTACCTACCGCCACAATGCCCTTAATTCCTAATTCCTCATTCCTAATTACTAATTGCTCTTATCAGTCATCCATCGAAACTTTTATCATTTCTTCAAT
>CAYJGR010000001.1:47570-50552 GCA_964370005.1 uncultured Oscillospiraceae bacterium
TAATTACTAATTGCTCTTATCAGTCATCCATCGAAACTTTTATCATTTCTTCAATAGTCGTGATACCTTGGACTACACAATCGGCCGCACTGGCACGCAGTGTGCGCATACCGCCTTTTATGGCCTCTTCTTTTATATCCTCGGTCGAGGCACGGCTTGTTATAAGGGAACGAAGTTCGGGGGTGATCTCCATGATTTCATACACACCTATGCGGTCGTAGTAACCCACGTTGCCACACTTGGGGCAACCCTCTGCATCGTAAAGGGTGAGGTCTTCGTGCTGTGATACACCAAGCAGTCTTTTTTCGACGTCGGTGGCTTGTCTTGGGCGACGACAATGGGGACACAAACGACGCACAAGACGTTGTGCCACAATGCCAACCATGGAATCGGCCAACAGGTAGGACTCAACACCCATTTCCAAAAGGCGGGTAACTGTGGCGGCCGAGCTGTTTGTATGCAAGGTACTAACCACAAGGTGGCCTGTGATAGAGGCCTGCACGGCAATGTTTGCGGTCTCTTCGTCACGAATCTCGCCCACCATGATGGTGTCGGGATCTTGACGCAGAATGGAGCGCAGTGCATTTGCAAATGTGAGGTCGGCCTTGGGGTTAACCTGCACCTGATTTATGCCGGGGATGTTGGCCTCGACGGGGTCTTCAACCGTGATGATGTTGACATCCTCGGTATTCAGTGCGCTGAGGGCGGAGTATAGGGTGGTGGATTTACCACTACCCGTAGGACCTGTAACAAGTATCATACCGTTGGGGTTGGAGAGGATGTGGTCGAATTTTTGCAGTTCCCACTCCTGCATACCAAGTTCGCTTTTGGTACGGAACAACCCAACAACCGACTGAAGACGCATAACGACCTTTTCGCCAAAGCTTGTGGGCAGTACCGCCACACGGATGTCGTACTCTGCACGGTCAACCACGGTGGACATACGTCCGTCCTGGGGTTTACGCTTTTCGGATATATCCATGCCGGCCAAAATCTTAACACGGGTCACAAGCGCGGGCAGTAAACTTATATCGTAGCTCATGCGGTCGCTGAGTACACCGTCTATACGGTAGCGGATGCGCACACGCTTTTCAAGGGCGTCAAAGTGGATATCACTGGCACGCTGACGCACACCCTGCTCTATAATGGAACGAACAAGCTGTACGATGGGTGCGCTTTCGAGGTCGGCTTGGTCGGCCACTTCTTCCTCATCGAGCTGTTCACGCAGTTCTTCACGCTGACGGGCGTATTCCTCAGCGGCCAGCATGGCCTCACTACGACCAAAAAAGCTATCAAGCACGCTGTTTATCTCACCTATGGTGGCGATGCGTGGCTCTACAAGGCAGTTTGTTATGATAGATATATCATCTTGGGCGGTCATGTCGAGAGGATTGGACATAGCAAGCACAAGCACATTGGGGCTCACCTCACTGTAGCCCAGAGGGAGCACGTTATGGCGACGCAGTACCGAACCGGGGATAAGGCCTATGATTTCTTGATCGATGCTGACGCCACGCAAATCCACACGTGGGATTTCGAGCTGTACCTGTAGCACGTCGGCTATGTCGCTATCTGTAACCATGCCAAGCTCAATAAGGCAATCGCCCAACCAACGCTTGACCTTTCTTTGCCAATCGAGAGCTTCTTGCAACTGTGCTTCGGTTATGATACCTCGCAAAACGAGCAAGTCACCCAAGCGATATTTTTTCGGAGTTTCTAAAACCATTGCAATCACCCTTTCTATTTGTATAGTAGTGATGTCGTCAAAAAACTTTGGTGTCATACCCCTCCCCCAAAACATTTTGCGGGGGGGATTTTTGCTCACGCGCATATAAACTACTCAGCAGTGCCAAATGCTCACACCGAGCACAACACCTGAGTAGCGGCATTTGTTCTCCTGCCGCTTAATGTATTGTATAGAAAATAAGGTCACATTTCAAGGGCAAAATCAAGCCAACAAGTTTACCGATTTTGTTCCACTAAAAACGGCAAAAACAAACTTTTTTGTAGCCAAAAACAATATGTATTTTTTTATATTGTATCATTTGTTTGTATGCATTGCAAGAAGTTTTGATAGTAAAACTGTTCGTTTTGGCACAAAATTCTAAGATTATTGCTATTTTTTTCCATTAAAATAAGTGTTGCCACAAAACCACATTTAGTTCCCCCCTCCCCCATTATATTTTTGAAAAATTTATTTCGAAATCCATTTTTGTAGACTTTTAGCTTAAATATACTATTTGTATTGCATGGGAGGCAAATTTCGGCAGTCGGGATTGATTTTCGCTTTTTGGGTGATATAATAAACGGTGTATGCATTGCCCACTTTAAGGGCGCAATATCCCTGACCTCGCCTTTCATTCGGGCGACGGCAGGCACAGGAGGCAAAGTTATGTCAAATAAAAAACCCTATTACATCACCACCCCCATCTATTACCCATCGGATAAGCTCCACATCGGCCACAGTTACTGCACCGTGGCCACCGATGCCATGGCACGCTACAAACGTATGCAGGGCTATGACGTGATGTTTTTGACCGGCACCGATGAACACGGCCAAAAAATCGAGGAGAAAGCAAAAGAAGCCGGAGTTTCCCCCAAGGCCTATGTCGATAATGTCGTGGACGGCATAAAAGAGTTGTGGAAACTCATGGATATTTCATATGACCGCTATATCCGCACCACCGACGATTATCATATAAGCTCGGTACAGAAAATATTCAAAGATTTATATGACCGTGGGGCAATATATAAAGGTACCTACAAGGGAAAATATTGCACCCCCTGCGAGTCGTTTTGGACAGATAGCCAACTGACCGACGGCAAATGCCCCGACTGTGGCCGTGATGTCACCGACGCCGAGGAGGAGGCCTATTTCTTCAAGCTATCCGAATACGGCGATCGTCTCATGAAGTTTTATGAGGATAACCCCCGCTTTTTAGAGCCCAAATCTCGCCTGAACGAGATGGTAAACAACTTCAT
>CAYJGR010000001.1:50652-67978 GCA_964370005.1 uncultured Oscillospiraceae bacterium
CTCGACCTGCCCACCCCCAAAAGAGTATACGGCCACGGTTGGCTACTGCTCGAGGGCGGCAAGATGAGTAAATCAAAAGGCAATGTGGTTGACCCCGTGGTGCTGTGTGAGCGTTACGGCGTCGATGCCCTGCGCTATTTCCTCCTTCGTGAGTTCCCCTTTGGTTCGGATGGTGTATTCTCCAACGAGGCACTTATCACCCGCATAAATGCCGACTTGGCCAACGATTTGGGCAACCTTGTCAGCCGTACCACCGCCATGACCGAGAAATATTTTAGCGGCAAACTTCCCACAGAGCGCAAAGCCGAGGATATAGACAACGAGCTTATCTCCATGACCGATGGACTGCGCGCGCTATACGAGGGACACATGGAGGAATTCGCCTTCCAGTCAGCACTCTCAGAGATCATGAGGGTGGTCAGCCGTGCCAACAAATATATAGACGAAACCGCACCTTGGGTACTGGGCAAAGACCCCGCCCAAAGCCCCCGCCTTGCCACGGTGCTTTATAACCTTTTGGAGGCCATACGTGTGGCAGGTATCTTGATGTTACCATTTATGCCGAGCAGTGCCGATAGCATTCGCCTGCAAATAGGCGCTACCCCCGATATATATAGCTACGAAAGCGCTGTATTCGGCAAACTTCCCGCCGATGTCACGGTGAGCAAGGGCGACACCCTTTTCCCCCGCATCGACCTTAAAAAGGAGCTGGCCGAGCTTGAAGCCGCCACCCCTACAAAGCCCGAGGAAAAGCCCGCACCTAAAAAAGAAGCCCCAAAAGCCGAGGGTGTAGCCACCATAATCGGTATTGAGGATTTTGCAAAGGTGGAACTGCGTGTGGCACAGATTACAAGCTGTGAACCTGTGCCCAAGGCAGATAAGCTACTTTGCCTACAGCTTGACGATGGCATGGGCGGTCGTCAGGTGGTGTCGGGTATCCACACATGGTATAAGCCCGCCGACCTTGTGGGCAAAAAAATAATAGTTGTAGCCAACCTAAAACCGGCAAAACTGCGTGGTGTTGAAAGCCAAGGTATGATTTTGGCCGCCGATGCCGGCGAAAATGATGTCAAGGTGATATTTGTAGATGACAGCGTACCGGTCGGTTCCAAGGTGAGATAAAAAACATATTAGAGACATGAAGGGAGTTAAAAATGAAAAAAGTACTAATAATTCTGTTAGTGGTCAGTGTAGCGATTGTATTTTCCTTTGCGGCTTGCTCTATTTTAGGGTTTATGCTGTTTGGTGATGATACGTCGTATGAAGATTCTGATTATGCTGAAGATAATGATAGCGATCAGGCTGTTGCCAACGAATATCTAAACGTCGAACATGTCCCCCACGAGGACACAGGCACCGATTGGGTTATGTATTGGTATCTCTGTGGCAGTGACCTTGAGTCTTATAATGGCTCGGCCACCGAGGATCTTTTTGAAATGATGGAAACACCCCTGCCCGAGGGAGTACAGGTCATCATTCAAACCGGTGGTGCTTATGAGTGGCAAAATGATTTTGTAGACCCCAACTACACCGAACGCTACATATATGACAGCGAGGGTATGAGACTTATCGAGCAACTTCCCGTTGCCAACATGGGCGATCCCAACACATTGGCCGATTTTCTCTCTTTTGCCGAGACAAATTACCCGGGCGATCGCACCATGCTCAACTTCTGGAACCATGGCGGTGGCTCGGTTTACGGTGCAGCATTTGATGAGCTGTATGACAATGACGCCTTGACTCTTGATGAGATGTATGCGGTTTTAGCGGATGTCTACGGCACCGAGGTCGAGTATGCCCCGCTGGACATCGTCGGCTTTGACACCTGCCTTATGGCTACACTGTCGACTGCCTATACCTTCTCGGATCACGCAAGCTACCTTGTGGCTTCCCAAGAACTTGAACCCGGCAACGGTTGGTACTACACAGGCATTATGGATGCCTTGGCCGATAATCCCACCATCAGCCCTGTGGAGCTTTCGGTCGCCATCTGTGATACCTATGTTACAGGTTGTGAATACTGGGGCACCCATGAGGATATCACCCTATCGGTCACCGATCTTTCTAAGCTCAACCCGCTCATTGAGGCCTATGATGCCTACGGCGCCGATATGATGAGTTACGCACTGGAAGACCCCTCAATATTTACACGTTACGCACAAAATGCACAGCGTGTTGAGAACTACGGTGGCAACTCCCGTGAACAGGGCTTTTACAACATGGTGGATCTGGGGCAGATGGTGTTGAGCGTGAGCGATCTTTTCCCCACAACCTCACAAGCCGTGCTTGATGCGCTTGATGATGCCGTAGTCTATACCATTGACAGTATCTACCGCCCCGACGGAATGGGACTCTCGACCTTCTATCATTACGACAATGACGTGGATCATCTCATGTCATTTACAGAGATAAACCCCGTCACCTCGCTAAACCACCTCTATGTTTACGGCCTGACGGGCTATGTGGACGATAGCGGGCTGCAATACATCGAGGAGGCACTGGACTACACCGCCGAGCCCCCCGAACTTCCAACAATCGAAACTGTCGGTGGTGATTGGGAGAATGCTCCTCTGACTATAAATGATGATGGTAATGCTGTACTTAATCTTGGCCCCGAGGCCTACGATGCTCTGACCTCCATCGCTTTTGAGCTTTATTACACCCCCGGCGATGAAGATTTGCTCCTATCATTGGGCACGGATAATGACCTTGATGCCGACTGGGAAAACGGCGTGTTTATGGATAACTTTAGGGGTGTGTGGGGTTATCTCGATGGAGCACTGTGCTATATGGAACTTGTAGCCGAGGGCGATAATTACAACGAATACGCCATACCCATTATACTCAATGGTGAGGAATATACCTTGTCTGTCATATATGACTTTGATATAGGCGAGTATATCATTATGGGTGCAAGAAAGCCTATATCCGAAGAGGGTGCGGCCGATAAAAACATGGTGGAGCTCGTACCCGGCGATGTTATCGAGACCATACACTACGCCACCGATATCGAGTCGGATGCCGACTTTATGCAGGTGACCGTTGATACCATCACGGTCACCGAGAGCACCGCCTTCACCGAGGAATGGTTGCCCGATGGTTTTTACCTGTTCATGTTCCGCATGGAGGACAGCCAAGGCAATTATGTTTACTCGGATGTAGCAACATTTGAATCGCTCGATGGCGAACTGTTTACCTATTACGAATAAGAAGCACTTGACCGAAAAGACACAGGGCACGGTAGCATTAAACTGCACCGTGCCCTTCGCTTTTTTATAAATATGTAAAAACATGGAATAATTTATCAAAAATGTTCATACTTATTTAATATTAAAATTGGGGATGTTGTCCCATTTTTTGCGGTTGCAATCTCAATATCGCCAAAATCAGACAAATTGCAGTTGCCTTTTTTGATGTATTGTAGTATAATAAGTTACAATTAGTAAAATTGCCTGTAGTATATACAAATTACATTTGTACGACATGGGAATTATGAAGGGGTTGTTTATAAGTATGCAAAATCGTAATGGCTATGCATGGCTTAGTGCTCGAAAAAAACTTTTATTTGCTTTTGCACTCACATTTCTCGCTCTGGCCATGATGTTGCAAGGTTGTTCCGGCGGGGAAACCTCCGGCGATGGGGCGCCATCCACACCGCAATACTCCATGCATGAGGAGCAAGCACCAGAGGTCGTTGAACAAGGCGCACAGCTGCCCGCTCTCTTTACATCAGACACCGCTGTTTGGCGATTTTTAAGCGGTAGTTCTGCCGTGTCGGCACTCGCTGACCCTGCGCGCACCTGGACAAGTATCGATTACAGCGATGTAAACTGGGGACGTGGTGTCGGCAGTTTTGGTGCTAAGGACGGTGGCCTGGGTGAGCTTTCGGGCGGTTATCTGCCCGAAACACTACTCCCCCAATACGACAGCACGGGCAATAGTTACCCCGTTTATCTGCTGAGAACCGGATTTGCAATTGATACCGCCGAACAAATAGGCAGTCTGCTTGCAAATGTTACATATGATGATGCCGTAATTATATATATGAACGAAATGGAAGTTTTTCGTGGCAACGTGCCGACAGATGGTTATGCCTCGGCCGATGCCTACGGTTCGTATGAGGGTGCGGGCAGTCCAATAAATGCCACATTCGAAATACCCGCCCACATGATATACCCCGGCGAAAACGTCATTGCGGTGGAACTGCACCAAGATGACCCCTCAAGCTCGGATGTGTTTTTTGAGTTTTCATCGCTCATCCCCATAACCCCTCAAATTACCAGTGTAAATGTGGGTGTAGGCGGTGATGAGAGCAGTGTATCGATGTCTTGGGTCGGTACAAATGCTCAAACCGTCAACTCCTATGTAGAGCTTATTCCCTCAACTTCTTCGACGGCAACACCTGTCACATATGAGGCGCATCTCGCCGAGCAGGCCTCGAGTGGCTATACCTATCGTGCCGATTTGACCGACCTTGCCCCCGATACATTGTACAGCTACACAATACACAGCGCCGGAATGCAAAAAACAGGCCTGTTCAGAACAGGCAACCCGCTGGGTGGTGTCTCGGTCATGCTGATTGGCGACCCGCAGTTCGGCTCGGGCGACCTATCATTTGATGATGCATCCTCCAATATGCTTGACGGCATACTCGCCATAGAGTATAATACAGACTTTGCGGCGGTGCTCGGTGATATATCTACCGACCCTTACGACGCGACAGCTTATGCCGCCTATTTTGACGTTATGGAAAGCTCACATCTTACCAGTAGTGTGATATACGGCAACCACGATATAGAAACCACCCTATTATCCGACGGTATCTATATGCCCAATATGACGCAATACTCCGCTACCTCCACCGAGGGCAGTATGAGTGGCAACTACTGGTATAAATACGGTGATATCCTCTTTATGGCACTCAACTCCAACAGCACCGATGTTGTGGGACACGAGACCTTCTTAAACGAGGCCATCACTCAGTACACATCACTGTACGGCGAGCCGTCTTTCATAGTGGTGCTTATGCATCATTCGATGTTTAGCAGCAGTATCCATTATTATGAGGATGTGGTTGTTGCACTTCGCGCCTATATGCCGAGTGTATTTTCGGCGCTTGATATTGACTTGGTGTTATCGGGTCATGAGCACATCTTCTCCCGCAGTTATTTGATGCAGGGTAACACACCCGTTCCCTACTCCGTCACATCGACAGGTGTGCAGAAATCTGTCGGCCAAACCCTATACATAACCGCAGGCAGTTCGACAGGCTCTAAATATTATGATTTAAGTGACGATGCGCAGGGACAGACCGCTGCCGCTTTGCAGTTATATCAACCTGTGCTCACTCGAGCCGACTTTGACGATAACTCGGTCATGCTCACCACCTACAGTTCCTTAACAGGCGAAATTGTCGATCAATTTACCTTGACAAAATAAAAGGAGCATAATAATGTCGAAAAGTGCAGTAGCAATCATTGTCTCTTTGTGTGCCGTGATAATTGCCTTGGTGATACTGCTTGTGGTGGTGATAACGGGTGGACAAATCATGCCCACCCAGCCCGATACAACAACACCATCCCAAGAGATAATCCCCACCGAGCCCGACCCAAGGGTATTTGATTACTCGCTCTTCTCATGGAATTGGGAGTCCACCACCCCCGAGGAGCGTGACGAGCTTGTTTCTACCATGAACAAGCACGACATCGGCACATTGTACCAGTGGCTAAGCAGCAGCGCCACCGACGAACAGTACACCGAGTTTACCGATTTTATGACTGAGCAGGAACTCGAGGTCTACGCCCTCATAGGTGACCCCTCATGGGCAAAGAGTAAAAATCTTGATTATATGATAGACACTATCGACCGTGCGGCGACCATAGGCGGCATACAGGGTATAGTTATAGATGTAGAGCCTTATGTACTTGATGAATATGACGAGGATAATCGGGATTTGATGGAGCAGTTTGCCGAAAATATGAACACGGCCTACCTCCACGCCAAAGAGCTTGGCTTTGAGGTGGTAATCTGCATATGGGCGCATTGGGATGACGACCCCGTACTCGAGGAAATTATACGAGATTCCTGCGACGAGGTATGCGTGATGAATTATTACGCCAACGACGAATTTGACACCATCGAGCAGGAAGCCATATATGCCGATCAGTACGACAAAATGCTCATAAATGCCTCGGAACTGCAGCCCACAGGTGACCACGATATCTCTGACAAAAACACATATTACTCACTCGGCATACCGGCCATGCAGGAGGCTTGGGCATATCTTGCCGACCAGCTTGCCACAGAGCATGACATTTGGAACATTGAGTTTTCTTATCACAACTATGAATATCTAAAAGAGTTTTCAATGGAGGAGGACTGACACACAATATGCTACAGGTTTTGCGCCGAGAAATAAAATACTCGCTGACCGTGCCGCAATATTATCATCTTGCGCACAAGTTCTCAAAACTGCTCCACGAGGACTCACACAACGGTGACAACGGCTATATGATACGTTCACTTTACTTTGACACCCTCAATGACGATGACTTTTTCGAGAAGGAATACGGCCTTGATTTGCGCCGCAAGATACGTTTTAGGTGCTACAGCCCAAATGCCAAAAAGGTGCTGCTTGAGATGAAACAAAAACAGGGCAACCAACAGCGTAAGCGCTCATATTCACTTAGCAGCGAGGAAGTAATGCAGTGTATACATGGCGATTATAGCTCTCTACTTCGCCACAACACACCCTTTACGGTCGAATGTTTCGGACTTATGAGCCGTCAGTTTTATAGGCCAAAGGCCGTAATTGAGTACCATCGAAAAGCCTTTGTCGCCAAGGAAAACAACATCCGCATCACATTTGACCGTGATGTACGAGCCTCCCAGAGTTGTGAGCAGTTTTTCTCGGATAAATTGCCTCTCAAGCTCGCCATGGATCCCTCCATGGTGGTCATGGAGGTAAAATACGATGGCTTTCTACTTAGTTATATTAAAAATTTGATAAAAGAGGCCGATGCCAGCCCATTGTCGGCAGGCAAATACAGTGCCGGTAGATTTTAAGAAGGGGAGAACAAAACAATGCAACAGCTTTTAGAGACAATTTTTCAGGAAATCGGTTCGCTTACAATCGAGGAAATAGGCATCCGTATCACGGTGGCCACAGGTCTTGGCCTGCTCATTTCGCTCTCATACCGCTTAGCACATGCCGGTGCGGTCTACAGCCGTAAATTCAATGTCACATTGCTTGTCTTGACCGTGCTGACAGGCACCGTTATGATGGTTATCGGCAACAACCTTGCACTCTCACTGGGCATGGTGGGCGCCTTGTCCATTGTGCGTTTCCGTACCGCTATAAAAGATTCACGCGACACGGCCTACATATTTTGGACAATCATCGTGGGTATTTGCTGTGGTGCGGGTGACTTTACCATTGCGGGTATCGGCAGTGGCGTGGTGTTTATACTTCTGCTCATATTCGGCGCTATTAAAAACGATGACAGAATGCTACTTATAGTGCGTTCCACCCGCATGGCCTCCACAAGGGTGGAAGCTATCATTTATTCCATGCTTGGCAAGGACGCCCGCCTGCGTGTCAAAAACACCACCGAAGAAACCGTCGAGGTTATATATGAGATTTCAAGCAGTGTGCTGGCTCGTGCCGAGAAAAATGACATGACCATCACAGATAAAATCTATGAGCTTGAGGGTATCGATTACCTCAATATCGTACTGCAAAATGACGAAATCGGTAGCTAAATTTTACCGACACAACCACACCATCGCCATGAAAGGGGGGGCACTTTGATGAATAAAAGAATACCGATAACGATACTTGTGGTGCTCGTATCGCTTTTTGCGGCGGTGGGCAGTGGGTATGCCGAGGTGCTTGAAGAGATGGCAGGGCGTAATGACATCGGCAGATACTATCAGCATCTCGAAATTGATGTGGATGAAGATACCTATGTCGAGGGCGAGTTTAATTCAAAACTGCCTATCGTCTCTATAGATACCCGTGGGCAGGTTATACCCGGTGTGCCGGTTGTAAATGATGATAATGTTCGTATCGCCTACACCCTCAACAGCGATGGCGAAAGCAACATCCCCGCCGGTATAAAAATATATGACAATGAGGATGAATACAACCAACTCAGTGATGAGCCCGATATAGAAAGTGAAATTGAATTTCGTATCCGTGGCAACTCCTCGCGCTATTTCGATAAAAATAGCTACAAAATCAATTTTGTTGATGATCAAAGACTGGAACAAAGTGTCAATGTTATGGGCATGGGTGGTCACGATGAATGGGCACTCTATGGACCTTTTCTTGATAAAACCATGTTGCGCAACTATGTTTTCCTCAATCTCTACGGCGAAATCCATCCCGAAACCCCCGAAATGCGCTACTGTGAAGTATATATCGACGGTGAGTATCGTGGGCTCTATATCATGATGGAAACCGTGGCGGTGGACGAGGATAGGCTCGACCTCACCCCCTATAGTACACGCAGTGATATCACAAGCTATGTATTGGAGGTAGACCAAGTATATAGACCACAGGCCATATCCACCTTTACAAAATATGCTCATATATTCGAAGATGCAACCGCACTGAATATCGTCTACCCCGCCCAGAAAAATATAACCCCCGAATTTACAGATTTTATCATCGCCGATTACAGTGAGTTTGAAAAAGCACTATACTCTTACGACTACGATGACCCCGAAAGAGGATATCGTGCCTATATAGATGTGGATTCATTTGTGGATTATTACATTATAAATGAGTTCTTAGCTATAAATGATATGGCAAGCTACTCCACCCATTTTTATAAAGATATGGGTGGCAAAATCACCATCGGCCCCGCTTGGGATTACAACAATGCCGCCAACCTATATATACGTGAGATTGCAGGCAGTGATGGCACAGGTTACCTATATCATGACCGCATGTGGTTTGGTATGCTTATGCGAGATGAATATTTTGCCGAAAAGGTTATAGCACGTTACAAAGAACTGCGAGAAACCGGCATACTCAACGAGGACAGAATGTTTGCCCTTATTGACGATAGTGCCGAGTTCTTCGAGGTGGAAATTGCCCGCAACTTTGAGGTGTGGGGTTACTCTTTTGATTCCTCAAGGCTTAATAGTCACAACAAATTACAACCCGAAGAACGCAACCCCGCAAGCTACGATGAGGCCGTGGCACAGCTCAAAGAGTTTATCACCGCCCGTGGCACATGGCTGGATGAGAATATCGATGCCCTGCGTCAATACTGCTCACCCTCCAAGGTCAAAGCTTATAACTACTATTAACGATAACCACCAAGGGAATGATGTGGCATGAAAAAATTTACTATTACAGTTAGCGTAATACTTGCCATTGTGCTTGTGGTGCGTTATCTTATCGTGTACGAAAACTTTTATATAGATATAAACCCCGATGCCCCCATAGATGTGCTGTACTCGACCGATGAGCAGTATATATATGACAACACCGGACAATACCCCAAGGCTATAACCCTACAGGGTGTTATACTCGACAGCTCTTTGCCGGGGCACTACACCACCGACTATGCCCCCACCGGCAATGATTACCGTGAATGGCTAAAACTCATAGCCGATATGGGTGCCAACACCGTGACGGTGGACAGCATAATGGATTCCGAGTTTTATGAGGCACTTTCACTACACAATGAGACCTACGATTCCCCGCTTTATCTCATACAATCCATTATGGTTGAGGATTACAACGCCAATAATGCGGATGATTTTTATTATATGTATGATGATATGCTGGAGGATGTCCACCGTGTAGTCGATGTTATACACGGTCGTGACACATTCGCTATAGGGCGTATGGATAGTGGCGGTGTATATAATATCGATGTGTCACAGTGGACACTTGGCTACATCGTGGGTAGCAACTGGACACCCTACACCATGGCTTATACCGATAATAAAATAGATTTACCCACCTCATATGAGGGTGAGTTTTTTTCGACAGCACCCGAGGCCAGTCGCACCGAGGTGTTTATTGCCGATATAATGGACGCCCTTATGTCCTATGAGACAAAGCGTTATAAGACCCAACGCCTTGTAACCTTTAACAGTAGCTATTCCACCGATCCCCTTGAGTACACAAGAACAGTACAAATACAACTTGAAAAGATTGTACAGATGGATATAGACCATATCATACCCAGTGACAAGGTGCAGTCGGGCATGTTTGCGGGATATATAATGCGGGCGGGTATGGAGGATTTTTTAAGTTGTCTGAGTGACAATGACATCATAGAATATATAGATATAATTTCGCAGGTCAACCCCGAGAGTATTTATGGTGGGTATGTACATTTTCTAAACTTAAAACATGATATCCCTGTGGTGGTTACAAGTTATGGTCACAGCACCGCACGTGTGGTGGACAGTATCTCTTATGGAGATGACCGTCTGACCGAGCAGGAACAGGGGCAGGCACTTGTAAGTAATTATTATGAATTTATGGGGGATGGCTCTCAGGGTGCAATAATTGCAAACTGGCAGGACAACTGGTCACGCACGACCTGGAACACCCGCTTTGCGGTGGATGAACTGCGTGAGATATACTGGTTTGACACCCAAACAAAAGACCAATGCAACGGCATATTGAGTTTTGATACAAATGATGGTGATATATGTTATGTGGATGGGGATATATCCGAATGGGCGGGCACCACACCTGTGGTGGACACATCTCATTTTAGCCTAAGCGCACGTTATGACGAGGGATATCTCTACTTATTGGCACAGGGTGAGGACATAGTGAACACCCCCATCGCCATACCGATAGATGTCACCCCCAAGACCGGTAGTTTTACCGTCACATCTGACGAGTATGATCTTAGATTGTCCCACGCCGCTGATTTTGTGGTTTTAATGGACGGCCTTTACAACAGTCGCATGATTGTACAGGAGAGATATGAGGCCGCCAGAGCTAATTTTGAGGAAGAAATAAGCGACACCAACCCATATGTATATAAGCCCAACCCGACCGAGAATGAATTTGTGGATATAAGGGTGGTGGCTAACAAGGCGCTTGATCCAAATATTGATCTTTCCTCATATTCGAGTGATCTTGACGCATTACGGCGGGAATTTTTGCTACTGGATGTATTCCTGACGGGTGAGATGGAGCATGGCAATGCAAATCCGACTGCCTTTAGTTACAATTCGCTTGCTGATTATTGTTTTGGGCAGGATGCAATAGAGATACGCATACCATGGCAGCTACTTAATTTTTCCGACCCATCCGAGATGAAGATACATGATGATTATTACCCTATATATGGCGTGCAAGAGATAGGCATTGACGGCATAAACATAGGAATAACATCAGCCCATCGGGATGGACGCACCCAAATGGAATTTTTAGAGCTTAAGGGTTGGGGCAATGATGTAAGCTACACCCCCCGCCTTAAAGAGTCTTATGAAATAATTCAAAATGCATGGCTAAGTGAGGAGGAGTGATTGTATGAACATTGAACTGGCCGTTATAGCCTACACAATAATTTGTACCACCCTTGTAATCGCCAGCGCCTTTATGATACCCTCCCGTGCATTAAACCAGCGCCGCCTTGAAAAGCAAACCCAAGCCTTCCAGTGGTCGATTGAAAACCTACTAAGCAAACAGCACATGGGTCAAGAGGTAACACCCGACGAACTCGCCTCATGTGTAAATGAAAAAGCTATATTATCACTGGGTGGACTCATGGCATTTTTGGGAGCGATTGAAAATCTCAAGGAGCGTTACGGCAGTAAAGAAGTGAGTAATTTTTGTCGAAATCTTATCCCGCTATTCTCCGGACTATGTAAAAAGCATATGGATAGCAGACCGCTTATCAAGACCTATTTCATTCATACTTTAGGTGTGGTATTTGAGGATGTGGGCATGGTCAGCGAGGAGATACAGGAATTTCTTCTTATATCGCTTAGAACAAAATCTATATATTGCCGTCAAAACGCTTTAGCCACGGCATATAAGTTCGGTGATGTGGGTTTTGTGGTGCGAACTATAAACATATTTAATCGCACCTTTGACGATTATAGCCAACGACTTATAAGTGATGGACTCGTGGAGTTCAGGGGAGATAAGCGCCAACTTGCATCGCTACTGCTCCAATATTACGACCAATATAACACCTACTTAAAACTGGCGGTACTGAATTTTATTCGTTATACACAGGATGGCCACAATGAATTTATGCTTGATGTATTGTGTGACCACAACGCGGACCCGGATTTGCAGATTGCGGCGATTCGTTACTTTGGTAAATATAAAGATGAGCGGGCACGACCTATACTCGAGGGGATGCTCGCAGAGCTTGTGGATATACCCACCCCCGAATGTTCGGCGGTGTGTGCCACGGCACTATCAAACTACCCCGGCGCTCGCAGTTTTGCCATACTCAAAAAATCGCTCAGCAGCAGTGACTGGTATGTGCGTCTTAATGCCTCGATAAGTCTTGAACAAATGGGTTTTGATTATCATCAAATGTCTGATATCCTCTCGGGTAACGACAGATATGCAAGAGAAATCGTTTATTACCGCCTGCAACAACAAAAACTCAGGCAAAAACAAGAAGCGGTTTAGAAAGGTAGAATAGATTATGTCATCAACCACTATTGATATAATAAAATCAATAATAGAAGTGATAAACATATTTTTTATAGTTTACCTCATTGGTTATTCTACGGTGTTGTTTTCGTCCTGTATAATCGGGTGTGTGACTTTGTTTGATAAGTATCGTATGCAGGAGCTGAAAAACAAGCTACCTAATGAGCATTTTGTGCCGGTGTCACTCATTGTGCCCTCATATAACGAGGCCGAGGCCATACTCGGCACGGTGTTTTCACTGCTTGATCAGGAATACAATATATATGAGATTATTGTTGTAAATGATGGCTCGAGCGATAACACCACACAGGTTATGGTCGATAGATTTGATATGTTGCATGTAAAACGTCCTATCCGTATGCAGCTTCCCTCAAATCCTGCCACAGCTGTGTATGAGGCCACCGTGAACGGCCGCCCCATCACCCTGATTGACAAGGAAAACGGTGGCAAGGCTGATGCCCTAAACCTCGGGATAAATGCCTCAAAATACCCCTATATTGTCACCATAGATGCCGACACAATGTTGGATGAAATGGCCATTAAAAATATCATGTTACCGGCCATGGAGGATGATGATGTAATCGCCGTAGGTGGTATTGTTCGCCCCTCCAACGACCTTAAAATCAACAAGGGCAAGGTAGTAAAACCCAGTATGCCCAAAAATCTTATGGCGTGTATGCAGGCCTTTGAATATGACCGCTCATTTTTGTCCTCTCGCCTGCTTTTTGATAAGCTCAATGCCACACTGATTATCTCGGGGGCGTTTGGTATGTACCGCAAAAAAGAGGTTGTAGCGGTGGGTGGGTATCAACGTGACACCATCGGTGAGGATATGGAGCTGGTGGTAAAATTACATTCTTACTGCAAAACTCACAATATGATTTATCGCATCGCCTATTCGCCCGATGCCATTTGTTGGACACAGGTGCCAAAACACGTCGGCGACTATGTAAAACAGCGCCGTCGCTGGCATATCGGACTATTTCAGACACTACAAAGTTACCGATGGATAATAGGTCGACTGGCCATTGGTGGACGGCTGTGGATATCTTACGCCTACTACTTGATATATGAGCTATCCTCGGCGGTTATAGAGATAATCGGTATGTTTACCATGATTGCGGCGGCCATGCTGGGGCTGATAAACGTGCAGTTTATGATACTGCTTATGCTTGTTTATGTTGTATTTGGATGGATACTGACCTTGGCGGCATTTTTTTCCCGCATACACACCACAAATACCGGCATTACAAATGGGGATGTGGCACGGTCGTTTCTATTTTGCCTATTGGAAAACACCTTTTTAAGGCTAATACTACTTTTTGCCCGCTTTACGGCATTTTTGGGATACAAAAAGAAAAAGCTCGACTGGAATAAAGTACGTCGCCAAAAGGTTGTTTTTGATTAATTTTTTGGATGAACATGGAGGAAATATGAAATATTGGGTTTGTAGAGGATTTTGTGTGGTGCTGTGTATGTGCATGGCGCTTTTACCCGTGAGTGCGCAGGAATATGTGGAGGAGTATGGTGCAGTATATGTTGTGGGCAACTCGGACAACTACC
Source organism: uncultured Oscillospiraceae bacterium (assembly GCA_964370005.1). GTDB lineage: Bacteria > Bacillota > Clostridia > Oscillospirales > Ruminococcaceae > Heteroruminococcus. The sequence continues at coordinate 64,874 of CAYJGR010000001.1, forward strand.
CCATTGAGGCCAAAATTAACGGCCAATGGGTGGGTATGATGCCCGAAATTTACAGCAAAATATCCCAGCAAACCGGCCTTAGCATCACATATATTGATGTGGGGGTTGGGGAGCGTGAATCTTTTGTGGCCAACGAACAGGCCGAGCTTGTGGGCGCCACCACCGGTGAGGAGATAACATATTTTGCGACCTACTACGGCCTTACGACAAGCCCCCCTGTGTTCTCATACGAGGGCGAAACCTATTACATAGGGTATACCACCCTTGCCTCGCCCGAAATTCAGGACCTTATAAACCAAAGTCTTGAGGGTTTGAGTGATTTTGATCGTATTGATAGCGCCTTGTCGGTGGCTGCGGGCGCAACCTCAGAGCAGATAGCCTCCTCGGCCATAACTGCCGCCATGTGGGTTATGGGCATCACAATACTCACCTTGGTTATCACCTGTGTCGTTGTGTTTAGACGTTATAACAACCGCCAAAGCGAATACAGTGATAACACTGTGGTAAGCAGTATTAAAAATTCCGAGTACTTTGAAAGCGAACTGCAAAAGATATTTGAGCAAAAAATACATCATTTGTACTATATTGTGCTGTTTGAATTTGATTTAAGTGCCGTGAAATGGCTGCGCAGTGCCGAAGATGTCGACAAGTGCATCGCCATTGCAAGAAGAGTGCTCGAGAGCAAAATTGGCAGTCAATGTGTGGTGGCAAGAGAGTCGGAAAATGGCCTTATTGCAACAATTCATGCCAACAGTGAGCAGGATGCTTCGACACTTATAAATGAAATAATATCCAACCTTACAATTAATCTGAAATACGGTTTTAGTACGGTCAACATCCCCATAGTGGCGGGATCATGTATTTCAAGTTATTTTGAGGATAGTTTTGACGATATACTTCGAATTTTAAGATATGCCTGTGACACCGCCCGAGACCGCTTTGAAAACCACATCATTTGTGATAAAGCGCTGATAAAACAGCTCTCGGAGCGCACCTCCCTCAGTCGTCAATTGGTCGAGCAAAGTGATTTGTCCGACTTTGTCATTCATCTTTTGCCCACTATAAATACCCTCACAAACGAGGTGACAGGTGCGGGGGCACTTGTGCGCTGGGATCACCGAGAAAGAGGTCTTTTACAGCCACACACATTCCTCGACTTTTTTGAAACCTCTGGCAAAATAATGGAGCTGAATTACTGGGTATTTGAGTCGTTGTGTAATTGGGTCTCCAAACAGCCCGGCGGTGTCATCAATAGCAAGTGCATAACAGCTAAAATGTCATCCTCAAATCTTCGCGACCCCAAATTTAAATCGATCATCGTTTACAGCATGACCACCCACAAGGTACCGCGTGACGTGTTGGGCATCGAGATAAATTCGGATATCATCATGGAAAACAACACCGTAGTCGCTGAGAATTTGAAGTTCCTCGAGCAGGTGGGCGTAAGCTTGGTTATAGATCACTTTGGCGCTCAAAACACCTGTATGTCGGTATTTGCACACTACCCCATAAAGCGCCTCAAACTCGACCCTGTATTTTTAGCAGATCTTAGCTCCAAGGAGAATTTGGCTATTATGAGGGGGCTTATCCAAATCGGACATGAGCTGGGTATGCAAATTGTTTGTGACATGGTTCAGACACCCGAACAGGTGGAATTTCTAACTCAACTTGGCGTCGATCATCTGTCGGGATATAAGTTTTATCGCCCGATGCCAAGTAATGAGTTTGCAGGTCTTATAACCGATAAAACACTAAAAGTGTGATGTTTACCGCATAAAATATATATGGTGCTGTGATACTCTGGTCACAGCACCATATTTCTATGCTAATCACGCTGTAATATCTCGAGCACATCCTCCTGTTTCATGGTCAGAAGCATCTGACTCTTTACCACATCACGCAAAACCCCTCGGGCCTGACTGTTTATTCTCATAATTTCGTCAAGGGTGTGTTTATCCTTTGGCATTATGCCGACGTTTATATCCTCCATGCGGTTTTGTGTGGTCAAGTCCAGTAGCGGGGTCACCCCATTACTGCGCCCTACCTTGCTACCATTTTCCTCCCCGAGGCGCTGTGTTGTGAATTTTAAATGTTTATCATCGATGAAAAACTTGACGTAATATCCACCTGCTTGCAGATTGTCAAACACATACTGCCCATCTCGACCCTGCGCATCGGTTCGTGTCGAGGTGTAACGCAGGCGGTTACCCTCGCTGTCATACAACACCGCCAATACGTCATTCACAAAGGCCTCGTCCTCGGTGTGGTAGCCGTCCCCATTCTCATCCACCCACGAGTATCCCGCGATTCTACCCATATTCGGCTCGGCCTGCACCATTTGCACCCCAACCTTTTCGGGCTCTACTGCCAGTAGGTGCTTTTCCTCACCCGAAAGGTCGGTATAGGTCACATCGGTGGCAAAGGAGTTCCATGCAACCGACAAGGGCGTCACACCCGGCGGTATTGAGGCCGTGACAGCCACTTTTAGGGTCTGCCCCGGATAGAGTATCGCCCCCTTGCTTCTCACCTTAAAGGCTCGCAGAAGGCTTAAATCCTCAGGTGGCTCGCTCTGCCAATCATCGACAGCGCCTATCATATCAAAACTCCCCCCAAACCTCACAGGGTCGGTGCTCCCGGAGTATAAAATATCAAATTCCACCGTCTGCTCGCTCGGCATTATAAGGGCCACTACCTCACTCAGGGCATATATGGGGTATTCGCTACTGCGTGGAGTGGTGGTCTCTATCACACCGGTATCGCCTATATAGGGGAGTATATCAACAATTTCCACCTGATTTAAGTTGGCATTGCCGATATTTTTCACGGTTATGAGATACTCAAGGCTACCTCCATCGGTAGTACTACCCACGGCAGGCTCCTCCATATACTCGCTGTCCAAAAGCCCCTTCACCTTTTTGTTGGAGGAAGTGCTGACAAAATACAGTATGCTGTTTGTGATGGTGCTACTCTTGGCATAGTTTGTCGATACGCTCTGATCCTCGGCAATATTTTGACTGTCAAAATACACATCGACCGCCCCCGGTATCACACCGGTGCTCCCCTGTGTGTTCATTAGCAAAAAGGAGCTTATCTGTCCATATGCGG
>CAYJGR010000001.1:67988-91341 GCA_964370005.1 uncultured Oscillospiraceae bacterium
ATTTGATCTTCACCCCCGCCAACTGCCTAAATTCAAAAGCATTTTCCCCCACAAACTCGAACTTGACAAGGGTTTGCCCTCCCCCTGCAAAGTTGGGTATGATTTTGACAGGTGGATTCGGTGGCTGGGTGTCGGTGAAAATATCACTGTAAATATACTGCTCATCCCCCACATACTCAAGCTCGGGTGGCATCAAAAATGCCAGTATTGGATTTTGCAGGCGTGAGTTGCGACAGTTTGCATCGAAGGTGACCCGCACCACCTCATTTGGTCGTATGGGGTTAGACGATACCGAAAACTGCAAAGTCGGGCGCAATGTGCAGTAGTTGGCGATCAGGGTGGTGGCATTTTGTACCCGCTCGGAAGTCGCCCCCTGCTCCTCAAAGGTAAGATGAATATGATTTATTACCGAGCTGTCTATGCTCACATCGCTCCCGACCCTACCCAAAAGTTGCGGGGAAGCTTTACTCTGCACCCCTATGCCCAGGGTTTGCAGTCGCCAATACAGCATACTAAGATTATCCCCCTGCGGTATGACGGCATTCAAGTCCACAACGCTGTTTATATCGGTGTTGTATGGGCCAAGTTGCCCCGACAGGCCGTTTTGGGTCTCGTAGTCAATAAAATACTCGGCCGATAAATCCTGCTTTATCGCCCCGATGTGAAAAGAACCTGTGCTTAGCTGATAATAACCTACCTCGGGGGGCAAATCATTTTCAAACACCGAGCCAAAAAGGATTTGGTTGCCTGTGTTTTGTATGCCCATACGGTAACAAATATACTCATCCGGTAGGCTGTAGTCAGGGGCATACAGCGATATAGCGGCGTCATAAATGGGCTCGGCCAAGCTCACCTCATGCAGTTCCTCGTCCTGTTGCTGTCCGTTTATGCTCCAATTGGCGACGGTCGAAACCTCACTGCCCACCTCCAGGTTTTCATCAATCACCGCACGGTAGATAAACTCATATATTTCCCCTTTGTAGCTTGGGATAGAAAATATAAGCTGATTGCCCGCAAATGTGGCCTCTATCCCATCGGCGGTTTCGTCGGCAAATTTCGTCGAGACATCTGCACCCACCACGGGGTAGGTGTTGTCTATGCTCACTTCGTCCGAGCCACTACATGATATTTGCACATCTCTAATCTCGGCGCCTACATCCCCAAAGTTTTGCAGTGTGAGTTTATAAAATACTGCACTGCCATATGAAGGCGGCGCGGCGGGCAGGACTATTTGCCTGCTTATTTCAAACTGCGGTATGAGCTGTAGGCTTATCACATCACTTTGGGATACAATCTGCTCAACACCGTTTATTATCATGCGTGGGGTACATGAAAATGTGGTGCCGTCTATGGCCTCAGTTTTAAATGTCACCCCAAATCCGAGGCGCACAGCGATACCAAGGTCTGTGATGCTACCAAAATCGTATACCACCTCCCTGCCACCGCTCACCGATATTTCATTTGCTGATCTGACGGGAAGTTGTACATCCCCTAAAAAAACATTTAAATAATCGGGGATAAACACCCTTATCTCGGCCGAGTTTATATCCCCCTCCACCCCGTTAAAACTGGCATTGATAGTGTAAATAAATACTTGCTCGTAGTTGCCGGTTTGTCTATCCACCTGTGTTATAAGCGTTGCCAAATTGTGATCCTTCCTTTCTCCTTTATGCCTGTGTTAAAAATTGACATCATTTTGCGCGTGTGGATGTCTATTTCTGCAATTATTTTTTTCGTTCCCACAACAAGGTTTACAGGAGCTGTGGGATTTTTCCTTTTCAAACTTATTAAATATCTCGAGGGTTGTGGATAATTTATTTATCATCACCCATTCTTTCATAATAAGGCTATTGATGGTCGCATTTGTGTTTTTGAAGGCGTCGGCTATGCAGTCGGAACAGACGTTACATTGTTCCATCTGCTTGACTAACACCTGCATACGTTCGCCCTCGGCGTTTATGATATGCGCCATTGCCAGTTCCTCAAGTGCGACCGATTCTAAAATCTGTATGACTACTTCCTCTATGCTGGGTAGACATTCTCTGTCCGGCACTTGTGGCATTCCCATAGGTGTTCCTCCCATTTGTGTTTTCTATATTTGTAGCACAAAGTCATGGCGATACTATAATATACTATAAAATATTTTACGTAATTGACACTACACCCCCCAGACAAAGGAGAATTACCATGAAGTTATTTTCAGGGCTTTTTGGAAATAAACAAAGTGAACCTTCGGCGGAAGTTTTAGACAATCGACCACCCGACGCCTCCACCCCTTCCCTACCATTACAAAAGCTTGCAGATATTGCAAATCGTCTGGGCAGTTACAGCCAAACGGCCAATTTGTCTAAAGAACTTTGGCTGCTCATCGATGACCCCACCACCCACAAATCACAATATTTTAGGGTAGTGACCCTACTTCGAACCATAGCCGAAAACGAAAGCAAGAAAACATCGCTATATAAACAATATTTGAGTATGCTCAATAACATAAAAACCATCACATCTGCAGAATTTGATGCAAAGTTCATAGGGTTTGAGGATTTTTTCGAGGATTTCCCTCATTTAGACGAGGAATATGCGGTATTACAGGCTTTGCACGACACCGCCCCCAACATATTTTCAGATAGTGAGCTTGAGCAGTTGTATTCCCATTACAACATATTAGCCGACGCATTTAAAAAGGCCTCACTCGAAAGCGAAACCTTAAAGGGTGAGCAGGAGGAGCTATCCAAAGAGATAATTAAGTTTTCTTCATCAGTGGAGGAATGTAAACAAAAATATCGCTTTTCACCCGACTGGGAGGGCAAAAAACCTCTCATGTCCTCCTTGGGCAAAAAGCTCTCTAAAAAGCGAGAAGTTCTTATGGAACGTGAGACCGCCCTCAATAAGGAGCTGCGAATACTCTATGATGGTTATCCCTCTATGCACAGTGAGTTTATAAAAAACAGCGATTATTTTATAAGTCTTTTGCAAACCAACGTTGACCTATATGATGAAAATGATATGCACGATAAGACCTTCAGCGAAATTGCCCTATCGCTCGAAGGGCTGTTAAGGGAAAGTCTGTAACACATTCCCCCATGTCGAATAGACTGTAGTGTAAGGACCAAATAACACTTTAAGGGAGATCACAAACTATGTCGATGCCAAATATTCCTGATATTAACTCAACTGTTAATATCAACAGAGATGATTCGGTCAATATTATACTTTCGTCCATCGGTATGGAGGAGCTGAGTCTTGCTCACATCCTCAACGCCGAGGCCGAAAAAATACAGTTTGCCCTGGGTACTCTCGAAACCGCCGATGGCGCCGCCAGCCTTGAAGATATCATGAAGGTAAACAGCTCAGCTAAGAAAATGCTTCGTGATGTTATCAAGAACCAAATGCTGATCGGTATGAAGATGGAAGACACCGTGGAGCTCGCTCAGATGGCTTTTGAGGATAACTCCCCCGTAGAACCCACCGTTTAATCATAACACAATCAGATAGTATTTATTATCGGTGGCAGGGGGGATAACCTCTGTCACCTTATTAAATAAGAGGCATTTTATATGAAAAAACCTAAATTCTCCCTCTCTGAAATCAGCAGTAAAAATATAGCCTTTGCGGGCATTATCACAATTTTTTGTATACTGCTTTTGCAGTCCTCTTTTTCGCTTTTTGTGGATTTGCACCACGAGGAACTGGCGCAAATAGATGTCGTTTTCCGAACCTCTATCAGCTCCATTTTCGGCTATCTTATGAGTATGGTGTCAACAAGCGATTTTGTGATAAAACCCAAGGTTAAAATTGATATCCCCACCCAAAAATCTATAGGGTTTTCCCAAAAATCTATGACCGATACCCTCCCGCCCAAAGGTAGTGCCAAAACAACACCCCCTGAGCCGTCTGTAGCTCCCACTCCACCCGCCGCACAGGTCAGTCTCGATATTGAAAAGAAAAACATCGCCGTAAATGTGCAAATAATTGTATTATCACTCGTCTGTATATTTTGTCTGTTTGTCCTGCTTGTGGTGCGCAATTTCAGCGAGCTTATCGTATCAAATTCCACAAACGGTGTCACGATATCACTCTTTAGAGATATTATATCGGGCAGTGTGGGAGGACTAATAGGTTTATCCCGAGGCGGCGACTGATCTCTTATTGGCACCCAAAATAATGAATTTTTTATGTGTTTTTAGCTTTTTTTGTCGCTAGTGCTATTCAAAATAAACTTGGTGTAGTATACTTATCCTTGATGCAATGGTTGTTATACCTTAGTTTGTTTTGGAGGACACACACATGCTAACATCCCAAACCATTACTTACCCTTCAGCAGCAGTCGATAAGCAGATCTCCGCTGAAATATGGATGCCCGAGGGTACTCCCAAGGCCGTATTGCAAATTGCACACGGCATGTGTGAGTACATCGACCGCTATCTTCCTACTATACACCGCCTTTGTCAGGAGGGTTATATAGTATGTGGCAACGACCACCTCGGCCACGGTAAAACCGCCGCTCTAAACGGCGATCCGCTGGGCTGGTTTGGCGATACAAAGCAGTCTCGTGTCTTGGTGGAGGATGTGCATAGTCTGACAAAAATTATGCAGTCTCGCTTTCCCGATTTGCCCTATCTACTCATCGCCCACAGTATGGGATCATTTATCGGTCGCATTTGTATTGGAATGTACCCCGATAGCTACGTCGGCGCAGCCATCCTTGGCACAGCGGGGCCCGGGGGAGCTGTGGATATGGGCATAATGCTTGCTCGCCACATAATTCGCACCAAAGGCCCTCGCTATATTTCCCCCATGATATCGGGTATGCTTAAAAAGCGTAATCTCTCGGGACTTCCCGACCTACCCGGGCCCCACGACTGGATATCACGTGACCCCGCAGTTGTAGCTGCCTATACAAATGACCCCGACTGTAACTATGTATTCTCGGCGGCGGCCTTTGAGGATTTATTTGTGCTTATGAAGGAGTGTAACGCCCCCGGATGGTACATAGCATTGCCCTGCGATTTCCCACTTTGGATAGCCTCGGGTGATCAGGACCCTGTGGGCGAATTTGGGGTGGGGGTAAGCGCGGTATATCAGAAACTACTCTCGACCGGTCACACCAATGTTGAACTAAAGATGTATTTACAAGCTCGCCATGAGCTACATAATGAGCTTGAAAAAGGACAGTTTTGGGATGATATGATACAGTGGATACAAAAAATCATTTGAGAAAATAAACATGTCGCAGTGGCGACAGAGCGGAGGATAGCGTGAAAAATCACGCTAATATATTATTTATATTTTGCTATGCAAAATATAAATTCGCCATGCCCGTAGGGCGGCATCTAAATAGAAAGTGCATCTGCATGGCTTTTATTATTTAGATGTGCCTGCCTATGGCAGATGCACGAATAAATAATCCGAAGGATTATTTATATGGCCTCGCCCGAGGACGGGCGAGATGCCGAAATAATCTCCATTCTGTGGGGAGATTATTCAAAACTATTTGTGCTGTGCACAGAATGGAGATTAATATGCGAAAATCAGGGGTAATACTGCCTATTTACTCATTGCCGGGGCGTTATGGTATAGGCACTATAGGGCGGGAGGCGGTAGCTTTCGCCGAATTTTTGGCCGAGGCGGGCTTGTCCTACTGGCAAATTCTCCCCACCGGCATTGTCAACGACAGCAGTTCCCCCTATCAGTCCATCAGTGTATTTGCCGGCAACCCACTTTTTATAGACCTCGACACCCTTGTGGCCGAGGGACTGCTGAGCACGTCCGAGTGTGAGCAGCAGTTTTGGGGACATGACCCCAAAAGCGTCGATTACCCCGCCGTAAAAGCAGGGCGTGAGGTGCTTTTGCGCCGTGCATATGAGCGCAGTTGTGAGGGGGAGCTACATAAAAAAACCTTACCGCAGTTTGTGAAAAAAAACCGTTATTGGGCGATGGATTACGCCCGCTTTATGGTGCTCGGTGAGACCGACCCCGAGGGGGAGGACAAAAAACTGCTCACCGCCACCCGTGCACGAGACCCCAAAGCACTCACGGAATTTGACAAGCGCTACCGCAAAGAAATTGAATATCATCTATATGTACAAGCCCTGTTTTTTGAGGGTTGGCAAAGTTTTAAGAGACAGGTAAACGAGCGCAGTATAAAACTTATAGGTGACCTGCCCATATATGTTTCGGCCAAGTCAGCCGACGTATGGGCGCATCCCGAATTGTTTGAACTTGACAAAAAAGGACAACCCCGCCGTGTTGCGGGCTGTCCCCCTGATGCCTTTTCCACCACAGGTCAGATGTGGGGCAACCCACTGTATAACTGGAAAAACATGGCCGACGATGGCTACAAATGGTGGGTAGAGCGCCTTGGTCAAAGTGCTACCCTCTGTGACCGTATGCGCATAGACCATTTTAGGGGATTTGAAGCCTACTACTCCATCCCCTCCAAGGACACCACCGCCGAGAATGGGCGCTGGGTAAAGGGTCCGGGCATAGAGTTTTTTGAGGCTATGAAAAGTGGTGTAAAAAATCTCGACCTCATCGCCGAGGATTTGGGTACTCTGACCGATGGAGTGCATAAACTGCGCAAAGACGCGGGGCTACCCGGCATGGCGGTGTTACAGTTCGCCTTTGACGGCAACCCTCATAACCCATATATACCCCACAACCTGCACCATGACACCATAATGTACACCGGCACCCACGACAACGATACACTACGTGGGTGGTACGACTCACTGCCCGATAATCTGCGAGCCTATTGTGGTTACTATGCCCGCCCCGGTTCCGAGCGCCCTTGGTGGGACATGCTTGGCACAGCATGGGGCAGTGTATGCGAGCTTGTCATGGCGCAGATGCAGGACTTTTTGGGACTCGACTCACAGGCACGCACCAACACCCCCTCGGTGCCACAGGGCAACTGGGAGTGGCGTATGCTCGATAACTATGCCGATGGCGATATGGCAAAACAGATACTCGACCTCAACCGCCTGTATGGGCGTGGCGAGGTGTAATTCAAATGTTGATGGACTGTCCCCCAAGCCCCCCGCAAAACCCCAAAGCGGCGACAGCACACAGCAGGGCATAGCGGTCAACAGGTTGCTCAAAGCTTACAGGCAACTCCATTGGTTCCACTCTGCTACCGTCATAGCGCGGTAGGCTTCGTTGCAGGGCTATGACCGCCGAATGCTCTGCCATACTGGTAAGTGTTAGGCTATCCCTACCTGAAAGCCCACAGGTGATGACAGGCACCTCACATCCCTCTAAAAAGCGCAGTGCCGCAAGGTTATCCGAGCCCATCACCACCCCGTGACATGGTGGCAGATGCATCTGGGAAAAGTCTTGCAGGCTTTCTTTAAGCAGTATGAGTGTCGCGGGGGAGTCCACCTTATCCGGCCATGGGGTATCCCAGACGATAATATTCGGGGGTTTTGGGGGAACAACCAGCCTTCGGGAGCCTATCCAAAGGGTTTTTGTGCTCTGTTTAAGCAGTCTTTCGAGAGCCCCTGTGATGCGTCGATCTTCAGCGGGGCCGGCTACCACTATCGAGACCATATTGCTCACTCCATTCTGCTACTTTTGGCAAGTGGTGTATCAGAGTTTTTTCTATGCTTTGCTTATTGTTTGTATGGCTCACCAAAAAATACATAAGAAGCGTTATAAATAATTTTATCCGACGTCTGTCGGTAGATTGGAGCGATATATGAAAATGTGTGAAAAGGAAATATCAAAACTCGGGTTTGGCATGATGCGCCTTCCAAAAAAGGAAAACGGTGAATTTGATTACGAGCAAGTAAACAAGATGGTCGATCGCTATATAGAAAGCGGGGGCAACTACTTTGACACCGCCTATGTCTATGCAGGTTCCGAGGTTGCGACCGGCAAGTCCGTCGTCGAGCGCTACCCCCGTGACGCCTACTATTTAGCCAGCAAAATGCCCTCGTGGGAGCTGAGAAGTGAAGAGGATTTTACAAGAATTTTTGAGGAGCAACTTGCCCGCACAGGTGCCGAGTATTTTGATTACTACCTCATGCACTCGATAAGCAGTCCCAAGAGCTACAGCCGATATCAGCGTTTTCGCTGTTTTGAGCAGGCACAAAAGCTCAAGGATGAAGGTAAAATCCGCAACCTCGGTTTCTCGTTCCACAGCGACCCCGCCACCATGCAAACCGTGCTAAATGAACACCCCGAGGTCGATTTTGTACAGCTTCAAATCAACTATGCCGACTGGCACAGCCCCACCATTTATTCAAAGCCCCTCTATGAGATGGTGCGTGCAAAAAATCTACCTATCATCGTAATGGAGCCTGTCAAAGGTGGGCTGCTTGCCAACCTCACACAAGAGGTGCGGGATGTCTTTACACAGTGTGACCCCGAGGCTTCGGTGGCATCGTGGGCACTGCGCTACACCGCCTCTATGGAGGGTGTTGTCACAAATCTCAGCGGTATGTCCAACATGGAGCAGATGGAGGACAACATAAAAACCTTCACAAATTTTGCCCCCCTCACCCACGACGAGGACAAGGTAATCCAAAAGGCTATGGATATTTTAGAGCGCACAGACCTTATCGCCTGCACAGGATGTCAATACTGCGTAAAAGGATGTCCCGTAAAAATCCAAATCCCCATGGTATTTTCCATCTCAAACTACATGCGCATGGCCGAGGACACCACCCCCTACCGCAAGCGTTACAGCGATATAATTAGCGGTTCGGGCAAGGCCTCGGACTGCATAAGCTGCGGCAAGTGCAATGAAATCTGCCCGCAAAAACTCGACATCCCCACCCTGCTCGGAGACTGCGCAAAGATTCTGGACTGAGTAGTCCGCAATTGTAAATGCAAAGGTCAAGAACACCCGCATGGATGTTCTTGACCTTTCTATCCTCTATCCTCTGTTTTCTGTCCTCTAAATCACAGCTTACCCGCTGCCAACAGTTCATCCTGTTGACGGCGCAAACCTAATATGTAGGAATCCTGTGCCAAATCTACCATATCATATGTGATAAGCTGGCCGGGGGTGACATCGACCTTTAGGCGTGTGGACTTATTTACAAGTCCTATGGGGAGGGCATTTTGCTCCTTGGCCGTTTTGTAGTCGTAAAATCCGCCGTAGACGGTGTAGGCACCGATGCCGTCAAGATATTCGCCTGCCTTCATGGCCTTCTTAGCGATGGTGACGGTCTCGCTGTAGGGCGCACCTGCCATTGGCACTATGCTAGGTTTGCCGTATATCGCAATACGTGCCACCGACATGGGGGTCTCAAGGCTACACAGGTGGTAGGGTCTGAACAGTGTATAGTTGGGACCTGGGCCAACCTGCAAATATGTCATCTCGTGCAGTACCTCGGGTAATACACTTGTCACAATGACATATACGCCGGGGGCAACACCATTCACATAGTCAACAACTTTATAATTATCAAGAATGCCACCCTCGCTCTTTAGGCGGTAAACCTTGTCCAGATCGGCCACTGTGGCCTGATGCCCTGTACCATTGAGGCAGGCTGGCATATATCCTGTGGCATTTGACATGGCCGTCATCTCGACCATAGTCTTTGTCCCATCCTTAAAAGCTGTGAGCATCTTGGGGTTCATCTTCTTGCGTGCGGCTTCCTCGGCGGCGGTGTCGGGGTTTATAGTGAGGTCAACCTTGTTGTTCTTACCCTTACCGATAACCAACACTTCAAAGCCCATCGCCTTGGCAAAGTCATAAAGCTCCATCACCGCACCGGGTTCATCACCGGCCGACCCGCTGTAAATGACACCTTCCTTTTGCGCCATTTGATGCAGCAGTGGTCCTACAACAACATCGGCCTCCACATTGAGCATTACAATATGTTTGTGCGCCTTGATGCTATCCACTGCCAGTTTTGCGCCCACCTCCGACACACCGGTGGCATCCACCATGCAGTCTACGGCATCGGTGGCAACGGCCAAATCAGCATTGTCAGTGATGACATATTTGCCGGCACGGAGCAAATCGCTGGCCTCGCCACCACTCTTGGCGGTTTTAATCTCCTCGGCGGGAATGCCTGCATTTAGCAGTGCATTGCGGGCGTTTTCAAGCTGAATGTCGGCCACGATGGAGGGTAGCATACCTTTCATATTGACCATCTGACTCACCATGCCACGTCCCATTTGTCCTGCGCCGATGATAGCTGTTTTTATGTGCTTGTTTTGTTGCTCAAGTTTACAAAGTTCTTCATAAATTCCAAACAAAATTATCAATTCCTTTCTGTTATAACACAGTTTATATTTTTAGGTATTATCCATCAATTTCAATTGTTTGTCCTATTGCGGGAGTAGGCTTATGGTGAGCATCAACAACGATATAACCGGGCAAACAATCCTTTTGTTTGTCTCCGTTGTTTTTATCAAATAGCCACATGGTGCAGTGACCCAGTTCTCTGAGTGTGTGATTGGCCTCGCTTCCAACCTGTAATACATCGTATGTATATCCACCCATTGTCAACTTGTCACCCACTTTAACTTCATCCTGTAAGGTCTCAACAGTGTGTAAAATTGATAGCTCAGCAAGCTCGGGAGGGGCGTTATTATTAAAAATAATACACAGCCCATTGTCGATAAGTCGCAAAGCATCCTCGCCTATGCCTGTAATCGTCGCACAATACTTCTTCATATATATCCATTCCTTTTTCTTCCAAGGTCTATCCCAAAACCCAAACCATTCTTATATTTCGGGTTTTGGGATAACCTAAATTATTAAGCGTACAGACCCACAGCTGTGCTGACCAAGAAGGCTATGATAACAGCAGCAGGACCTGTGATAAGACGCGAGAACAGCACAGCAGGTACGCCGATCTCAACTGTCTCAGGCTCTGCCTCTCCAAGCGACAGGCCTACAGGGATAAAGTCGCCACCAACTTGTGGATCAATGGCAAACAATGCCGGCAGTGCGTAAACGGCGGGGATAGCTCCTGCGCCGATCTGTGTGCCGATGAGTACGCCTACGATCTGAGCAATAACAGCGCCTGGACCAATCAGCGGGGAGATAATGGGCAATGCGCATATAACCGATACAAGTATCATACCGGGAAGTGTTGCGATAGCGGGGGATATACTGTTAGCAATCCATGTGCCAACACCGGTATAGTTGATAACACCCACGATAAGGCTGATAAATACCATAAAGGGCAATACACTGCTCATAACTGTGTTGACCGAGTCCTTTGCGGCAGCAAATATCTTATTTACTACGCCACCCACAGCTTGACCTAAACGGGTAACGATGCCGGCGCTCGATTGCGATGCAGCCACCACTTCTATGGTATTTGCACCGTCTGAACCGCCTTGTGTCGGGGCAAATTCTATGGCTTTTTCATCATCGCCCACAACCGCTACCGATACATCACCCGAAACATAAATATCTGAGGTTATGTATTCAGCCAAGGGACCCGATGGGCCTATGGGGGTGAGGTTTACAGTGGGGATACGTTTTTTGGGGTATACACCACAACGGGCAACGCCACCACAATCTATAACTGCACAAAGAATTTGTTCCTCGGGTACAGCACCTGTGAAACCGTCAAATGCTACGCCACCACAAGCCTTTGCAATCTCATGTGAAATGGGAAGTATACCACCGCCTGTAACATTTAGTACCACCTTGCGGGTATCATCAGGGCGAATTACAAGGGGACCACCCCAACCGCCTGAACCTTTTGTCAGTTTAATTGTGTTATACATTGACTTTTTCCCCCTTTTTAGATTTTTTAGCAACAGCACGTCCGCTCATAATGGCTGTAAGTTTCTCGGTCACTATACCGCGGATAAATATGACCACAACGCCCACTATGAAGTACCATATGGCCAAATCATATTGGTTGTGTCCCAGAGCAGTTATGCCACTGGCGATACCCATGTATACAAACAACTCACCGCCGTTTGCATGGGGGAAAAGACCGGTGATAGGATGGCAAAATGATACAGCAGCATCATAAAATGCGGGCTTATATTTTTCATCGAGAAAACGTCCGAAAGTATATGCCATAGGATTTGTTAAAAAGAACATGGCCAAAATTGGGAATACGGTATAGCGTGTGATGGCATACTTTGTACATTTCTTTGCAAAGTTTGTCACCCGATCTTCACCGATAATCCTGACCAGTGCGTTTACAAAAGTCATCAGCACCAAAAGTGTGGGGAGAATTCCTGTGATCAACCCCATAAGGTTTGCGCCACCGGCATTAAATACGCCGATAAAATGGGTTGCAAATGTGGATAATGCATTCATTGTGTTTAGTACCTCCTCAGCTTATTTTTCTGTCGTTTTTAAGCCGAACCCATCGGCTCCAAGAATTGTTTGGAGGAATCCTCCTCCAAGTGTGTTCTTTGGTCCCCTTGGAATTTGTCTCTAACAAACCCCACCGCTTGTAATATAGCTTGGTTTTCGATTGTGTTGCGATCGCTAAGTTCTTGAAAAAGCTTGGATATACCCATGCCTTCAAGTTTTGAACGCCTGCGAAATCCCGCAAATACTGTAAGCCCCATAAGAACTTGACACTCTGTGCATATGCCCTGCTCATCAAAAGCCATCATAGCGATACATCCTCGACCAATACGCTTTATGCGTCCAACCGAAACCATACTATGTTTACTTCTCACCTCCTTATATTTATTTGTGATCATTTTATATTGCATTATGCTCAGTAGCCCTTGTACAAAAAGCAGCCCAAATGCTATCAAGCCTAAAACAACCATTGGTTCCATATATCCTTCCTCCTCAAATCTTTGTGGCCGCACTATTCTCAAATTCCAGTATATCTGCCGCCAACGAATGATGGGTTATAAGCACATTTATTAGTCCCGCTCGCAGTGCTCCTACAACAGCCTTTGTCTTTTCAACCCCACTTGCAAGACCTATACTTCGCTGTACAGTCTTTAACCTGTCAAGTTCAATACCAAATACCCGATTGTTTATCTCAAAGCGATGATGATTGCCGTTTATATCAAAAAACTGCATACATATATCCCCAACCATCCCCATAGAAAATAATTCGTCTATAGTAGCTTTATCATACAAACCTGCCTGCATCAGCACACATCCATCGTCATGGGGCGAGCCTATACCCAACACACATATGTCCATATCCTCATAACATGTTAACACTTCCTGTGTGCTGGCCTCCTCAAGCAAACTTTCTTTGACTGCGGGGTTTGTCACAAAGGAGGGTGCGTGCAAAAATATTGCTCTTCCACCGAATTTTTGCGCATAAGAGGCTACCAGTTCATTTGGTTGGACACCAAGTGTATTTTGTCCCACTCCACCCAACAAAGGCACAAAAGTACGCAACCCTGTACATGTATCATTTGTAGCTTTGTGCACAGCTTCAAGCGAAGTACCCATGGACACCCCTACAATACTCCTGCGCCCCATAACACGTTGCAAATACTCAAAAGCTACTCGGCCTATTTCGAGTTTTTGTTCCCCGGTATCACCCCTATCCCAAGTAACGACAGCCTCTTTTAGTCCAAAATATTGTTCGAGTTTACGTTCAAGTATGGCATTTTGCTCCTCACGCTCCAATGGATTTATCACCTGTGTGCGAACAATGCCCATCTCCCGACCCTGTTTTATCAACCGACACACCGTGGGATGAGAGATGCCAAGTTGTTTGGCAATCTGCTGTTGGCTTATCCCTTCGCAGTAGTGCTTGGTACAACACTTAACAATCAATCGTATATCCTGATTGTGTTGCATCTCACTCCCTCCATTTCTCCAAATAACAATCAATTCGTGAAATATATTTCTTGTTCTTTTATTTATTTCATCATCACTATAGCCCATAGTAAAACATGTTGCAAGGGGTTTTTTAAAATTTATATTTTTTTGGTATAATTGGCTATTTATATCATTTAAACATTTATTTATCTCACAACAAAATTGAAATATATTTCTATGTTTGATAAGAGTTTAACAATTTATTGTTCGCCAAGTAAATAATGGCACACAAAAAAATAAAAACGCCACATAAAAAACTGTGACGTTTTGGATTGTGTCCTTAGTTGTAGTCGTTGAATAGGTCTGTGTCTATCTCTTTGATTTCAAATATTTTTTTGGTGGTAACGCCGAAACCGTGTTCAATCATCAAATATGCAAGTTTTCGACCATCTATTAAAATTATATGTTGTTGATTTGCGTAATCAATCGCTTGTTTAGAGAATTTAGTGGTTGTCACAAACAGACCTTTGCCACCTTTGCCGGATATTGCACCAACAAAACTTTGGACATCGGGACGCCCTACAGTGCTACCGGTATCCCACTTTTTGGCTTGGATATAAATTAGGTTGAACCCCAATTTATCTTCCATTATAATGCCGTCTATTCCCTCATCTCCAGATATTGCTGTGGTTTTTCCGGCATTTTCAAATGCTCCATACCCCATTTTAGAAAGCAAATCAATCACCATTTGCTCAAATGATGTGGGGGCAATTTTGGCAATTTCTGTTAGCAGTTCATCAGCCAAGCTGTCATTAATTTTCTTAAATGACTGCTCAAAATAATCATCGGGGGTGTCATGTGCAAAATTTTCGCCCTTTATCTCATCGGTAGCTATATCGTCCGAGCCACTGTAGAACTCCCTAAAACTCTCATATCTCGCTAAATATTTTTCATTTATGACATTTGGATTGTCTTTGAGCACCTCAAGACCTTCTTTAGTTATGACAAACATCGCCCTTGCAGGACTTTCTATAAGCCCTGATTTTTTTAAGTATGTACTCGCCCATCCAACACGATTTGCAAAAACCGCTTGTCTTCCACTTGGCAAAAGTTCTGACAAATCCTCCTGCGAAAGCTCAAAATACAAAGAAATAAACTTCTTTATTTCTTTGAGTGAATGAACTTGTTCATCTTTCAAAGCCAATAGAAGTGGTTTTTGCATTTCAAAATACTTGGGGATAGACACCGCTGTCACCTTCTTTTGCTTTGAAATTTAGTAAAAACCACGCTCAAATGTTCGAGCGTGGTTTTTTCTTTTGGAGCTTGTGATCCGGCTCGAACGGACGACCTGCTCATTACGAATGAGCTGCACTGCCAACTGTGCTACACAAGCGGATATAACGGTTATTAAGTTATTATATCTCATGTCCCCCTCTCAGTCAACACCCGACTATCCAAACAGCTCATCCACCGTAACCCCCAGCACCCGTGCCAGCTGGAAGGCCAGTGACAGGGTGGGGTCATATTTATTATTCTCTATGGCGTTTATGGTTTGGCGGGTGACATTGCAGGTTTTTGCCAGCTGCTCTTGGGACAGCTGTTTCTCTTTTCTCAGCTCTCTTATTTTGTTCTCCATATCAGCTACCGTATTTTCGTTTGTTCCCAAATAAATTCACTATAAAAAGTATCGATATCACAGCAAGCAGTGCTATTTCACTCGACTGATTTTCAAATACCTCAAAGTCGGTAAATATACCACCCAATATATTTATTATATGCATAAGCACAAGGGCTATAAATGTCTCGGCGCAGGTTTTTTCTATTATCATTTTGCCCCGCTCATCATCTTTTTTCACCAAAAATATACACATGATTATAATAGGCACAATCAAAATAAAAAACAAACTACCAAATGCAAAAAGTATTATGGCACTATCCACAAACAAACTCATATCATTCATTTTGTAAGCCCCCATGATTTTAGTATGTAAAATTCTTTTGACATTTTTATCATAGCACCCCAATTTGTAAATGTCAAATACTTTTTACATGTTTTTATGATTTCCCTATCGATTTAGGGCTTTAGGGTGGCTTGTGCCGTCATCACGGGTCGTTGTTTGGGCGTATCGCACAAAAATCCTATGCAAAACGGCGGCATTTTTTTGTTGACAAACACCCATGTCCTTTGATACAATACCCCTAACAACTCAACACAACTAACGCAATGACAAGAAATAGTAGTCAAAAATCACTTCTCACAGAGAGCCACCGTATGCTGAAAGGTGGTAGAAGAACTTTGGTGAACTGGTCTTGGAGCGGCCGCCTGAAGAAATGTAGGCGCGGACGGATGCCCACCGATAACGGGGCAGGGTGTTGTTTGACACCTCTAAGCGGGCATATATTATGTCAATTTGAAGTGGTACCGCGGGAGTTATGTTTTGTAGCTTTCGTCTTCTCTGGATAAAGAGGGGACGAGGGTTTTTTTGTTGTAATGAAATACCCACACCGTACTGTGTACCGTGTGGAAACAGGAGGTTTTACCATGAAGCAAGAAATGATGGACAGCACAATCGGCAAACTTTTGGAGAATGTGGCCATACGTTTCCCCAACAAAGAGGCGGTGGCCTATACCGATCGCCCCTATCGTCGCACCTGGAAGGAGTTCAACGAGGAGAGCGAGCGCATCGCCAAGGGTTTTATGGCTCTGGGTATCGGCCGTGGCGACCATGTAGCCGTTTGGGCATCAAATACCCCCCAGTGGCTTTTGGCGCTGTTTGCTTGCACAAAAATCGGTGCGGTGCTCGTGACGGTCAACACCGCCTACAAAGTGTTCGAGCTCGAATACCTACTGCGCCAATCCGATGCACGTGCCCTTGTGCTCATGGATGAGGTTAAAGGCTCCAACTATGTGGATATTGTAAACTCCCTATGCCCCACTCTGAAGGACTGTGCCCCCGGGCATTACCATAACCCCATGCTCCCAGCTCTTAAAACCGTGATATATGCGGGAGATAGCCCCACCCCACCCGCCGGCATGGTGGCTTGGGACAGCATAGAGGGCATGAGCGACCGTATACCTCACGAGGAATTTGAGGCGGTATACAACAGCCTTGACTGCCATGATGTTATAAATATTCAGTACACTTCGGGCACTACAGGCTTCCCCAAGGGGGTTATGCTCACCCATTACAACATATTAAATAACGGCAAGGGCATCGGCGATTGTATGAAGTTCACAGAAAATGACAAACTGTGTATAGTAGTACCGTTTTTCCACTGCTTTGGGCTTGTGCTTGCCATTCTTGCCTGCCTTACACATGCAACCTCCATGGTGCCGGTTGATCTTTACAGTCCCACAAAGGTTATGCAGGCCATCCAGCAGGAGAAATGCACCGCCTTCCACGGTGTACCCACAATGTTTATCGGCATCTTGGAGCATCCGGAATTTGATCAGTATGATTTTTCGAGTTTGCGCACCGGTATTATGGCCGGTTCGCCCTGCCCTGTACAAGTCATGAAGCAGGTTATCGACAAGATGCATATGCCCGAAATTACCATAACCTACGGCCAAACCGAGGCCTCCCCTGCCACCACTATGACCAATACCGATGACAGCATTGAGCTTCGTGTATCGACTGTGGGACGCAGCATGGTGGATGTCGAAACAAAGATTGTTGACCCCGAGACCGGCGAGACCCTCGGCCCCGGCATACCGGGTGAATTCTGCGCTCGTGGCTACAACATCATGAAGGGCTACTACAAGATGGAAGAGGCCACAAAGCAGGCTATAGATGAAGATGGTTGGCTTCATAGTGGAGACCTTGCAATCGTGGACGAAAACGGTTATTATAAGATTACAGGACGCATAAAAGATATGATTATCCGAGGTGGCGAAAATATCTACCCCAAGGAGATCGAGGAATTCCTCTACACCCAGGACGAGGTGTCGGATGTGCAGGTCATCGGCGTGCCCAGTGAGAAGTTTGGCGAAGAGGTCATGGCTTGTGTAATCCTCAAGGGTGGTGTCTCTATAACCGAGGAGGAACTACAGGAGCGTGTGCGTAACAACATGGCACGCCACAAGGTTCCCAAATATATCGCCTTTGTAGAGAGTTTCCCCATGACTGCCAGCGGCAAAATCCAGAAGTATAAACTTAGGGAATGGGCTGTGGAGCAGTACGGACTTGAAAAAGCTGCGTCGGTAGAAACTGCGTAATAAACGCACTTGGAGGTAATGGCCGAGTGGAGCAAAACGACTTAAAACGCTGTTATAGCTGTATGAACCTCATAAGTGGGGCGAGCAAAACATGCCCCGAATGTGATTGGCGACAAGACGCGCCCCCACCCGAGGGGGCACTGCGTCCCGGTAGTCTGCTTTTGGGACGTTATTTTGTGGGTAGACTCTACTCTCAAAATGCCGAGAGCTGTGTATATACCTGTTTTGATCAGGAGGAGGATGTACGAGTTTGGCTGCGGGAGTTTTTCCCCATCACGCTTGTGCGCCGTACCCACAGCGACCAAAGTCTTGTGGCTACCCCCCAGTGTAGCGACGCATTTGAGCAGTATAAGCAGGAGTACAAGGAGCTGTTTGCCCATGCCTTGGATATGGGGCATATAAACGGCATTGTGCCTGTATCGGACTGTTTTGAGGCTTTGAATACGGTCTACGCCACCGAGCGCTATATGCCCACCGAAAGGTTTGAGCAGTATATTCAGGGACAGGGCGGAAGCCTCACCCCTTCTGTGGCAAAAAAGATGTTCCTACCACTTTTTACAGCGCTTGCCAAGTTCCATTCCAAGGGGTTTTTGGCGGTATGTCTGCACCCCGGTAATTTGCATGTGGACGGTGACGGACGCCTGTGGTTTAGAGGGCTTACCACCCAAAATTCGCTGTTTTGGAGTGAGCAAAACCACCAGTTGACAGGCTATGTCGCCCCCGAAGTCATGCGGGAACACAGCTTTTTTACGGCGGCTACCGATGTTTACAGTCTCGGTGCAGTGCTGTACCGTGCGCTGAGTGGCAGTCGCCCCACCGATGCGGTCTCGCGTGAACGCCAAGAAAACCTGCCCACCCTCAGCGAACTGGACAGCAGTATTGCCCCCAACATATCCCAAGCTATAGACAAGGCTCTACACACCGACCAAAAAAGGCGTCTACAGAGTGTGGAAAGTCTTTCGGCGGCGCTACTCGAGTCCGAGAGTACCAACACCGCCATATATGCCATACAAAAAGATCTGCCTGTGATAGAAGAGGAGGAAGCCCGCAAACCTACCGTTCGCACCATATTCAAACTAACCCGCATATCTCCCTCTTTAGGTTATTTTCTGCTCGGTTCGGCGGTGGTTTTTATGCTATTGGGTGTGTCGCTGACCTACCTATTTAACAGCGAGATGTTTAACTTTTATTACAATCAAAATTCCGAGCAGTCCTCCATGTCCGAGTCGGTCTCGCAGGAGATATTGCCCGAGGGCGAGCCTGTGCCCGACTTTGTGGGGGTCTACCACGATACAGCCAAAGAATACCCGCACTACAAAGAGCCGTTTGAGATAGTGGTCGAGCGCAGTTACAGCGAAATTTACCCCGAGGGGGTAATAAGCGGACAAAATCCATTAGCAGGTAGCTTGCTTGAGGCCGGACAGCCCATAACTATCTATGTCAGCCGTGGTTCAAACTTTGTGAGTCTACCCGACTTTAGGGGTGCTTCTACCGAGTTTGTGATGAGTAGTCTCAATGAGCTTGATTTGTTATACGAAATTCAATATGTTCAGTCCACTGCGCCTGACGACATAGCAGGCCTTGTCTCCCGCACAAGTCCTCTGGCAGGCCGTTCGGTGCGAAAGTTCAGCGAAGTGGTCACGATCTACGTCTTTGAAGATTAAAAAATATTTTATGAGGTGATAAATATGAAACTTGCCTTTTCAACATTGGGCTGTCCCGGATGGTCCTGGAATGAGATTTTCGCCACAGCCAAAGATTTGGGCCTTGATGGCATAGAAGTCAGAGGCATCGGTGATGAAATATATGCCCCAAAAGTCGAAGCCTTTTCGTCCGAGCGACTGCCCAAGGTGACAGCGCAACTGCAAAACGCCAACATGGAAGTTCCCATGCTCACCTCGGCGGCCTGCCTTGGTCTTGAGCAGGGCACAGATAAGGCCATGGACGAGGCAAAGTCTTACATCGATCTCGCCGCGCGTATCGGTGCGAGCTTTGTGCGAGTGATGATATCCCCTGTGGCCGCCCCCGAGCAGGCCGACATAGCAAAGGCCGGTGGGCACTACATCGAGCTGTGTGCATACGGTAAGGAAAAGGGTGTGACCCCGCTCATCGAGACCAACGGCCTTTTAGCCGACTCTGTGGCCATGAAAAGCTTCATGGAAACATACGGCACCGACGGCGGTGTGCTGTGGGATATTCACCATCCCTACCGTTTCTTCGGCGAAACCCCCGCTACCACATGGGAGAATATAGGGCGCTTGGTAAAGTACACCCATGTTAAGGATTCGGTCATGAGCGATGGACAGGTGGCATACCGCATGATGGGCTACGGTGATGTGCCCGTGATGGATGCCCTGCAGATACTACACAAAAACGGCTACGACGGCTATGTCACATTTGAGTGGCTAAAACGTTGGTGCCCCGATTTGCAGGAGCCGGGTATTGTATTCTCTCACTTCGCCAGCTACATGGAATTTCTGTTAAAACAACTTTAAGTTTACACATAAAATGTCCCCCAATTCACATCGAATTGGGGGGCATTTTATGTTATACCACCACACCGCCGTAGCGTGTGGCCAATTTTGCGAGTTCCTCCCGCTGTAGGGCACTGCGAGAATCTATCATTGCCCTACCCGGATAGTAGTACAGTGCAGTCTCAAGGCTTTGCAAATCATCGGCCCAAAATGCCACAGGCAAACCGAGCAAATAGCTATTGTGGGCAAGCAGTGCGCCGTCATCGACACTTTCTATCTGCACACAAACCACATCACAGCCCTCGTCCTCTGCACCGAGCAGCTCCTCGGCCATGTCACCCTCACAGCGCACCGCCTCGGATAGTTCAAGGTTCGAGTCGAGGAAAAACACCTCACGGTGGGTACAAAGTAACAAATCGTCCTCATCGCCCCACTTTGCGGTCTGTTTTGCGCCCTTTGCCAGCACCTCTTTAACGGCTAAAAGGTGTCTGGCCGACGCACCGTAACCGCCGCCGCAAATCGACACCCCGAGCGCCATATATTTGCCTGTCATCTCGGCATATTCATCCGAGGTCATGACCCTCTCCTCCTCGCCTGTCACACATTCGGGACGGGCAAGCAGAGGCATTGTGGCAAAGGGGGCTATGCGCTCAAGGCCGGGTAAAATCAGCTCTGTGCTGTCGGGACGTCCAAATCCAAATGACGAGGCCCCAAGTCCCTGCAATGTCAAAAATGTGGCCAATATATCGCTACCGTCATCCATGGTGTCGCCGTCACGGTCTATGTCGGCCGTTACCCACACCTGCATGTCGGCCTGTCGACCGCCGAGCACCGCCGCTCTGCCCTGCACAACGTCGGGCAAATCGGTTATGAGCATCACATCACACCCTGTGGACTTCATATCTCTCCCAAGTGTGGCATATCGTTCTATGAGGCTATCAAAGGGGGTTTTGCCCTTGTCATCGGCGCAAAACATTTCCTCCCCGTCCTCCTCGGGTAGTAGCAGCGCCTGCGCACTACCTACGAGCATCAGGGTGGTATTGGGTGGCATATCGGCCTTTGCGGCGGTTATGGCCGTCTGCCGTTCCTGCGGCAACCCCTCCCAGTCCAATATCAGTGCAGGGCGCACCGGGTCTCCCTCATCGAATGTGGACAGCACATTGTCTTGACTTGATGATACGAGCAAAATAGGTCGAGCTTCTTCCATGGCGAGTTGTACTCCTCCTTGTGTCAATCAAAATATCACATAACTTCGGGCGTAGTAATTTTAAGTAGTGCAAGGGTGTTGCGCAGTGTGGTGCGCAGTCCTATGCAAAGTGCGAGTCTTGCCTGCATCAGTGGCTCCTGCTCACAGCGCACACGGCAGGCGTTATAGAACTTATGGAAAAGTGTTGCGATATCTATAGCGTACTTTGTCAGCCTTGCGGGGTCATACTGCTTTGCGGCCTCTATAATCTCATTTGGCAATGCCCCCATGCGACGTATGAGTTCCCGCTCGGTGGGATCGACCAATAGTGACAGTTCCTCACCACTCACCTCTCGGGGGCTTATCCCCTCGGCCGCCAAGTTCTTGAGTATACTGCATATGCGGGCATGGGCGTACTGCACGTAATACACAGGATTTTGGCTCGACTGCTCCACCGCTAAATCGAGATCAAAATCCACCGTAGACCCCGGCTCACGCATATTAAATAAAAACCTTGCGGCATCCACGGGAATCTCTTCGAGCAGATCGGTCAGGGTGATGGCCTTTCCGGTACGCTTGCTCATCTTGACGGGCTTGCCGTCCTTTGTCAGGCGCACAAGCTGCATGAGTACGATGTCGAGTTTATCGCCGTCAAGTCCCACCGCCGTCAGCGCACCTTTCAGGCGAGCCACATGCCCGTGGTGGTCAGCTCCCCAGACATTTATCACACGGTCAAACCCTCTTGTGGCAAACTTATCGTAATGATATGCGATATCGGCCGCAAAATAGGTGGGGTTGCCGTTGGCACGTATAAGCACATCGTCTTTTAGCTCCAAAGCGGCGATTTGCTCCTCAGTCTTGCCCTGTGCGGCGAGCTGTACCCCCATAACCTCGGCGTTTTTGTACCAGATCGCACCTTCTTTTTCGTAGGTCATGCCACGCTGTGTCAGCTTGTCCACCACAGCCTGTACTTCCCCGCTCTCATATAGTCCGCTCTCGTGAAACCACAAGTCATAATTTATGCGGTATCTATCCATATCACTGCGCATCTTTTCAAGGTTTTTTGGCAGTGCGTAATCCACAATGGCAGTCGAAAGCTCCTGAAAATCGCCATCGATATACTTATCGCCCTCACACTCGGCAAAGTTCTTGGCGTGCTCCTTTATATCGTCACCCTGATAGCAGTCCTCGGGCATGGGCACGGCCTCCTCCCCGAGGTATATCTGTCTATATCTCGTGGCCAGCGACAGCCCAAACTTATCTATCTGATTGCCGGCATCGTTGACAT
This sequence comes from uncultured Oscillospiraceae bacterium, assembly GCA_964370005.1. Classification (GTDB taxonomy): domain Bacteria; phylum Bacillota; class Clostridia; order Oscillospirales; family Ruminococcaceae; genus Heteroruminococcus. Next base: position 90,828 of record CAYJGR010000001.1, read on the forward strand.
AAAATTCCCTACTGACCTCAAATCCCGCCCAATCGAGTGCGGCGGCCAGACAATCGCCGAGTGCCCCGCCTCTCGCATTGCCCATATGCATAGGGCCTGTGGGGTTAGCCGATACAAATTCGACCATATACTTTTGCCCACGGCCGTAATCACTGCGGCCATAATTCTCGCCATCCTCCTGCACACCCCTCACAATGCCGGAAAACCAATCCTGTTTTACAAATAAATTGATAAATCCGGGACCTGCAATCTCAGCACGCTCAAATGGGGTGTCGGATAAATTTAGCCTATCTACAATTTCTTTTGCAATATTGCGGGGGGGCTGTCCGAAGGCTCTGGCACCCACCATGGCGATATTTGTGGCAAAATCCCCCTTGGTGGTGTCGGCCGGTATCTCGACCACAAAATCGGGGCAATCGGTTTGTTTTATAACCCCCGCCTGCATCGCACTTTGTATGGCCTCCTGCACAAGATTTCTTATGGTTATTTCGGTATCCTTTATGACATTGCTCAT
>CAYJGR010000002.1:0-32780 GCA_964370005.1 uncultured Oscillospiraceae bacterium
GCCACGTGGGGATAACCCGCAACGTTTCGCAGCGCATACAATGCGTTCCCTACAATTAATTTCTATCATCTAATCTCTAAATGGCGGGACGGGAAACCCGCCCCCTACGTGTTAGAGGACAGATTGCCGAAGGACAGAAAATAATGGTTGCAAATTTTTATAGCTTGTGATAAAATGCTTTGTAGAGTAAAAGCTAATCAGGAGGTTCAACAAATGAACGTATTAGAAATTATTGGCGCAATTTGCATGATTATCACAAGTATTCTGCTCGTATTGATGATCGTATTCCAAAATCCCAAGAGCGATGCTATTTCCAGCATTGCAGGTGCGGGCAATTCCTTTATGGATCGTGAGGGCGACCGCTCCATCGATGCCACACTCAACCGTTTTATCAAGATCGGTTGTGCGGTTTTCTTTGTCATCACTGTTGCGGTGTATGCCATCGGTGCCTACCTCTAAGCCAAACCGACAACCCCAAAACAACCTGCCGGACGGTACTGCGTCCGGCTTTTTGTGGCGAAAAATAAGAACTAATGTTCTAAAATGTTGAAATTTGCTTGCTTTTATCTAAAAAGATGTATATAATGATGTGTATGATAAAGTAAGCATAATAGCATGTAAAAAGACACTTTATGTCCCCGATATAGAGGGGTAATTGTACAGAAGTTTTTAGCTTGCGTTTAGCGGCGAAAGGAGCATTTATATGGCGGTATCAAATGAAAAAGCATCGGGAGATAAGCAAAAGGCACTCGAAACGGCACTTAGCCAAATAGAAAGGCAGTTTGGCAAAGGTGCTGTCATGAAACTGGGCCAAAATGTGGGGCTGAATGTTGAGGCTATCCCCACGGGTTCACTTGCACTGGATGCCGCACTGGGTATAGGCGGTGTGCCCAGGGGGCGTATCGTTGAAATATACGGCCCTGAAAGCTCGGGTAAAACCACCGTGGCATTACATATCGTGGCCGAGGCGCAAAAGCGTGGTGGCGAGGCGCTGTTTATAGACGTGGAACATGCCCTTGACCCTGTTTATGCGGCGGCACTGGGTGTGGATATAGATTCCCTACTGGTCGCCCAACCAGATACAGGCGAGCAGGCGCTTGAAATTTGCGAATCGCTTGTGCGTTCGGGGGCAATAGATGTGGCGGTGGTCGACTCGGTGGCCGCCATGGTAACCCGTGCCGAGATAGAGGGTGAGATGGGCGACAGTCATGTGGGACTGCAAGCCCGACTTATGTCCCAAGCCCTGCGCAAACTAACGGGTGCTGTATCAAAGAACAATACCACGGTTATATTTATAAATCAGTTGCGTGAAAAAATCGGTGTTATGTACGGCAACCCCGAGACAACCCCCGGCGGACGTGCCCTGAAGTTTTACGCCTCGGTGCGCCTTGATGTGCGCCGTATAGAGGCACTCAAATCCGGCACCGAGATGATCGGCAACCGCACAAGGGTAAAGGTGGTCAAGAACAAGGTATCCCCACCATTTAAAGAGGCTGAATTTGACATAATGTACGGCAAGGGCATCTCCCATGAGGGCGAAGTGCTTGACCTGGCCGTCAAGATGGATATAATAAACCGTTCGGGTGCATGGTTTAACTACGGCGAAACCCGCCTTGGGCAGGGACGTGACAATGTCAAGGCTTACTTGCGTGATAACCCCGAGTTCTGCGCCCAGATAGAGGAGAAAATCCGTGCGGGAGGCTCGGAGGCGGTAGAGAAGAAACCTGCCACCAAGGCAGGTCCCCGCAAGCTCGGTCGAGGTGCCGCCGCTGCCATGGATGTCACCGTGGAAGTGGATGAGTGATGATACTGACCGATATACAGATGACAAAAAGGGGGAGATACTCCCTTTTTGTCGATGGTGAGTTTTTATTCTCGGTTCACCCCGAGGTGTTTATTGCCTGTGGGATTGTGGCGGGACAGGTTGTGACAGTGGAGCAGTTGGAGGGAATTCGCCTTGAAAGTGAGGGGCGTACCGCCAAGGAGCAGGCACTGAACCTGCTTTCTCATTCGGCCAAGACCTCGGGGCAACTGTATGAGAAACTATGTAAAAAGTCCGACCCACAGGCGGCGGCCGAGGCGGTACAGCGTATGCAGGAACTCGGCCTTGTGGATGATGAGGACTATGCCCGTCGTTTTGCGTCCGACCGACAAAACCTAAAAGGCTACGGCAAACGGCGCATCGTGGCCGAGCTAAAGCGTAGGGGTTTGACCGATGAGGTCATAGAGACAGCCTGCGAGGGCGAGTGGGAGGACGAACAGGAGCGACTGCGGGAGCTTGTGGAGCGCCGTCACACGCCACTGCCCGATGACCCCAAAAAGCGCAGTGCCCTTGTGGCAAAACTTATGCGCATGGGATATGAATACGAGACCATAAGGCAGGTGCTCAGGCTTTACGACGAGGACTGAATGCCACTTATGATGGAGGATATATGACGACAAAAGTGGGAATGGTGTCGCTGGGATGTTCGAAAAATCAGGTCGACGCCGAGGTGCTTGTATCGCTGGTGGTGGAGCACGGGTATGAGATTTCGACCGACACTGCCCAGTGTGACGCCGTGATAATAAACACCTGTGGTTTTATTGAGGATGCAAAGCAGGAGTCGATAAATACCATCTTGGAGTACTGCGGTCGCAAGGGCGAGGGCAACCTTCGTGTTGTGGTGGTGACAGGCTGTCTTGCCGAGCGGTATCGGGAGGATTTGGCGGCCGAAATCCCCGAGATCGATGTGATATTGGGCATAGGTAAAAATAGTGATATAGCGAGAGCCATAGCCAAGGCACTGGGTGGCGAGCGGATCATTGAGGCGGGGGAGAAAAACGCCCTACCCCTCGATGGCAAGAGAATGCTGACTGCCGACACTCACTCGGCCTACATAAAGGTGGCCGATGGCTGTGATAACCGCTGTAGCTACTGCGCCATCCCACTTATTCGTGGCGATTTTCGCAGTCGCAAAATGGAGAGCATAATAGATGAAGCCCGAGACCTCATTGCAAAAGGGGTAAAGGAAATAAACCTTGTGGCACAAGATACTACGAGGTACGGCGAGGATTTATATGGGGAGATTATGCTTCCCGAGCTTATAGAGAGGATATGTGAACTCGAGGGGCTTGTGTGGTTGCGACTGCTATATTGCTACCCACAGCGTGTGAACGACCGACTGCTTGATAGCATGGCGGCACACCCACAGGTCGTGCCCTATATCGACATGCCGGTACAGCACTGCAACGCCCGCATTTTATCCGCCATGAACCGCACAGGGGATAAAAAAAGCCTGCTGGCGCTTATAAAAAATATTAGAGAAAAACTGCCAAACGCCGTACTGCGCACCACCCTCATAGCGGGATTCCCCGGTGAGACCGATGAGGAATTCGAGGAGCTATGTGAGTTTGTACAGGAGGCAAAGTTTGAGCGACTGGGCTGTTTTTCTTACTCGACCGAGGAGGACACACCTGCCGCCACTATGGAGGGGATGCTCCCGGAGGAGGAGCGCCGTCGCCGTGCCGATATCATAATGCAAACCCAAATGGATGTGGCATTTCGTGCGGCCGAGGGTACTGTTGGGAAAACCCTTGAGGTGCTTGTCGAAGGACAGGACGAGAATGGCGATAATATGTGGGGTGGGCGCAGTTTCATGGACGCCCCTGACATAGATACAAAGGTGTGGTTTTCGACCGATGACCCGATAAATACAGGTGATATGGTGATGGTGCGCATCACCGGTACCGAGGGGTATGATTTGGTGGGCGAGGTATGAACTGGGAGCCGTGGACGGGATGTTATAAGATAAGTGATGGATGCACAAATTGTTATTTTTATGGGACACATTCCAAGCGTTACGGTCAAAACACCGTGAAAAAAACCGATAAATTCAACTGGCCGATAAGGAAAAATGCAAAGGGAGAGTACAGCATAAAGGGCGATAAAATTCTTGCCACCTGCTTTGCAACCGACTTTTTCCTGCCTGAGGCCGATGCGTGGCGCAAAGAGGCTTGGGCTATCATAAGGCAAAGAAGTGATATAGATTTTTTGATTTTGACAAAGCGTATCGACCGCTTTGCGGTATCGCTTCCCACAGATTGGGGCGAGGGGTACGACAATGTGAACATCGGATGTACCGTTGAAAATCAGACCTTGGCCGACTACAGACTGCCCCTGTTTTTGTCCTACCCCATAAAGCGACGGTTTATCGCCTGCGCCCCGCTGTTGGGGGAGATGGACTTGACCGAGTATCTTCATGGGGTGGGTCATGTCACAGTCGGTGGAGAGACAGGGCGGGAGGCTCGAATTTGCGATTATGACTGGGTGCTGGGCATTCGCCGCCAGTGCCTAAATTCGGGCACAACTTTCTGGTTTAAGAATACAGGTTCACTTTTTAGAAAAGATGGCGTGGTGAGAAATATAAACCCTTTCAAGCAGTCGGGGATGGCCAAAGAAATGGGCATAGATATTTCAGATGGGAAAAGGTTGTTTTGACAGATATGTATTGCAGATATACAATTGAGGACAGCGTGTGGTGACACGGTTCACCGAAAGGAGCAAAATCCCAAATGAATTTACCTAATAAACTTACAATACTTAGAATGATTATGGTGCCGTTTTTTGTGGTGGCTATGATGTGGAGTGGACTGCCGGGGCGGTTTTGGTGGGCGTTTGGACTGTTTACACTGGCCAGTATCACCGATTGGCTCGATGGCTACATAGCCCGTAGGGATGGCCTTATAACCAACTTTGGCAAATTTATGGATCCGCTGGCCGATAAGGTGCTGGTTATGTCGGCTATGATATGCTTTATACCTGTGTATGGGCTAAGTCCCGTGGTGGTGATAATTGTTATGGCAAGGGAGTTTTTGGTCACATCGCTGCGACTGATTGCGGCGGCCGATGGCCTTGTGATTGCGGCCGACGGCTGGGGCAAGGCCAAGACAGTGGTTACGATGTTGTGGATATGTTCGGCACTTGCGCTGGCTGCCGCCGAGCCGACTTTCTTGCCAAGCAGAACCATATATTTTGTAGGGGCACTGCTCACCACCCTTTTGACCGTGATATCGGGTGTGAATTACCTTTATGCCAACCGTGCACTGCTAAGTCATAACAAATGAGGGCTATATTTGTCCGTCACACTTGCCTTTTTGGGGGATTTGTGGTAGAGTAACACTCAGAACGATTGCGACATATCTATAAATTACAAATGCGTTTATCGGGAGAAGTAGTCCCATACAGTGCCGCAACAGAGATAGGATGCATACCCGCTGAGAGCATCCTTTGGATAGGTACAGGGATGAAATGCACCCGCCAGCACCCCGCAGGAACCCGCCGTTATGGTGGCAGTATGGTGTGGCGTCGGCCTGCGTTAAGGGCGTTAAAGTGAGAAATACGAAGTGGAACCGTGGCAAATTTGTCGCCTTCGTCCCTTATTGGGGGACGGGGGCGTTTTTGTATTTTGTCACAGATTTTAAGGGGGTAATATCATGATACTTGAGGGACTGCGCAGGGATATAAAAGGTATAAAAGACCGAGACCCCGCCGCCCGCAATAGCCTTGAAGTGCTACTGCTTTATGCGGGACTTCATGCGATAATTTTGCATAGGCCTGCACATTGGCTCTATAAAAAACGACAATACTTTTTAGCGAGAGTAATCAGTCAAGGCAACAGATTTTTGACCGGTATAGAAATTCATCCCGGGGCCAAAATCGGGCATGGTGTGCTTATTGACCACGGCATGGGGGTTGTTATAGGTGAAACCGCTACGGTGGGGGATAATTGTGTTATATATCAAGGGGTGACCCTTGGTGGTACCGGCAAAGACCGTGGCAAACGTCACCCTGACTTGGGTGAGGGGGTTATGGTGGGCAGTGGTGCAAAGGTACTGGGACCACTGCGCATCGGTAAAGGTTCTAAGATTGCGGCAGGTGCGGTAGTGCTGGACAGTCTGCCTGAGGGTAGCACGGCGGTGGGTGTTCCAGCCAAGATTGTACGCCGCAAGGCAGGCACAAAACCTGCGCCACAACTTGACCAAATCCACATCCCAGACCCTGTGTCGCAGGATATAAATGAGCTTAATTTGCGCATACAAAAACTCGAGAAACTGTTTGAAGAGAAGTTAGCTGAGCAGACTAAACAGGTGAGAGCCAAAAAGAAAAAAAGTGAGCAATAAGCATTACAGAAAGGAATATACAAATTATGAAAGTTTACAACACACTGACCCGCCAAAAGGAGGAGTTTGTCACTATACAGCCGGGCAAGGCGTTAATTTATGCCTGTGGTCCCACTGTGTATAACTACATCCATATAGGCAATGCCCGTCCGATATGCGTATTTGACACGCTACGTCGTTACCTCGAATACAGGGGATACGACGTGACATTTGTACAGAACTTTACTGATATTGATGATAAGCTTATAACCAAGGCCAATGAAGAGGGCGTGACTGTGGCCGAGGTGGCCGAACGTTACATCGAGGAATATTGGACAGATGCGAAAGGTCTTGGCGTGCGTGAGGCCGATATCCATCCCAAGGCCACCGAGACCATTGAGGAGATCATAAAGATTGTAGGAGAAATCGTCGATGCCGGCTACGCTTACCCCAGCCAGGGGGATGTCTATTTCCGTTCTCGCAAATTTAAGGAGTATGGTAAGCTATCCCACCAACCTCTTGAGGAGTTGGACGCAGGCAAGCGCATAGATGTGGACTCCCGCAAGGAGGATGCCCTTGATTTTGTGTTGTGGAAGGCTGCAAAGCCGGGTGAACCCCAGTGGGAGTCACCGTGGGGTGCGGGGCGTCCCGGGTGGCATATAGAGTGCACCGCCATGATTCGCAAGCACATGGGGCAGGGGATTGATATACACTGTGGCGGGCAGGACCTGATATTCCCACATCATGAGAATGAGATTGCTCAAGCCGAATGCAGTTGCGATGGCGATTACGCCCGCTACTGGATGCACAACGGCTATATAAATGTTGATAATAAGAAGATGTCTAAGAGCCTTGGCAACTTTTTTACCACTCGTGATGTAGCTGAGCGCTACGGCTACGAGCCCATAAAATTTATGATGCTTCAGGCACATTACCGCAGTCCTATTAACTACAGCCTTGAGGTGGTGGAACAGTGTCGTGCGGCACTTGAGCGACTGTACACCTGCCGTAACAACCTCGATTTTGCCATGAAAACCCCCGCCGACACAGCGACCGAGGGGGAAAGTGAATTTATAGCACAACTCGAAAAGCGCAAAGAGCAGTTTATCACCGCTATGGACGACGACCTTAACACAGCCGATGGCATCGCAGCACTATTTGACCTTGTGCGGGATATAAACACATTTGTGGCACAGCCTCGCTCGACCGAGAGTATGCAGGCCGCTGCCGAGCTTTTTGACAGCCTTGCCGATGTACTTGGCATACTGTACAATCGCAAAACCGATAATTTGGATGAAGAGATAGAGGCGCTAATTGAGGAGCGTCAGCAGGCACGCAAAAACAAAGATTTTGCTCGAGCCGATGCCATCCGTGACGAGTTGGCACAAAAGGGCATAACCCTTGAGGACACCCCGCAGGGTGTTAAGTGGCACAGGGCATAGAGATTAGCAATGTAAAAAGGGCAAGGTCATCACAGCAGATGACCTTGCCCTTTTCTAAGATATAGTAGCTAACAATTAATTGCTGTAGATATCCTTGCCACGAAGGATAGAGATGCCACCTTCTTTTAGCAGTTTTACAGCGGCATCGTTGTCGTCGACACGCACAATAACATAGGCTGTGCTGTGTTCACGGCTTACAAAGGCATACATATATTCGATGTTCACCGAGCTGTCGCTGAGCACCGAAATGGCCGACGCAAGCCCGCCTGGCTTATCATCGATACCGATAGCTATTACATCGGTGAGTGTAACCGTGAGGCCGGCTTTTTTAAGCGAAGCCTCGGCCGTGTCGGGGTTATCTACAATCAGACGCAGAATACCAAACTTTGTGGTATCAGCAAGCGACAATGCCCTTATGTCGATGTTGTTCTCCTGCAAAACATGGGTGATGTCGGCAAGTCTGCCCTGTGTGTTCTCAATAAAAACCGAAAGTTGCTTTATAGTCACAGCGTTTCCCTCCCAAATAGGTTAAATTGTGCCAAACAAAACATATACTTACTGTATCAAGTATACCACATTTGTAGACCATACAGTAACTAAATTTTAGCCACTTATTTTGGCAATGTTAGCTAAATTACTACGGTTTACATTTTGCGGTTGTCTATAACACGCACGGCCTTGCCCTCACTGCGCTGGATACTGCCGGGGGAGACCAGATTCACCGTCACAGCGATGCCCAAGGTCGATTCTATAGCACGCTGTAGCTCCTTCTCCTTCTTCTCAACCATGCGCACGGCGTCAAACTCAAATCCACTCGACATCTCCACTCGTACTTCCATGGTATCCAAGTCGCCCATACGGTCAATCACAATGAGGTAATGGGGGGAGGCATGCTCAACCTCCAAAAGTACACTCTCCACCTGTGAGGGGAAAACATTTACGCCACGAATGATAAGCATATCATCGGTGCGGCCGGCCGGCTTTGTCATCTTAATAAGGGTACGCCCACAGGGGCAGGCCTCACGGGTCAGAGTGGCTATATCACGGGTGCGGTAGCGCACAAGGGGTAGTGCCTCCTTGGATATACAAGTGAACACCAGCTCGCCCGGTGTGCCGTCGGGCAAGGGCTCTCCTGTATCAGGGTCGATAATCTCAGGGATGAAGTGATCCTCACATACATGCATACCGGTTTGTGCCTCGCACTCGTAGCTGACGCCGGGCCCCATAATCTCGGATAGGCCATAGATATCAAAAGCTTTTATACCTAAAAGCTCCTCTATACGGCGGCGCATTTCCTCTGTCCAAGGCTCAGCACCGAATATGCCGGCCTTAAGTTTGATTTGATCGGGGGTTATACCCATGTCACGCATGGTCTCGCCGATAAATGTGGCATATGAGGGGGTACAGCACAGTATTGTCGAGTTGAAATCCTGTATAATCTGGATTTGTCTCTTTGTGTTGCCACTCGATACGGGAATTACCGATGCACCGATGGCATTTGCGCCGTAATGTAGCCCAAGGCCACCCGTGAACAGGCCGTAGCCGTAGGAGACATGCACCATGTCGTGCTCGTCGCCCCCCGCCGCTGTAATAGAACGAGCGACAATTTCACTCCAAACATCTAAATCGTTTTTTGTATAGCCTACAACGGTTTGTTTGCCTGTCGTACCGCTCGAAGCGTGGATTTCGGTCACTTTCTCCATAGGAACAGCGAACAGGTCATAGGGGTAGGCATCCCGCAAATCCTGCTTATAAGTGAAGGGAAGTTTGTGTAAATCCTCCACCGAGCGGATGTCATCGGGGGTGATACCCATTTCGTCAAAACGCTTGCGGTACATAGGTACATTTTCGTAGACATGGCGCACCATGGCCGACAATCTGTATGATTGCATAGCCTTGATTTCGTGCAGTGGTGCGATTTCAATTTCGTTCCAATACTTGCGAGGCATTGTTTTGTTCCTCCCTGCTTTTATGATGTTATGCGTTGGACTTACGCCCTAAATCAAAGGCTTTTTTATTCATCTCCAAAAATCTCTCGGGCACAGATTGCTGTAGTGCCTCAAGCCAGTTATCCTGTGTGAACTCCATCTTGTTGGAGAGCATACCCATCATGACCACGTTTACAGCCTTGGCACTGCCGGCCTCTATAGCCAGTGCCAGTGCGTCAACAACCTTTATATCACGACCTGTGGCCGCCATGTGCTCGGGGATGTTCTCGGGGTACTTGGCCGCTCCCGTTATAACCGGCATGGGGGAAATCTTTTGACTGTTGGTGATCATTTTGCCATCCTTTGCAAGATACGAAAGCCAGCGGGCAGCTTCACAAAGCTCAAAAGATATTATAAGATCGGCTTCCCCAAGCTCTATAACAGGGGAGGCCACCTTGTCGCCATAACGCACATAGGTTACCACCGAACCACCGCGCTGAGACATGCCGTGCACCTCGGATACTTTTACATCATATCCTGCATTCATAATCACATTGCCGAGTAGTTTGCTGGCCAGTAGGCTGCCTTGGCCACCCACACCCACTATCATAATGTTTTTGGTTTTCATGCTTTGGCACCTCCTACAATGGCATCTTTGGGGCAGAGCTGGGTGCACAGTTCACAACCCACACACAGCGTCGGATCAATTTGCACCTGCTCTTCCACCACCGAGATGGCGGGACAGCCTATGCGCATACAAATCTTACAGTTTATACACTTCTCTTTGTCTATGCACAGTGGGGGGGCGGTTTTTACACTCTTGAGCAGTACGCAGGGGCGACGAACCACCACCACAGATACTTCATCGGCCGCAAGTTCAGCCTTTATCACATTTTCAAGGTTTTTAAGATCGCCCGGATCGGCTATCTCGACACGTTTTACACCAACAGCCTTACAGACTTCCTCTATCGAAACCACAGGTGTCGGTTGCCCCTTTATATCAAAGCCTGTGGTAGGGTTGTGCTGATGGCCTGTCATGCCGGTTATAGAGTTATCCAGCACAAGCACGGTGGAAATACCACGGTTATATACAATATCAATAAGACCTGTAATGCCCGAGTGCATAAATGTACTGTCGCCGATGACTGCTACAGACTGCTTGGCACTGTCAGCACCTCGTGCTACATTGAAACCATGTAGCCCACTGACCGAGGCACCCATACAGATGGTAGTATCCATTGCACCCAGTGGAGGCATAGCACCCAAGGTATAACAACCGATATCACCACTTACAAATACCCCGAGCTTTTTCAGGGTATAGAACAGCCCACGGTGAGGACATCCGGGACAAAGCACAGGGGGACGAATCGGAACATCCTGAGGAAACTTGGGACCTGCCTCGGCAGGAGTAGCAAGTACGGTGGCCACAGTGCGCTGAGAAAATTCACCGAGCAGGGAGAAACTCTCCTTGCCTACCACATCGAGTATACCGATGTTTTTACAGTGGCTCTCAATTATGCCGTCAAGCTCCTCGACAACATACAGTTTATCCACCTTGGCGGCGAAGTCCTTGATAAGCTGTGTGGGCAATGGGTTTACAAGCCCAAGTTTAAGTACTGAGGCATTTGGCATAGCCTCTTTTACATACTGATAAGCCACACCGCTTGTGATAATACCGATGGCGGTGTCGGCCATCTCGACCTTGTTAAGCGGGGTGGTCTCGGCCAGTGTCGAGAGCTTTGTCATGCGCTCCTCAACTACCACATGGCGACCTCGGGCAGCACCCGGCATCATGACATATTTCTGGGGGTTTTTCTCATAAGGTTTTAGGTCGTATTCGGTGCGCTCACACAGCTCGATTATACTCTGAGAGTGAGAAATACGGGTGGAAAGGCGCAAGATTACCGGTGTATCATATTTCTCGGACAGCTCATAAGCCATTCCCACAAAGCTTTTACATTCCGATGAATCGGAGGGCTCAAGCATAGGGAGTTTGGCGGCTATGGCGTAGTGGCGTGAATCCTGCTCATTTTGTGAGGAGTGCATTCCGGGGTCGTCGGCCACGGCGATGACCATGCCACCGTTGACCCCAGTGTAGGAGGCTGTGAACAGCGGGTCGGCCGCCACATTTAGCCCGACATGTTTCATGGCACAAAAAGAACGTGCGCCGCCGATACTTGCACCGATGGCCACTTCCATGGCCACTTTTTCGTTGGGTGCCCATTCGCTGTAAATCTCGCTGTAATCGCTGACATATTCTGTGATCTCGGTGCTGGGTGTACCCGGGTAGCTTGATACCACCCTACACCCGCTCTCATACAAACCTCGGGCAATCGCTTTGTTGCCCAACATCAATTCTTTCATGATAGTCCTCCGCTTTTTTTAATTACGCAAATCCACAATGCGCTTGGCCTTGCCGGCGGTGCGTTCAAGGGTTTGGGGGTCGGTCAGGGTCACGGTTGTATCTATGCCAAGTACTGTTTGTAGCTTGTGATGGATGGTATCCGACAGGCGCTCAAGTGCGCCGTAGGTCTCGAGCAGGCTGGTATCGACAATCTCAACCTTGACCTCCAATGTATCGGTAAAGTTCTCGCGGCGCAGTATCAGCTGATAATGACCGCCCACCTCGGACACGTTCATGAGTACACTTTCGATCTGTGAGGGGAAGACGTTGACCCCTCGGATTTTAAGCATATCATCGGTGCGACCCATAATTTTTTCCATGCGCACATGGGTACGGCCACAATCGCAGGTGTCGTAATTGAGCAGGGAAATATCCTTTGTGCGGTAACGTAGCATAGGAAAGCCCTCTTTGGTCAGGGTGGTTATAATAAGTTCACCGCTCTCGCCGTGGTTTTTTTGCTCGCAGGTGACACTGTCTATTATTTCGGGCAGGAAGTGGTCCTCGGCGATATGTAGACCACAGCGCAGTTCACATTCGCCCGAAACGCCGGGCCCCATAAGTTCACTCATACCGTAGTTATCGGTGGCGAACAGTCCCCAAGCCTCCTCGATGCGCACACGCATCTCGGGGGTACAGCCCTCGCTGCCAAATAGTCCAAGGCGCAGTGAGAAGTCATCGGGGGTGTAGCCCATTTTGCGTGCCTCCTCGGCCATATACAGGGCATAGGAGGGGGTGCTGATAAGGGCGGTGGTGCCAAGATCCTTCATCATCATTATTTGTTTTTCGGTGTTGCCGCTTGAGGTGGGGATTATCATAGCCCCAAGCTTTTCAAGGCCGTAGTGTAGCCCCAGCGCACCGGTAAATAGACCGTAGCCAAAGGAAACTTGTGCGATATCGTCGGGGGTAGCCCCAACCGCCACACATAGCCTTGCCACAAGCTCGGCCCAAACATCGATATCGTTTTTGGTATAGCCCACAACGGTGGGTTTGCCGGTTGTGCCACTTGAGGCGTGTATGCGCACAATGTCACGCTTCTTGGCGGCGAACAGCCCAAACGGATATGTGTCGCGTATATCCTCCTTTGTGGTAAAGGGGATGTAGTTTATGTCCGACAATGTCTTGATTTTTGAGGGATCAAAACCGCTGTTGTCGAATTTTTCGCGATAAAATTTTACGTTTTTATAGCAATGCTCGGCCACCCACTTGAGTTTTTTTAGCTGAACGTCTTCGATATCCCTCCGAGACATGGTCTCAATTTCCTTGTTGAAAAACGCCAAAACAATCCCTCCTATTCATCGATTTAAATGAGTAAAATAAAAATTATAAAATTATCCCCCGAAATCGGGGCGCATAATGTACTATTCTATGGATTTTTGCCCTTGTTGTCAAGAGAAGGGGCATAAATCGTTTATATTTACAGATTATTAAACATTTTATTTGTCATTTGGTGTACAATACCTTTTATAAATATTAAAAATATGTTATACTGTTTTTCGAGTTTTGTCGGCGGGAGGGTGATTTTGTTATGTTTGGATATGTGCGCACCTTTGATGCCGAGCTGAAAATAGGCCAGTATCGCACTTACAAAGCAATTTATTGCGGACTATGTAAACAGCTGGGGCGATCGTTTGGCCCTATGGCTCGCATGACACTGAGTTATGATTTTACATTTTTAGCCACCCTGTCGATGGCTGTAAAGTCCGAAGCGCCACAGTTTTCCCCGCAAAGTTGTATGATAAATCCGCTCAAAAAAAGCCCCTGCTGTCTTTATAACGACAGTCTATCCTTCTCGGCCGACTGCGCCATGATACTGCTGTGGCATAAGCTGTCGGACAACCTTGCCGACGAGGGGTTTTGGAGGAATATAGGCACATGGTTTTTGCGACTGTTTGCCAAAAGACCGTTTTTGCAGGCTTCACAACGACACCCCGACATTGCAAAGGCCGCCTCCCAAACTATGCAAAGTCAAGCGCAACTCGAAACCGAGCGCTGTGCCGACCCAGACATGGCCGCCCACCCCACCGCCACACTGCTTGAGGAGATATTCACAATGTTATCCGAGCAGGAAAAAGAAAGGCGTATATTAGGGCGTATGGGCTACCTGATGGGCAGATTTATATATCTGTGTGATGCACTCGATGACCTATCCGATGACCGCAAAAAAGGCAGATACAACCCTTTTTTGATGGGTGATTGTGAGGATGAACAGCAGATGATTGACAACGCCAAGGGTGCGCTATATCTCACCGTGTCGGAACTGTCGATATGTGCCGACCTGCTAAATACTCATCATATGAGTGGAATTATTGAAAATGTTTTGCATCTGGGGCTAAAAAACAGCGTGGATGCAGTTATTACAAGTAAGACATCCCGAAAGGAGCATGTGCTATGAATGACCCCTACAAAATCTTAGGGGTGGCACAAAACGCCACCGAACAACAAATAAAAGATGCCTATCGGGAACTTGCCCGCAAGTATCACCCCGACCACTTTGTGGACAACCCCCTTTCCGATCTTGCGGGGGAGAAAATGCAGGAGATAAACGAGGCTTACGACGAGATTATGCGTAAGCGTCGAAGCGGTGTGGGGGCTACACAATCCTCGAGCAGTGGCGGGGGGAGCTCCCGCTTTTCAGACATTCGCCGCCTAATAAACTCGGGGCGCATAAATGAGGCCGATGAGCTAATAGAAGGTGTGCCACAGGGCTCACGTAACGCCGAGTGGTATTTTCTTAAAGGTAGCATTTGTTATACGAGAGGTTGGCTTGATCAGGCATTGTCCAACTTTGCCCGTGCAAACGAGATGGAACCCCAAAATCAGGAGTACCGTGCGGCCTATAATCAGCTGTTATGGCAACGTCAAAACGGTTACGCCACAGGGCAGGGGGGCGCCGGTCCCCAGAGCAATATGATGTGTGGCAGTTGTTGCGACATCTGTGCCGCATTTTATTGCGCCAACTGCATAACACGTTGTTGTTGCGGTGGTTTTTAATACAATTTGTAAAATAGCAATCAGAGGGATGTGTTGAGTATGGCTCGCAAAAGCACACAGGTGGCCATTGGCGGAGTGGCGGCGGGGTTGTGTTTACTTCTTATGTTTATGACCGGAATGATACCTTTTGCCACATATGCCTTGCCGGCTGTGGCGGGTATTGTGCTAATTGCTGTGGTGGCCGAGATGGGGTGGCGCACCGCCTTGGTGGTGTATGCCGCTGTGTCACTGCTTTCACTCGGCATTGTGCCCGACCGTGAGGCGGCACTGCTCTTTATATTCTTTTTCGGTTACTATCCCGTCATAAAGGGACTGCTTGAACGCCTGCCCACAAAGGTGCTACAGCTCCTAATAAAATTTTTGATATTCAATATTACTATGATCTTTTCCTACCTCGTTATCATCTATGTGCTCGGCATACCCGATATCCTCGAAAGCTTTGGCGATTTTGGTCGTTATTCGGCACTCGTGATACTCGGAATGGGCAACGTGGTGTTCGCCGTGTACGATTTTGCCCTGACCAACATCTCTATAGTCTATTTGCAGTGGTTTAGACCTAAGATGCTGGGTAAGGCGGGTTAACGCTTAGGGTTTTGTAGCAGAATAAAAGGGCAAGGTCATCTCTACACAGATGCCCTTGCCCTTTTCTATCTTGCCAATTTGAATTATTCTTTTAATTTTTAAGCGAGTGCATGGGGGCGGGAATATGTCCGCCACGGGATATCATGCGGGCGGGGGATTTTGTGCCGACCCTCATCACAGGGCCACCGCCCAGCAGTCCGCCAAACTCAAGCTCCTCGCCCACCGTCTTTCCGATTGCGGGGATCAGTCGAACGGCGGTAGTCTTTTGGTTGACCATGCCGATGGCGGCCTCGTCGGCTATTATAGCGGCTATGGTGTGGGGGCTTATGTCGCCGGGGAGCACCACCATATCAAGCCCCACCGAGCACACCGCTGTCATGGCTTCGAGTTTTTCTATTGAGAGTGTACCCTCTCGTGCGGCTGCGATCATACCTGCATCTTCGGTCACGGGGATGAATGCGCCCGAAAGGCCACCAACCGCCGAGGAAGCCATAACACCGCCCTTTTTCACGGCATCGTTGAGCATGGCCAATGCGGCAGTGGTGCCGGGTGCGCCACATTGCTCCAGACCTATTTCCTCTAAAATGTGCGCTACCGAATCGCCTATTGCGGGGGTGGGTGCAAGGGAGAGATCAACAATGCCAAAGGGTATACCCAGCCGCTTTGAGGCTTCAAATCCCACAAGTTGACCCATGCGGGTTATCTTGAATGCGGTGCGCTTTATGAGGTCGGCCAGCTCATTGAGGGGAAGCTGTCCGGCCTTTTGCAGTGCCGAACGCACCACACCGGGGCCCGACACGCCCACATGTATTACACAGTCGGGCTCGCCCACACCGTGAAAAGCTCCCGCCATAAAGGGATTGTCCTCAACAGCGTTACAGAAAACCACAAGTTTGGCCGCACCGATGCAGTCGCGGTCGGCGGTAAGGCGGGCACAGTCGAGTATTACATCACCCATCATGGCCACGGCATCCATATTTATACCGGCCTTGGTCGAGCCTATGTTGACCGAGGAACAGACCTGGTCGGTGACACTCAGTGCCTCGGGGATGGAGTCGATAAGAGCCTGATCACCTGCGGCAAACCCTTTGTGTACGAGTGCGGAAAATCCACCGATGAAGTTAACCCCAACCTCCTTTGAGGCACGGTCGAGGGTTTTGGCATAGAGCACGGGGTCACCGCCTGAGGCGGCAATAAGCATCGAGATTGGGGTGACCGATATGCGCTTATTTATGATTGGTATGCCGAAGTCACGCTCTATATCACAGCCTGTCGAGACCAACTTGTCGGCCATGCGGGTAATTTTTTCATACACTTTTTCACATGAGCGACGCACATCGCTGTCGGCACAATCGAGCAGGGATATCCCCATGGTTGTGGTGCGGATATCCAAATTTTCGTCCTGTATCATTGTGATCGTTTCAAGAATATCATTTGTATTTAGCAAGAAAAAGCCTCCTTAAATGCGATGCATAGAATCAAATATATCTTGGTGCATAACATGGACTTTAAGCCCCATACCATCGACGGCTTTCTCTAAGCGGTCACCGAGTTCTGACAGGTGGCAACTCATTTTTGCGATGTCTATGAGCATTATCATGGCGAACACATCCTGCATGACAGTTTGGTTTACATCCATGATGTTTGCGCCACAGTCGGCGCACTCGGTCGAAACCTTGGCGAGAATACCCACCATATCATGTCCGATTACCGTAATCACAGCCCTCATATTAACAACTCCAATCAATAAAATCTCGTGTGATTATAACATAAAATAAGTGTAAATACAATTGATGTTGAAAAATTTTGGGTGAGGGGGATATGGGAGAAAATATTACGCATATAAAACGTACATTGTCTATACTTGTGCGTGATTTTGTGATATAGTTGTATATGGAAAAATAGACCACCATAGCATAAATTACAGGAGGGACGTAATGTACCGAAAACTGTTTGATAGTCATATACATTCTGAAAATTCCCCTGACGGCAGTCATTCCGTGATGTGCATTTGCGAGAAGGCCGCAGAACTTGGCATGAAAGGCGTAGCCATTACTGACCATTTCGACCTCAATGACCTAAAGGAGTACGGATATCTTGCCCGAATAGAGCAGTCGGTGTTTGATATACAAAAGGCACAGGCTGTATTGGGTAAAAATCTTATGATATCTTTAGGGGTGGAGCTGGGGCAACCGGCTTATGACCCCAAGATTGCGGGGGATATTTTGGAGCAGTATCCCTTCGATTTTGTGCTGTGTTCCCTACACGCCATGCTGGGGAATGAGGATTTCTACTTCTGGGATTACAGTGCGTCCGACATAAATATCGGGGAGACTGTGCGAGCATATTTTGCAGAAATGCTCGACATTGTAAAATGGGGCAACTTCGACGCCATCGGCCATTTTAACTACCTTGTCAGATATGTGTGGGGGAGGCATCGTATTCCTATCAACTTTGAAGATTACAATGAGGTTATAGATCCAATTCTTAAACTGCTGGCCGAAACCGGTAAGGGTATGGAGATAAACACATCGGGACTGCGCTCGGGTATGGGGCAGACTATGCCCAATTTGCCTATACTCAAACGCTTTAGAGAGCTGGGCGGCGAAATCGTGACCATAGGAAGTGATGCTCATCTCGCCGACGATGTTGGAGCAGGTGGCGGTTTTGCCATGGATATCCTAAAGCAGGCCGGATTTACACACTATACTTACTTTCGCGAGCGAAAACCACACATGATATCGCTGGATTGATCTGCAAATTTTTGTTGCAATATACGATAAACTTATACTATAATCTTACTTAGCTGAAAATACTATAAATGTGGAGGCCGTATAATGAAAGAGCAACTGCTTAAAGCCCTTGAGAAAAACGCCAAATTGTCAGATGAGCAAATGGCCGCTATGCTGGGCACCACCCCCGAGCAGGTCAAAAAAATCGTGGGGGAGCTCGAGGCGGACGGCACTATAGTGGGATACAAAACCATTGTGGACTGGGATAAGACCGACCTTGACCTATGTATCGCCCGCATCGAGGTGCAGGTCACTCCACAAAGCGGTATGGGATTTGAGGAGATTGCCGCCCGCATATGCCAGTTTGACGAGGTCGAGACGGTATACCTCATGAGCGGGGGCTATGACCTTGCGCTGACCATATCAGGCAAGACTTTCAAGGATGTGGCGCTATTTGTTGCGCACAGGCTTTCAACAATAGAATCGGTTCGCTCGACCTCCACCCACTTTGTGCTTCGCAAATACAAGGAACGTGGGCTTGTACTCATGGAGCATGAGGGCGACGGGAGGGAGGTCACAAACCTGTGATAGATTATAGTTCCCTGATGGCCACGGCCGTAACCGACCTAAAACCCTCAGGTATACGAAAGTTTTTTGACCTTTCGGCCACGATGGAGGGGGTAATCTCACTCGGTGTGGGCGAACCCGACTTCAAAACACCCTACAGTATTCGCCGTGCCGGTATACTCTCGCTCGAAAAAGGGCGCACTTGGTATACAGCTAACAGTGGCCTTGCACCTCTGCGCGAGGCTATATCGGCTTATTTGTCCCGCCGTTTTGATATCTCATATAAATCAACTGACGAAATTGTGGTGACGGTGGGCGGTTCCGAGGCCATAGATCTATGTATACGCACCCTTGTAAATGCGGGTGATGAGGTGCTTGTGCCCGAGCCGTCATTTGTGTGTTATACCCCTATAACCCGCTTAGTGGGCGGGGTTCCGGTGCCTATACCCACAAAGGGTGAGGACAAGTTTTGTCTGACTCCCGAGGCTGTAAAGGCAGCCATAACCCCCAAAACAAAACTGCTTATATTGCCATTTCCCAACAACCCCACAGGTGCTGTGATGAGTAGGGAAGCCTTAGAGGGTATTGCCGAGGTTTTGCGGGGCACAAATATAATGGTGCTGTCGGATGAAATTTATGCCGAGCTGACCTATGGAAGTAAGCATGTGGCTTTTGCGAGCATAGATGGCATGTGGGAGCGGACTATAACGGTAAACGGTTTCTCCAAGGCCTACGCCATGACCGGCTGGCGACTTGGCTATGCCGCAGGGCCCGCCCCTGTCATTGCCCAGATGACAAAGGTACATCAATACGCCATAATGTCGGCACCCACCACAAGTCAGTACGCCGCAATTGAGGCGCTTTCGCCCGACTGTGATGAGGAAATTGCACGCATGACAGTGCAGTACAACATGCGTCGGGGGCTGATTGTCGATAGCCTAAACAACATGGGGTTGACCTGCTTTGACCCCAAGGGGGCATTTTATGCCTTCCCATCGATACAGTCCACAGGGCTTAGTTCGGAGGAGTTTTGCGAGCAATTACTGCTATCCCAAAAGGTGGCCGTGGTTCCGGGCAATGCGTTTGGTGACAGCGGTGAGGGATTTGTGCGCATATCATACTCATATTCGGTGGAACATATAATAGAAGCACTGCGCCGCATAGAGCTGTTTTTAGGAAGTCTTGGATGATGCGGGGCAATACAGCTTGAAATGGAGGACTTATGGGCAGAAAAGAGAGGGCTGTTAGACAAAAAACGGTGAGAACACGTCGGATGGCCACGGTGTATATTGTGCTTAGGCTGTTTGTTGTGGCGGTTTTGGTAGCACAATTTTTCAATCAAAACTATTCAAATGTTTTTCTCTGTATACTCACATTGGTGCTTTTTACTCTACCAAGTTTATTTGAGCGTCGCTTGAAGATTGATTTACCCGATACTCTTGAGATTATAGTCCTATTTTTTATTTTTGCGGCCGAGATTTTGGGCGAGATACAGGCCTATTATCTCAATGTTCCCCATTGGGACACCGCACTTCACACCGCAAACGGATTTTTATGTGCCGCAATCGGGTTTTCACTGGTCGATATGCTCAATCGTCACGACAGATTTTCACTGAGATTATCCCCCGCATTTATGGCGGTGGTGGCCTTTTGTTTTTCGATGACTATAGGTGTGCTGTGGGAGTTTTTTGAGTTTTCAATGGATTACTTTTTCCTCATGGACACCCAAAAGGATACCGTGCTTAATCAGATTTCTACCGTCACCCTCAATCCCGACGGTGAAAATAAAGTGGTCATTATAAAGAATATCACCGATGTCATTGTGGTGGCCGATGGACAGGAAATACCCCTTGGCCTTGGTGGATATCTCGATATAGGCATCTATGACACCATGAAGGATATGATTGTAAACTTTGTTGGGGCAGTTGTCTTTGCACCGTTTGGGTATTTGTATGTAAAAAGCCGTGGCAAGGGCAAGTTTGCAGGTAGCTTTATACCACAGGTGCTGTTTGATGACATTATAGATGATGACGAACCACCCAAAGAACAAAAAGAGTGATATACGTTAAATAGATTAAGATTTAGGCCATATTTATACTGCATATTTTATACTTTTGGTATACAACTGAATAAAATCACAAAAATCGTCCAGACTTCTGTTAACTTGACAGAGAGAAAGGACGATTTTTATGCGTATGCATATGCGTAGACATGAATTAGCACTTTTATTTGGACTTATTATAGCTGTAATTATTTCCCCTATGGCGGCCTTTGCGGGGGATTGTGTCGAGGTGAGAGGGCAGGTGCTCCGTATGCACATCTTGGCCGACTCAAACAGCGACATAGACCAACAACACAAATTAGCGGTGCGAAATGCACTGCTTGGCGAGAGTGAAAAATTATTCCCCGAGCAGACAAACAGTGCCCAAGAGGCCGTGGAAGTGGCAGAGCAAAATTTAACGGCCATAGAGCAGATTGCCACCCAAACACTGCGGGAACGTGGCTGTGAAATGCCTGTGAGTGCACAGGTCACCCACATGTATTTTGATACACGGGTTTACGATGGGATTGTAATGCCGGCCGGTATGTATGACGCAATACAGGTTACTATAGGCAGTGGGCAGGGGCAAAATTGGTGGTGTGTGATGTATCCCCCGCTATGCCTACCAGCCGCCGAGAAAGATGACAGCGAGGGACTGATTGCCACCCCCGAGAGCGAAAAAACCGAGGATATACATGCCCTAAACAAAAGCCCCAATTATAAGATGGGCTTTGCCACAGTAGAACTGTGGGAGGCCTTGGGACAGGGTGTGCAAGAAATCTTTGGCACAAAGTCTTGACAAAACGGGTATAAAAAATTATAATAACCTTGACAATCTAAATAGTGGGGTGCTGAGTTTACTTGGCTGAGAGAGGACTATGGTCCTTAACCCTTGGATATGTATTTTTTTGCATGTCCGCACCTGATCTGGATAATGCCAGCGTAGGAAAATGTGTACACAACGCATCCGCCGTGGGGTATATCCCTGCGGCTTTTTTGTTTTGTGACGGTGCCTTTTGATTGATTATATTTAGGGCATGTTGACACAAAGTCCTAACATTGCTATTTCGGCATATTTTCCGCCATGCTACGCCAAATTCTTTTGAAATAGATCCACTATTCCTTCAAAAATTTGACTTGCCTGACGAAAAATCTGCCGGGAATATCAATATTTAACTTAGTGTCCACATCGCCGAATTTGGAGGAAAAGACAATGACAAAATCAAGAAGTAGAGTGAGAATTTTGGTGGAGTGTGCCCTCATGATAGCCCTGTCCACATTGCTTGCCTACATACCCATCTTTGAGATGCCACAAGGTGGCTCGGTGACACTGTGCAGTATGCTACCTATCATGATGGCTAGTTGGCGACACGGCCTGAAGTGGGGGCTGTTTACAGGTTTTGCCCACGGACTATTGCAGATGATGTTCGGCCTTGAGAATGTGATGTATGCCACCACACTTTTGGCCATGGTGGGCTGTATACTGCTTGACTATATTCTGGCCTTTACGGTGCTTGGGTCGGCAGATTTATTTAGGCGTATGCTTAAAAATCAAGCTGCCGGCATTGCCGTGAGCTGTGTCATAGTGGGACTTTTGCGCCTTGTGTGCAGCTTTTTGTCGGGCGTGCTCATATGGGGCGCATATGCTCCCCCCGAGATGCCTGTATGGCTCTACTCGCTGACCTATAACAGCTCCTACATGATTCCCGAGATTATAATCACGACCGTCGCCGCCGTGGTGGCCGCAAGGCTACTGCTGCCCAGACTTGAACCGGTAGGCACTGCAATATAAAAATCCACATAGTTGTATAAAAAATCCCGTCGGCTATATTTTGTCGATGGGATTTTTTATATTTAAAACCTCACAACCATATCATATTTTGAGGTTAAAATGAGAAAGTATATGTTATAGGGTTATCGCATAGGCTTAAATACCAAAGGAGCGGGGGAAACAAAGTTTGAAATAAATTTCAAACTTAATTTTTAGAAGCCGTTTTTCTCGTCACTTCGTCACAACCGAAAAACATGGCATATTTATGCCCATTTTCATGGTTGTTTTATGCCTTTAGCAGAAAGGAATGGTCATAATTATGATAAAGTGTCTCACAGCCAATCAGCTCAAAATTATAGCTATTGTGGCAATGTTTTTTGACCACTTCTCCACGGTGTTTTTGTCCTATGATACGGTGTTGGGTGTGAGCATGAAAATAATCGGGCGCATTGTAGCGCCCACTATGTGCTACTTCATCGCCGAGGGCTACTACTACACCTCAAACAGGCGGCGGTATATAACCCGCCTACTTATGTTTGCGGTGGTATCTCATGTGCCATATGTGTTGGCGTTTGAGTTTGGCTTTTTTGAAGCCACCAGTGTTATGTGGCCACTCGCAATGGGACTGGTGGCATTGGTCGCTCTCAAAAGCGATAAAATCCATATCCTATTAAAACCTGTGATTGTATGGGGATGTTGTCTTGTCTGTCTCACGGCCGATTGGAATTATGTCGCCGTTTTGTGGATAGTAGTTTTTGGTATATTTCATGGAAATTGGAAACAGCAGATGATAGCATTTGGCTTTATAGGAATTACATTCCATCTTCTTCCCACATTTCTTAGGATGCATGCCACAAACGGCCCTTACACCCATTGGTATCAGGTAGGAATTGTGCTTGCCATCCCCATGATATATATGTATAATGGGAAACTGGGCAGAAAATCAAAGGTTATGTCATGGGCGTTTTATCTGTTTTATCCGGCGCATTTGCTACTGTTTTATGTACTCAATACATTCACACCGCTTGGAGAATTTTTTGCGACTCTCATTTGATTTTTTCAATTGTTATATTATACAGGAGGTATCAAGTTGATAAGAAAAATTGCAATATTACTCGCATTTATTATGATTATGACAGGGGTTATGGGCTGTGAGTCGAGAGTGGGCATGGAGGGTAGCTCGTCGTCGGATATGCCGCCTGCGCCGTCCTCAAGCGCCGAAGTACCACAGGAACAGTCGCAGTCAGAATCTCAGTCCCTGTCAGAGTCCGAGCCTGAGCCGGAACAGTCAGGGATAGAACGACCGCCGCTCCCGCCCGTCGTCAACATCGATGGGTATATCGACAATATTGCCTCGGGTGATGTGTTTGAACTGCCTGTGCAGGGTGCAACAGGCTATGCCGCCTCCGATCTTGCGGTTTATACTAATCCCGATAGTGAACAAGAGGCTACATCATTTGTAATGGCCGGCACAGGGTTTACCATCGTGGAAGATGCGGGCGAGTGGTGGTATGTGCGATCGGACACCCGAGAAGGGTGGGTCATAAGTGCCTACTGCATGATAAATCTACCGGATGTTATACCCTCTATAATTTATGATAACACAAATACCTATTCCTCCCGACTTAAATCGTCGGGGGTTGATATTCCCAATGTCACAGGTCAGGCTCTGTACCAGATGAGCGACTTTAATGACCGATTGGGCAGGGAAGAATACATCATGCCTGTTTTGTATGGGATGGCATCCAAGATAGCCACTGCACAGCAGGCCGCCCTCGCCGAGGGCAACTGTCTTATAATATACGAAGCCTTTAGACCCTCCATGGCCCACACAATGGTACATGAGAATTTTTCTGATTTGTTTGAAGAAAATGAGAGCGTGCAAGCCGGAATACTTGTTAATTCTTTCACCGAAAGATTCTTTTTAGCCCCCGCACCCTACACTCACCAGCGGGGTACTGCTATAGACTCGAGCCTTGCAAAGGTCAATGCCACGCAGGACATTATAGTGGGTGATTATTTCTACACAGCGGTAACCGACCACACCGAATATGATATGCAAACCGATGTACATGAACTGAGCGTGGCCTCGGCAATATATTCTTATCCCGTGCAGTCAAATTCGGACGAAGCATGGCGCGGTGTGCCCTTTACTGAGAGTGTTACCGAGGGTTCTATGCTGATGCAAAAATATTGCACCGATGCGGGGCTTACTCCTTTGGCCTCGGAGTGGTGGCATTTTAACGACCTCCCCAGCACCCAAATCGCTGTGGAAATCGCAGTATTTGGTGGCTATTGGATAAATAATACCTACAGTTTGATACCCACAGCCGAGTAATCGGTCTTTGTGATAAAAATCGTCGCACCCCGAAAAATGGGGTGCGGCATTTTTATGATATGCTGCCATAAACAGGTAAGTTTGCAGGGGGATGGGTTAAATCCTGCAAAAATAGCCTTATTTTAGGCAAATTAACTTGCAATTTGAAGTGATATGACGTAAAATAAAGTGTGTGAGAAAATATACTTTATTATTTTATGTATGATTTTAAAAATGATGGGGGTTTTATAATGAATACGGATTTGCTCGGTCGTATAAATAACGAAATGGGGAGCTTTTCAAAGGGGCAACGGCTCATTGCCGAATATCTGCTACGGCATTATGATAAGGCGGCTTTTATGACGGCCTCCCGCTTGGGTGGGGCTGTCGGTGTGAGCGAGTCAACCGTGGTTCGCTTTGCCACAGAGCTCGGGTTCGACGGCTACCCACAGCTACAACGTGTACTACAAGAGCTCATTCGTAACCGCTTGACCTCGGTGCAACGCATGGATGTGACAGTTGAGCAGATAGGGCGAGAGGATGTATTGGGCAAGGTGTTAAGCCTCGATATAGAAAAAATTAGGCGTACCCTTGAGGAGATTTCTGCCGAGGAATTTTCACGTTCGGTGGAGGCCATATCGGCCGCAAAACGTATATATATTTTGGGTGTGCGCTCCTCGGCGACACTTGCCGGTTTTATGGGCTTTTATTTTAATCACATATTTGATGATGTGCGGGTAATCAGCACCACCTCAGCCAGTGAAATGTTTGAACAAATGATACATATAGGGCATGGGGATGTGTTTGTGGGCATAAGCTTCCCCCGCTATTCACAACGGACAGTCAAGGCGGCAAGATATGCCCGCTCAAGCGGTGCCACTGTCATCGCTATAACTGATTCCCCTGCCTCACCCCTGGCCGAATATTCCGACCGCCTACTCATAGCCCGCAGTGACATGGCCTCGTTTGTAGATTCGCTTGTGGCACCGCTTAGCCTAATAAACGCCATAATTGTGGCGGCGGGTATGCAAAACCGTGATGAGGTGGCCAAAACCTTCGACCGCCTTGAGTATATTTGGGACGAATACAATGTCTATCAAAAGCCATTTGAACAAAAATAGATGTGGCATGTAAGGAGAAAGATTTGAAACAGACCGAATTTGACGTTATAGTGGTTGGAGCGGGTGCGGCCGGCACCATGTGTGCGGGTGTTGCGGTGCGCAGAGGGCACCGTGTGATGCTGTGCGAACAGGGGCGCAAACCCCTTGCCAAACTGCGCATAACCGGCAAGGGGCGTTGTAATGTGACAAACGACTGCACTCCAGATGCGTTCATGGCACAGGTGCGTACAAATCCAAGGTTTTTATACAGCGCAGTCGATGCCCTTTCGCCCCACGACACAATGGAGCTTTTTGAAAGCCTGGGTGTACCCCTTAAAACCGAGAGGGGTGGGCGGGTTTTCCCCGAGAGCGATTTGGCGGGGGATGTCGCCGAGGCACTTATGAACTGGGCTATAGAGGGTGGTGTGCACTTGGTGCGAGAGACGGCCTGTAAAGAGCTTATTTTGGAGCAGGGCAAAGTCAAGGGAATTGCGTGTCGCTCGGGCAAAACATACACCGCCAATAGTGTGGTATTGGCCACAGGGGGCAAGAGCTACCCCCGCACAGGCTCGGATGGTCGTGGTTATGCCTTGGCCGAGACAGCGGGGCACACTATAATCACCCCCCGCCCCTCACTCATACCCCTCGAGACGGTCGAGAGTTGGTGTGGGGAGCTGTCGGGGCTGTCGCTGCGAAATGTCACGCTTAATCTTTGGCAGAGTGGCAAGAAAAAGCCGATATACAGCGAACTTGGTGAGATGTTGTTCACCCACTTTGGGGTATCGGGACCGCTGGTGCTCTCGGCCTCGTCATATATGCGGGGATGTGAGGGGTATAGTATCACTATAGATCTAAAACCCGGCCTGAGTCACGAACAACTTGATGCAAGACTGCTAAGGGATTTTTCGGGGCAAACAAACCGTGATTTTCGCAACTGCTTAGGGGAACTTTTGCCCCAAAGCCTCATACCTGTTATGGTGCAGCTGTCGGGTATAGCCGGCGATACAAAGGTACACCAGATCACCAAAGAACAGCGCACAGGGTTTTGTGAGCTGATAAAAGCACTACCGATAACCCCGAGAGCTATGCGCCCCATCGAGGAGGCCATCATCACGGCGGGCGGGGTGGCCGTAAAGCAGGTAAACCCCAAAACCATGGAGTCAAAGTTATGTGAGGGGCTGTTTTTTGCGGGCGAGATGCTGGACCTCGACGCCGTCACCGGAGGATACAACCTACAAATAGCCTTCTCGACGGGATATCTTGCTGGTCAAAATGTGTAGTAACTTAGAAAACGATAAAACATAAAAAGTCGAAACGGAGACATATTATGAGTAATAATAAATACACAGCCATAGCCATAGACGGTCCTGCGGGTGCGGGTAAGAGCACCATAGCCCGTACCCTGGCCGAGAAACTGGGGTTTATCTATGTTGACACAGGGGCGCTTTACCGTGCGGTGGGGCTTCACGGACTGCGCAAAGGGGTGGACACTACCTCGGCTGAGGCCATGTTGCCCCTGCTTGATGAGATAAAATTGGAACTGACATATATAGATGGCGAACAGCGGGTGATATTGTGCGGTGAGGATGTATCCGAGCAGATACGTGTGGGAGAGGCGTCTATGGCAGCCTCGAATGTATCGGCTATACAGGGGGTGAGGGACTTTCTGTTTGACCTGCAACAGAACATGGCAAAAACACAGAATGTTGTCATGGATGGACGTGACATAGGCACGGTGGTGCTACCCGATGCGCAGGTGAAAATATTTCTCACAGCCGATGCCCAGGAGCGGGCAAGGCGGCGCTATGAACAGCTACTGCAAAAGGGTGAGCTGGTCGATTATGATGCCATTTTGCAGGAGGTCAAACAGCGGGATTACAACGATTCCAATCGCACGGCAGCACCGCTTCGCCAAGCAGAGGATGCGATTTTGGTCGATACAACCGACCACACCCTTGCACAAGGCATAGACCGCATGGAAAAAATCGTACGAGAAGCACTTGAAAAAAGGGGGCAGTAAAATGACATTTTACCGCTTTGCCAGAGGGCTTGTGAACTTTTTTATAAAGATTATGTTTAGACCGCAGTATGTGGGGCGGGAGAATATCCCCCAGCAGGGCGGTTATATCTTGGTGTCAAACCACTGCTCGGGCTACGACCCATTGTTTTTAGCCTGTGGCATGAAACCTCAAATACACTTCATGGCCAAGATGGAGCTGATGCGCATACCCGTGCTCGGGTTTATCTTAGGGCATGCCGGTGTGTTTGGGGTCGATAGGGGCAAGGGAGATACAAGCGCCGTTGACAATGCCATACAGCTGATAAAAAACGGCGGTGTGGTGGGGATGTTCCCCGAGGGCACACGTGCACCGGTGCATCAGCCCTTGCGCCCTCGCTCGGGTGCGTCACATATTGCAGGGGTCAGCGAGGCCGATATTCTGCCCTGTGCCATATATTTCAAGGGTAAAATGGGCATAGGTCGCAGGGTTATAATCTCGTTTGGTAAACTGATACCCCATGAGGATTTGGGCATGATAGGGCTGCAGGGCAGTGCCGCTTTGCGCAGTGCCACGGGGGTTATGTGGGGCGAAGTGCTAAAGCTCAGGGAGCAATCGATAGAGATGCTCGGATAGGAATAAATAATCCGCATGGGAAGTGGTGATGATGAAAGTTGAGGTTGCAAAGACGGCGGGATTTTGCTTTGGAGTGCAAAAGGCGGTGGACACGGTTTATGACTTGCTGAAGTCGGGCAAAAGTGTCTGCACCTTGGGCGATATCGTACACAATCGTGATGTTGTGCGGGAACTCGAAGAACTTGGAGTAAAGGTCATAAACACCCCGCAGGAGAACACCGAGGGCAAAACGGTGGTCATTCGTGCCCATGGCATCCCGCCCGATACCTTGGAGCAACTGAATGATATTGGATGTGAGGTGGTGGATGCCACCTGTATATTTGTCAAAAAAATTCACAAAATTGTATCAGAGGCACCAAGGGAATCGGTGGTGTTGGTGGCGGGAGATGCCACCCATCCCGAGGTTTTGGGCATTGTGGGACACTGCAAAGAGACCTGCCATACCTTCTCGGGATTACAGGATTTGGAAATGGTCACAAGAAAATTGGATAATTTTGAAAAAAACAGGATAATTTTGGTGGCACAAACCACGTTTAATCGCATAGAATGGGAAAAAAGCGTAAATTACACAAAAAAAGTGTGTACAAATCCAGTTATATTTGATACAATATGTAAAGCTACAATTTCTCGACAACAGGAAGCCGAAAAGATGGCCGAGCGTTTAGAGAGAATGATTGTGGTGGGAGGACGTAACAGTTCCAACACCGCCAAACTGTATGAGATATGTGCCGCCAAGTGTCCCACAGTGCTTGTACAGGGAGCTCGAGAGCTTTGTCCGCAGGATTTTGTGGGATGTATGCGTGTTGGCGTTACGGCCGGAGCATCGACACCGGTCGGCATAATTAAGGAGGTAGAACAGGCTATGAGCAATATCGAAAACATCGAAAACAATGAAATGGAACTCAGCTTTGAGGAGATGCTTGATGCGTCTTTTAAAAGTACATATAATGGGGAGAAGGTAACCGCGGTTGTGACCGGCATTCGGCCAAACGAGATTATGGTCGACATCGGCACCAAACATGCAGGCTATGTGCCGCTACATGAGCTGTCGGATGACCCTTCGGCCAAAGCGGCCGACCTTGTTAATGTAGGGGACGAGATCGAACTGTTGGTAGTTCGTGTGAATGACGTGGAGGGTACTGCAATGCTCTCCAAGAAGCGTTTGGATGCAATTGCGGGCTTTGAAACCGTGATGTCGGCATCTGATACCGATGAAATACTGGAAGGTACGGTTGTGGAGGTAGTACGTGGCGGACTGCTCGCAACAACCCACGGCGTGCGTGTGTTTATACCCGCATCCCAGTCGGGACTTCCCCGTGATGCAGACCTTACACAGCTTATGCACAAGGGTGTATCTTTCCGTATACTTGAAACAAATCGTCAGCGCCGCAGGGCTGTCGGCTCTATTTCGGCTGTACTGCGTGAACAGCGCAAGGCATTGGCCGATAAGTTCTGGGATGAGGTCGAAGAGGGCAAGATTTATAACGGTGCTGTTAAGTCCATCACCAACTTCGGTGTATTTGTGGACTTGGGCGGTGTGGATGGACGCATCAGCCTTACCGACCTGTGTTGGCATCGTGTTAAGCACCCCTCGGAGGTTGTCGAAGTGGGACAGACCGTGGAGGTCACCGTCAAGGATGTTGACCGTGAAAATCAAAGGGTATCTCTCATCTACAAAAAGACCGAGGACAACCCCTGGGAAATCATCCGTGAGAAGTATGATGTGGGCGATGTAGTACCCGTCAAGATCATCTCTATCACCACATTCGGCGCATTTGCCCAGATACTCCCCGGCATAGATGGTCTTATCCACATCTCGCAGATCGACACCGAGCGTGTTGAGAAGGTTGAGGATAAACTCAAGGTTGGCGATCAGGTAGAGGCCAAGATCATCGAGCTTGACTTTGAGCGTCGCCGTGTAAGCCTATCCATTCGTGCACTGCTTGCCCCCGCCGTGGAGCAGGAAGCCGAAGTGGCAGCGGAAGAAACCGTTGCCGAGTAATAGCAAACTTGTAGTTATGTAGCAGCCCGAGGTCTGCTGTCTGTTTTGCAGGCGGTGGATCTCGGTTTTTTTAAGAAAAGGAGTGTTCATTATGAGCAAAACAAAAGTGGCGATTTTAGGGACAGGGTTTATTGCAAAAATTCATCTCGAGAGTTATATGCGTTTTGTAAGTGATGCCGAAATTGTGGCCATATACGGCAGAAACCTACAGTCTGCACAGGCTTTGGCAAAGGAGCACGGCATAGCGGCGGCCTACGATGACATTGAAAAGATGTTGGGCGAGTGTGATGCCGAAGTGGTGGATATCTGCCTGCCTAACTACCTACATCATGAGGCTTGCATGAAGGCGGTGGAGGCCAAAAAACATATAATCATCGAAAAGCCTTTGGCCATGACACTTGAAGAGGCCGATGAGATGATCGATGCCTGCAAGAAAAATAATTTACTGCTTATGTACGCCGAAGAGCTTTGTTTTGCGCCCAAATATGAGCGGGTGAGGGCTTTGGTGGAATGTGGTGCTGTGGGCGAGGTTTATATGTTAAAGCAGGCCGAAAAGCACAGCGGTCCCCACAGCGATTGGTTTTATCAAAAAGAAACAGCGGGTGGCGGTGTCATGATGGACATGGGGTGTCATGCCCTTGCATGGTTTCGTTGGATGACCGGCAACGCTAAAATCAAGAGTATCTATGCCGATATGAAGACAGTATACCACAACAAGATTACCGATTGCGAGGACAACACCATCACGATAGTTGAGTTTGAAAACGGTGTCACCGCCATAGCCGAGGACAGCTGGGCAAAGCATGGTGGCATGGATGATCGCATAGAAGTGTACGGTAGCAAGGGCGTTTCCTACGCCGACTTGTTCAGAGGCAATGCAGCACTCACCTACAGCACCGAGGGCTATGACTACGCCATGGAAAAGGCAGGAGGTACCCAAGGTTGGACATTTACAGTGTTTGAGGAGGCCTTTAATCAGGGCTACCCCCAAGAGCTTGCGCATTTTATTGACTGCGTGCGCACAGGCAAAACCCCTATAGTGACAGGTGAGGATGGCCGTGCAGTGCTCGAGATGATTTACGCCGCCTATGCCAGCGCAAAGGAGGGCAAAAAAATAACCCTACCCTTCTCGGCCAAGGTCAAATATCCCATTGAACTGCTTTTAGGCGAATAATTTAACACAGAGGTATAAAACTTTGAAACAATTCGTATTTGATACCCCGAGTGAGGGCGGAGATTTTACAGCGCAGGCCATCGCCGAGGTGGTGCAGAAAAACCCGAAAGCGCTCCTGTGTTTGGCGGCGGGACATTCCTCATTGCCGGTGTTCGAGGGGCTCTTGAAACAGCAACAAAACGGTGTGGATTTTTCGCAAGTGAACTTTGTAGGCTTGGATGAATGGGTGGGGGTTCCCCCCGAAAATGAAGGATCTTGTGCCAACTTTTTATGGCGTAGTGTATTTACACCGATGGGAATACACTTGGACAAGGTGCGACTGTTTGATGCCATGACCGCAGACCCGCACAGCGAGTGCGCAGAGGTGGAAAAATACATCGACACCCACGGCGGCATGGATTTCCTACTGCTGGGAATGGGTATGAACGGTCATTTGGCACTCAATGAACCCGGCGATAGCTTTGATCAGGGTGCACATGTGGTGAGCCTCGATCAAAAGACACTCAGCGTTGCACCCAAATATTTCTCGGGTGATATGCCGGCCATAACCCACGGCATGACATTGGGTATTAAAAGCCTACTGGCCGCAAAAGAAATACATCTCACGGTGTTTGGAGAGAAAAAACGGCCTGTGGTGCAAAAGCTTATTGACAGTGAGGTCGCAAACTATTTCCCCGCCTCAGCGCTAAAACCTTGTGCACATGCTACGCTTGTGATGGATAAACAGGCGGGGACTATTAGAGGATAGATTGCCGGGGGATAGAGAAGGGCAACTAATGATAATTAGTAATTAGGCGTTAGGAATTAGGAATGTATCGCTTTGCGATGGATTTATGTTTAAGGGCATAGACGGCGGGGTGGGGTTTTCCACCCCGCTTTTCCGTGTGTGTGGCGGTTTCGGCGTGAACGTAACAATAGGTGGGGGCGGGGCGGAGGCTCGCCCCTGCGTTTTTTGCAG
>CAYJGR010000002.1:32790-90462 GCA_964370005.1 uncultured Oscillospiraceae bacterium
TTTTTTTTTACGGGAATCGACGGGGGGGGGGGGTTTCCCCCCCGGTTTTCCGGGGGGGGGGGTTGGGGGGGTAGGGGTAGGGGGGGGGGGGGGGGGGGCGGAGGCTCGCCCCTGCGTTTTTTGCAGGGGGGCATGTGCGAACTTTGCACATGCAGTCGGCCGCCGAGTGTGCGAGGTACTGGACGACAGAGCCGTAGCCACGCCCCCACCGTGGCAGTGCCTATGAATAGAGAGACAGCATAAAAAACATAGCCCACCTGCGCTTTTTGCAGGTGGGCGTTTTAAAAGTTTTACTCGATTTTTTGGGGAAAATCGCAGGGGTTCGGGGACAGCGTCCCCAAGGCCTTTGGGGGGGGAGCGTATCTTGTCTAATCGCTAACTGCCCCTACTCCGCCAACTCCCCACGGCTCTTGGCCTTTAGATAGGCGTTTATAAAGCCGTCGAGGTCGCCGTCCATTACGGCGGTGATGTTGCCCGATTCGAAATTTGTGCGGTGGTCTTTGGCCAGGGTGTAGGGCATGAATACATAGGAACGGATTTGACTACCCCAACCTATTTCCTTTTGTACGCCCTTTATATCTTCTATACGTTCAAGGTGTTCTTGTTCTTTTATCTTTATGAGTTTTGATTTTAGCATTTTCATACAGTTAGCTTTATTTTGTAGCTGGCTGCGCTCGGTTTGGCAGGATACCACAATGCCGGTGGGCAGATGCACCATGCGTACGGCCGAGGAGACCTTGTTGACGTTCTGGCCACCGGCACCGCCCGAACGAAAGGCCGAAACCTCCAAATCCTCGGGGCGGATATCGATTGCGATGCTGTCGTCGATCTCGGGCATGACCTCGAGTGAGGCAAAGGAAGTGTGACGGCGACCCGATGAATCAAATGGGGATACCCGCACAAGGCGATGCACACCGCCCTCGCATTTTAAGTAGCCGTAGGCATTCATGCCCTCGACCAATATGCTGGCGCTTTTCATGCCGGCCTCGTCGCCGTCGAGGTAATCGAGAATGCTGTACTTAAACCCACGGCGCTCGCTCCAGCGGGTGTACATGCGGTAGAGCATCTGTGCCCAGTCTTGAGCCTCGGTGCCGCCTGCGCCTGCGTGGAAGGTCAGTATGGCATTGTGGCTGTCGTATTCGCCGGTGAGTAGAGTGGCAAGGCGCATGTTATCGGCTCTTTTACACAGGGCGTCGGCCTCATCTTTGGCCTCCTGTGCCAAGTCCTCGCTGCCGTCCTCGGTGGCCATCTCTATGAGGGTGAGCACGTCATCACGTGTCGAGAGCAGGCTCGAATATTCCTCGATTTTGTCCTTGACCTGTTTTGTGCGCTGAAGCACCTTTTGGGAGTTGTCCATATCATTCCAAAATCCGTCTTCCGCCGCCTGTTCTTCCAGCTCGGCCAACTCCTTTGTGAGTGCATCTATGCCCATGGCCTGTCCCAAGTCCTCAAACTCGGGATTTAGAGCCTCGATCTCTAAACGCAATTCTTCTAATTGTATCATAAAACGACCTCCATATATTAGCAAGTGCCAAGATATTATATACCAGCAGGGGGTAGATTGTAAAGGGTATTGTGCCGATATCACCCCCCACCCCCGTATTTTTTTGAAATTTGCTCATTTCTTCACAACTTGTTCATTTTTGAGTCACTAAACCCATTTGAAATTTTGTTTTATTTGCTATATAATATGATGGAATATAAACAGTGTGGAGTTGATTGATTGAAGTATCTCGGATACAGTTGCCCCGTTTGTCAAAAACCATTTGAGGCAAATGACGATGTTGTCGTATGTCCTATTTGTGGTGCGCCTCATCACAGAGAGTGTTATCGTGAGCTTGGGGGATGTGCGCTCGAAAAAAATCACGCCGACGGCATATTGTGGGAGCAGACCGCCACCTCGTCATTTGAGGGACAAGGCGGTGATAATCGACAGGAGGAGCCACCACATGATGAAAATGTGGGTGGATATCGTCGTACCCACGACCGCCCCTCCCAACCTCAAAAATGCCCGGGATGCGGAAGTCCCAACCCACCTGACGGTGTGTTTTGTCAGGTGTGCGGTACGATGATGGGACGGCATAGCTCCCCACCGGGCGGACATCATCCCCGCTACTCCCAAGGTGGCTATGGGCAATATCAACAGCAACAAACCCAACAACCTCCACATGGATACTATACCCCACCCGCATATTCCCCCTATGCGGGGCTTAACCCCGAGGATGCTATGGGTGAGGTCACGGTAAAAGAGGTGGCCACATATGTGGGGAGTGCCGCTCCTCACTATCTTCCCCGATTCAATGCAACTACGAGGGGTGGACTATTCTCCTCATTTTGTTGGTCGGGCTTTTTGTTCAGCTTTTTATTTTTCTTTTATCGCAAGGTGTACAGGGTGGCCATACCGCTACTGATTTTGTTTTTACTCAGCATGGTGCCCACGTTTGTGTATTCCTATGAGTATATGCGGGAGATAATGGCGCAGTATGGGTCTATCAGTTTCCCTCTGCCCATCATAACCACACAAGCTTTAGATAACATGTATATTGTGATGAATGCTGTGCGTATGCTTCAATTTGGGGTGAGTGCCGCTCTAGGGTTTTGGGGTCATCGCATCTATTTGTGGGATGTAAACAGCAAAATCTTGGAACTGCGCAGCAGCATGGGGGAAAATCCTCACACCTCTAACTATATACAAGAGCTCTCCCGCCGTGGGGGAACATCCCCTGCAGGTGTGGCTGTCGTGGTGGCGGTGCTGACAGTCGGATATTTTGCCGTGTCATTTCTCATAGGCGTTTCGCTCAACATCACCATGTAATTACAAGGTGGGATGCTACTACTGTATCCCGCCTGTTTGTTTTAGAGGAGGAGTTACAACATGAAAATACGCAAAGCTGTCATACCGGCTGCAGGGCTGGGCACACGTGTACTGCCGGCCACAAAGGCCTGTCCCAAGGAACTTCTGCCCATAGTGGACAAGCCGGCCATACAGTATATTGTCGAAGAGGCCGTCGCCTCGGGTATAACCGATATTCTTATCATATTAAGTTATGGCAAATCGGCTGTGGCTGACCACTTTGACCGCACCCACGCCCTTGAGGATAGACTGATAAAGGGCGGTAGAGCCGAGATGGCCGAGCAGATGAAGGCTATATCACAGATGGCCAACATACAGTATGTCCGCCAAGGCGAGACAAAGGGTCTGGGGCATGCTGTGTATTGCGCAAAATCCTTTGTGGGGGATGAACCTTTTGCCGTGCTGTATGGAGACGATGTGATAATAGGGGAGGATGTCCCCCCCGCCTGCAAGGAGCTTTGCGATGCTTATGAGCAGTATGGCAAGGGGGTAGTGGGCATGAAAGAAGTCACCCCCGAGCTACTGCGCAAATATAGCTCTCTGAAAACAGAGCCACTGGCTGACAGGGTCGTTTCGGTGAGTGATATGATAGAAAAACCCGCTCCAGGGCAGGAGTTCTCGCCATATGCCATACTGGGCAGGTGTGTACTTCCCCCCGAGATATTCGGTATATTGGCCGAAACACCCCCGGGTGCTGTCGGTGAAATACAACTGACCGATGCCATGAAGAGGCTTGCCCGCACAAAAGGCATGGTGGGTGTGGCATTCCAAGGCACTCGCTACGATATGGGCAACAAGTTTGGCATTTTGCAGGCCTCAATCGAGGTTGGGCTACGCCATCCCGAGATAGGGGCAGAGCTTAGGGAGTATCTTAGGGGGTTGGATGTTTAAGGGCAATTAGTAATGAGGAATGAGTAATTAGTAATTATTGTATCGCTTTGCGATGGGTTTTTATTTAAGGACAAAGGTCAAGGGCAACCGTGTGTGGTTGCCCTTGACCTTAGCTCTTATCTATCATTTGTCCTCTGATAATCTCTCCTCTAAGACTCGCACATTCCATACATACAGCAGGTGAATTTGTATAGCGCCTTATCTTTTATGCGGTATATTTGGGCGCGTTCCATATGTAATTCCTCGCACAGGCGGGGTAAAAAGTTTGGGAAACGCTCCATATAAAAACGCTCAAGCACAAGGCGATCTTGTTCATTTAGATGCTCTAAACTTTTTCGTGCGAGCTCCACAAGGTGGTATATAAGCTTGTAGTTGAGTTCAAGTCGCTGGCATTCGACAAGTTTGTTTACAAGTGCATCCTCCATGCGGGAACCGCCCCCCCTTACGGGAACGGTCTGGTGGGTAAAGGATTTTGTGGACTGCATGTCCTCCCGCAGAGCAAAAATACGCAGTTTCAAATTATCAAGTGCGGTACAACGTGTGTAATAGAGTTTTAATTCGTTTTCGGCCTCTCTTTTCCAATCCATACTTTTGATGTCCTCCTAAAATGTCGGTTTTTCGCTTTAGGGGTAAAGTTTTTGACGACAAATGTCCAATTTTTGGGCATAGCGTTCGAGGGCTGTGCGGTATATACTGCGTATCGCCCCTCGCTCCACTTCGTCAAGTAGGCTGTGGCGACTCTCCTCTTCAACCGCTAAAAACTCCTCTCCAAGCCGGTAATAGAGCCGATGTAGTTCCTCAAATTCCTCGAGTTGGCACTGTGCTGTCCATTGTCGTGGAGTGGGGACGGCAGGGGACAAGGGTGCCTCGGGTAGGGGGAAAATAGATCGATCTCGCATATGATACACCTCCTCAAAAACAATAAAATAGAACATTTGTTCTTTTTTATTATAACCTTGAAAACGGATTTTGACAAGGGGTATATTGTCGTAAATCGGCACAGACTAAGAAATAAAGATAAAATTTTGCTTGACCCCAAACCCACAAAGGGATAGAATTAGGGGTGGATTTATAATAAATATAAAAAAACGAGGGCGATGACATATGAGAGATCGAGCGGAGATAATTTGCGTGGGGACAGAACTGCTTTTGGGCAATATAGTAAATACAAATGCGGCCGAGATATCACAGGAGCTTGCGGGTGTGGGTGTGGGACTGTATCATCACACCGTGGTGGGGGATAACCCCGAGCGCCTGCGTGGAGCTTTGGAGGTAGCATTTTCTCGAAACAATTTGGTGATCACGACAGGAGGACTTGGCCCCACCTACGATGATTTGACCAAAGAGATCATCGCTGCCTATTTTGGGCGGGAACTTGTGTTAGATGAGCAGTGGGCCGAGCGTCTGCGGGAGATGTTTGCCATCTGGAAACGCCCCATGACCGACAACAACCTAAAACAGGCTATGTTACCCGAGGGTTGCAAGGTGCTACCCAATGAAAACGGCACCGCCCCCGGAGCAATCCTTGAGCAAGGGAACAAGGCCATTGTGATGTTGCCGGGGCCACCCCGTGAGATGTTACCAATGCTCAAAACCCAGGTGCTGCCCTGGCTACAGGAGCGCTCGGGTCAGCAACTTCATTCACACACGGTACATTTTTTCGGAATAGGTGAAAGTGCGTTGGAACATGAGCTGGGCGAGTATATGCAAAATATGCAAAACCCCACGCTTGCCCCCTACGCAAAGGACGGAGAGGTGATGCTGCGCCTGACTGCCGCCGCCAAAAACCTTGATGAGGCCGAAATGCTTATGAAACCCGTGCTGGATAAGCTACACAGCGAGTATTCGCAGTATATATATGGGGTGGATATCGAGAACCTACAAACGGCGGTGGTACAGAAACTCACCCAAAAGGGGCTGACGGTGGCGGTAGCCGAGAGTTGTACAGGTGGGCTTGTGGCCAAACGCATAACCGAGGTGGCCGGCAGTTCGCAGGTGTTTGGACTGGGTGTGGTAACCTACTCAAACGAGGCAAAACAGTCCATGCTTGGGGTGAGTGCCAAGACCCTTGAGACATACGGCGCCGTATCTCCCCAAACTGCCGCCGAGATGGCCAAAGGGGTAAGGCGTGTATCGGGCGCGGATATAGCTGTGGCAATAACCGGAATTGCGGGCCCCGACGGTGGTTCGACAGAAAAACCCGTCGGTCTTGTGTATATTGGAGTGGACAGCCCGTCGCACAGCGATGTTTTGGAGCACAGGCTGTCACGTGCATATACAAGCCAAAGGGAGTACATCAGATGGGTGGCAGCTTCTAATGCACTGAATATGGTTCTGCGAGCCATAGAAAAACTCTAAGAGATAGGGAGCGGTGTAAGTGTATGGAGGAACTATATAAGCCGGGGCGATATGTACATTTTAAGGGTGGGGAGTACAGGCTTTTGTTTGTGGCAACCCACAGCGAAACTTCCGAGGCCTTGGTGGTGTATCATCCGATTGATAATCCTGAAAATCACTGGGTGAGGCCACGTTCTATGTGGTATGAGATGGTGGAGCACGATGGAAAAAATGTACGCCGATTTAGCTATATCGGGCAGTGAGCTTTGCCTGTGAGAAAAACATGAGACGACAAGTGTGATAATTCATGCTACAATGATATTGGTGATAAAAAGCGATAACAGATGACGGCCAACCTCTTTTTGTGAGGGGTGGCCGTTTTTTGTTGCGTAAAATTGGAGGGGAAGCATATGCAGAGCAAAAGGAGCACCGGCAGGAGAACCAAAACAGAGCAGGAACGTGTGCAGGACATACTTCAAAAAAGTGGTCCCTTGGCACTGCGCATAATGGTTGAGGCCATGCAGGATGAGGAGTTAAAACCCGAACTGCGTATACAGTGCTGTAAAGAAATTTTGGCCAGAGCTTACGGCAAGGGCACACACGATGAGGAGGTGCAAGAGGCGATAAAGGTGGAACTTTCGCAGGAGATAAGCGAACTTGCCAAATGATGGCAAAGGAGGACGGCATGGAGGAAAAACGCATAAAACTAAGTCCCCCAAATCCAAAGCAACGTGAGTTTTTACTCGCGCGGTCGAGGTTTGTGGCCTACGGCGGGGCAAGGGGGGGAGGCAAAAGTTGGGCGGTACGCCAAAAAGCCAAGCTGTCGGGACTTTATTACCCGGGGATTAGGATGCTGATAATCAGGCGCAGTTATCCTGAACTTCGTGAGAACCACATACTGCCACTTCTTGAGGAGCTTGGGGGGTTGGCGGTCTGGAGGGAAAATGAAAAATGTTTTTTATTTGGCAACCGCAGTCGTCTGCGTTTTGGCTACTGTGACAACGACGCAGACATTACCCGCTATCAGGGGCAGGAGTATGACATAATATTTATAGATGAGGCCACACAATTTTCGGAATTTCAGTATGGTGTGTTGACGGCCTGTTTGCGGGGGGCAAACGACTTCCCAAAGCGCATGTATCTCACCTGTAACCCCGGTGGGGTGGGGCATCAGTGGGTCAAAAGACTGTTTGTTGATCGCAATTATCGCAAAGGGGAACGAGCGGAGGACTACACATTCATTCCGGCCAAGGTCTACGACAACACGGCACTGCTGTCCTGTGATTCGGGCTATCTCACATTGCTTGAAAACCTTGAACCCGGGCTTAGGCGTGCCTGGCTTGAGGGGGATTGGGATGTGTTGGCGGGGCAATATTTTACGACATTTAGGCGTGATGTGCATGTCATAACCCCGTTTTCACTGCCCGAGCACTGGCGACGATATATCACACTCGATTATGGACTTGATATGTTGGCCTGCTACTGGGTGGCACTCGACGACAGTGGCAAGGCCTACGTATACAGGGAGCTATATAGGCCTGATTTGCTCATCAGCCAGGCAGCTGAGGCAATATCGGAACTATCGGCCGAGGGGGTGGTAGCCAGCTTTGCCCCACCCGATCTATGGAATAGGCGACAGGATACGGGGCGCAGTGTAGCACAGATGTTTGCACAGCGGGGCATAACCCTAACACGTGCCTCAAATGACCGTGTGATGGGATGGTATGATTTGCAGGAGTGGCTACGACCTCTGCCCGATGAGGGAGGGGAACTGGTGGCGGCACTGCGAATATTTGAGGGCTGTTCCAACCTAATTCGTACCCTGCCGGCCTTGCAAAGGGATAGTACAAATCCAAACGACGTGGCCACAAACCCACATGAACTTACTCACGCTCCCGATGCACTGCGTTACTTTGTAGCAGGGCGACCAAGACCGGGGCAGGTAATAGTGCCGAGCAATCCCTTTGCCAAAACCGAACGTCTGCCCCGCCGTATGGGTAAGGGTGAGGCGCTAGCGGTGTTGTAGGCATATGTGTCGGTGGTGCCAACATCTTCCCCGCTTATGCGTGCGCGCAGGGTGAACGGGCACCAGCCCGAGGAAAAACCTGCTCCTCGGGCAACAAGCCCGCCCACCCTTTGCGAACACCTAAACGAGAAATCTGCCGTCACCACCACTGCGCAAAATTGATATATAAAGGAGGTGTGTGTATGTGTGAAGAACTATGTCTCATTGCCTTGTTTGTCTTAGCACTGCTCTTTGGGGTTTTGCCTGTGCTGTGTTATCGCTTAGGGCTACGTGACGGATTGTGGCAGAGCGGTAAAATGATAGCCCCACTGTGGGTGCGAGCAAAATCCAAGGTGTCACAGGATGAGAAATTAAAATCTACCATTGCAAAACGGGTCGAGGAATTTTAGGAGAGGGGAAATGTAAGTGCAAAAGAGAAATACCAAAAGCGAGGAAAAAAACACACTTTGCACCAAAATATGGCGACTGTATGAGCAGGGAAAAGCTCATCACAGTCGCCAAAATTTATACGAAAAATCCGAGAGGTGTCACAGGTTTTACGCAGGGGAACAATGGTATGCACAGGGTGGCGGGCTTGAAGAGGAAGATTTGCCCTTTTATAACTTCATAGAACCGGTTGTCAACTACAAGTCGGCCACCATCGCTATGAACGCCACCACGATACATTATGTCCCACATGCCACCGATAAGCGAGGGGAGAATGTATGCCGTGTACTGGGGGACTATGCCGCCAGATGCTGGGAGTCACAGAAAATGGACACCCGCCTGTGGCAGGTCGTCAAGGAGGCCTGTGTCACGGGGCAAAGTTATCTCTACTTTTATGATGCAAATTTGAGCAGTCAACTTGTCGATGGTGTAAATATGTATCTGGCCGATGAGTGCCAGCCCGATTTGCAAAAACAGCGCTATATCATACTTGCCGAGCGGCAACCGCTGTCCACGGTGCAGGCCGAGGCACGCAAAAATGGTCTGTCAGAGCGGGAAATAGAGGAAATAACGGCCGATGACGAAACGACGACCCACGGCCATGAGATGGCACAAAAGACCGATGATGAGGGACGTTGCACCTGTCTTTTGTACATGTCAAAAACACCACAGGGCATACAGTTTTGTCGTACCACAAAGAATGTAATCTACAGTGCCATGACCGTCATACCACATATGAAGTGCTATCCGATGGTGTCATTTGTATGGAAACCTCGCCGTCATACAGCACGGGGCATGGGAGAGGTGTGGCAACTCATACCCAATCAAATTGAGGCCAACAAGACACTGTTTAGGCGACTGCAATCGACCAAGGCGGCGGCCTTTCCAAAGCCTGTGTATGTCGAGGGGATGGTGGAAAATCCCGAAGACGTCACCACGGTGGGTTCACCTGTGAGGGTGCGAGAGGGTACGGTGCAGAAGGTGGATGAGGTGTTCTCGTATCTTGCGCCGGCCTCGATGTCGGGGGATGCAACACTTCTGCAAAATGAGCTGATAAGCCAAAGTAGGTCGCTTGCCTCGGCGGGTGATGCCGCCTTGGGTGAGATAAACCCCGAGCGGGCGACCGGTGCCGCCATAACGGCGGTAAGACAGGCACAGGCCGTACCACTCAATGAACAGGCCTCGGCTTTTAGACAACTTGTGGAGGATGTTGCACTTGTGTGGTTTGACATGCTGTGTGCCTACTACCCTGTGGGGCTTACGGTCGAGGAACAAAAGCTGATAGGTAGCCGTCAAATGCTTTGTAAAATCGCCCCCACCGTCCGCATAGAGGTATCCCCCACCGATCCGTATAGTAAATATGCTCAAGAACAGGCCGTAGCTGAGGCACTGCGGGCGGGCTATATAACCTTTGAGGAATATGTGACACTACTTGACCCCAAGGCCAATTCTCCAAAGTCCAAGTTTGAGGAGGTATTGCGGCGTAGGAAGGTTTCAAAGGAGCTCGGTGGGGAAATGGAGGTGAGATTGGATGGAGCAGAGCCAAAATACGAGCAAGTGTAATTGCGGGGTGGATTGGCAGGTTGTGAGCTGTGACCTGCGACAACGGGAAGGGCATACAGTGTATCTAATGGGATGTCGCTGCCCAAAGTGCGACCGACGGTGGCAATGGGAACAGTACCAAGTGCAGGAAATTGATGCGCAATAAAAATATACGCCGATATCTGCCGTCCACACAATGGAATCTGCGGCAGTT
The DNA here is from genome assembly GCA_964370005.1 of uncultured Oscillospiraceae bacterium. Lineage (GTDB taxonomy): Bacteria > Bacillota > Clostridia > Oscillospirales > Ruminococcaceae > Heteroruminococcus. Next base: position 43,081 of record CAYJGR010000002.1, read on the forward strand.
TTGGAGAAAAGGAGCAAGGTATGAAAAGAAGTTTTAATGCTGTAAACGCAGCACAGGCGCCGGTCGTGGAGGCGCATCTGTCGCATTTTGATCCGGCGAAGGGAACCGCCACCTCGGCTTATGAGGGGTCGCGGGAGGGGGAGGTCGCCGACCCTCGCCAATCTGCGGCAAAATCCCCGGGAGCAAGTGCCAGTTTTGCAGGCCTGCGCAGAAGGGTACAACAACTTGAACGTTTGTTGCGGGAACAGTGCGACGAGCAAAAGAGTTGGTTGTCCCTGTTGACACAGGAATGTGAACCGTGGCACTTGCACACCCCTCAAAGCGGACTGCGCGGGGAATATGCTCTACTACAAAACCCCAAGTACAAGCATCTACTGGAACAGGGACTGCGCTATCGTAGGCTTGCCTATGCACAGGTGTTGGCACAGGATTTACAGGAGATACAGCGGGCATTTCCCGAGCGCAATGTATTGTCGCTTGAGGAACTCGGGGAGGCGTTTTTTGCCCTGCGAGAAGTGGGCATAGAAGCGGTTACGGCCTGTGCCGCTGTGTGGCAGACCATGCAGGGGCATATGCAGAGCCCTGTGCCACAGATGGGGGCTATGCACCACACCGAACAGGGTATGAAGGAGTACTACACCCCGGGTGAAGTGGACAGACTCACCCAAAGACAGTTGATGGACCCAAGGGTTATGGCGGCGGTCGAGCATTCCATGACCAAATGGAAGAAAAAATAGGGCGGCGATGCCCAAATATGAAAAGGAGTGATTTTTTTGGCATACGAGAATTTTAAGGCCAAGGTATGGAGCAGTAAAATCCAGCAGGAACTACCCAAACTCACCGTGTTTGAAGGGGACTGTGACTATCAATTTGAGGGGGATGTGAAAAAGGGGCACTCGGTCAAAATCATCGGTGTGGCAAGACCCACCATAGGCGACTACACAGGTCAGCCCATAGGCAACCCCGAGGTTATCCCCGATACTGCCATACTCATGCCTATCGATCAGGCCAAGTACTTCAACTTTATGGTTGATGACTTGGACAAGGCACAGGCAATCGAGGGGCAATTTGCGGCACTGCTCGAGTCCTCCACCCGCGCCATGGCCGAGGAGCGTGACCGTTATATCGCCAAGATATGCGCAGAGGATACCGGCGTAACCAAGGAGAGCTATACAATCGACAGTAAGACCGCAGCCAAGCAAGCGGTGGATGGTGCACTGGTGCACTTGATGGATGAAGGGGTATCCATGAGCAGTCAGAATGTAACCATCTATCTTTCGCCCAAGGCATTTTTGCATTTTGCCGACTATGTGATGGATACCCGAACCCAAAATGACACCGCCATGCAGACAGGTGTGCTCGGACGTTACATGGGCTGTAATGTAAAGATGTCAAATAATTTCTACAGCGATGGGTTTGAGGATTACCTGTTTGTCAAGACCGATAAGGCAGTGGCCTTTGCATCGGGTATAGACCAGGTTGAGGCCTATCGTCCCCAGACCCTGTTTTGTGATGCGGTCAGGGGTCTTAATACTTACGGTGGGCGGGTCATTCGCCCTAAGGAACTTTATATCATAAAGGCTTCGTATGAAGGCGGAGCATAAAAAACAAAGGAGTGATTTTTTTGGCCATTACAACAATTTCCCCACAGATAATAGATCGAAACAGCATAACCACATTTGATGAACTGACCTTTACATCGGTGGATAAGTCAACCGGTGTGGCAGTACCGATGCAGGACGATGCCCGTCTGCTGATCATATGCCAAAACAGTGGAAGCGTCGATGCCGACATTATGATTGTCAAGGGTGATGCCCTACAGTCATCCAACGCGAATTTGAGCAAAACCGTAGGAAACGGTAAAATGGCGATTCTTACGGTCGAGAGCGGTCTGTTTGGCAATGTTACGGGTGAGCTACGTGGCAACCTGTATATAAAATCCGGTAGCTCGGATATTAAGATTGCCGCCACCGTATTACCCGAATAAATAAAAAATAGCTATCCCCTGCCAGAAGGTGGGGGATAGCTAAATTTTTTATCGCTATTTTTACACCTTGTCCATCCAAACAAGCGGATCAATATACTCGCCATCTTTGGTGACCGACAGGTGTATATGGCTACCCATGGCTATCTCGCAGGGAATTTGTCCCACGCGTCCTACCACTTGGCCGGCACTGACGCGTTCACCCTTTGTGACCGATACATTCTCGGTAAGTCCGCAAATGGTACTGATAACGCCATCGCCGTGGTCAAGCTCTACACTCCAACCCCAAAGTGGGTCATTAGAGACCTCCAAGACCGTGCCGGTTTGTATGGCCACAACATCCTCATTTTCGGCGGCCTTAAAGTCCACTCCGTCATGTGTGCGCCAGTCACCCAATGTTTCATTGCGCACAAGCTTTTTGTCGGAATAGACCGATATTACTTCACCTGCCACCGGCAAGACCGATTCCGATTTTAAGGGCGTTGGCGATATGACTGCTTGTTCGGATGAGGCGGAGGGCTGTGAAGATGGCTCGTCCCACGATGATGAGCTGGATGACTGTGATGATGACGATGAGGGTTTGGGCTGATCCTCCAGAGTGTCTCCTACGGGGGTTTGAGGGGTTTCCCATACTATTTCCTCCTCGGTTTGAGTGTTGTCAAGCATCTGGGCATTTTGTTCCTGCAGGCCGACAAGGGTGCGATTTGCCGCCACCCAAGCGGTAGCCCCTGCACCCACAATGCAGAGTGCCAGCACGACATAAAAACTTTTGCTCATCAAAAAATCTGAAAACTTTCGCTTACTGAAATTGTTTTTACTCATATTGGTTGCTCCATTCTGCCGCAAGCAACAGCACAAGTTGTGTGGGTCATAGGTTTTGCTGTGTTGCGGTTGCCACCTTTTGCGGCGGGCGGCCGGCCGATATAAATCACCTTCATTTTCCAAAATGCAAACCGTGGCATGGAGGAAAATGTGCAAATAAGTTTGGGCAGCCCAGGGGGGTGCACCTGATGTTAGTTTGCACGAGGGAATTTGTGATTATGCAGTGGATCGGTTTTTTTGTGGCGGGAAAACAGCTCTCGAAGACCCATACAGAGCACAAGTCCTCCAAATATGCGGGAAATAAGCTCGGAGTTTAACATTCCGGCTGCCAAACTTCCCAAAATCGCACCCACGGTACCCGGGATAATCACAAATAGCGCCACCCGCCAATGAATAAGGCCGTGGCGATGGTGCAAAAAGAGTGCGATCCCCCCTGTGGGCAGGAAAAATAATAGGTTGATGCCGGCTGCCGTGAGCTGTGACACCCCTTGAAAAATGGTTAGGTATAACAGTAGGACACTGCCCCCACCAAGTCCCAACCCCCCTGCAAGGGCCGACAATGCGGCGGCGATAAAATCCCTCACAATCCAAACAGGGATAAAACCCCGAGCTGACGAAGTCCCGCATATATAAGAAACACCGCAAAAATGCGACGAAGAAGCATATTGTCCATGCGGGAGAGCAAAAGACCACCGGCCACTGCCCCCACAAGGCCACCTGCGAGATAGGGCAATACATCGGTGGGGGAGAGATGCCCACCCCCAAGATATAGCCACCCCGACAGGAGTGACAGTGGAAGTATGGCGGCCATACAGGTGGCGTGAAGGTGGGTTTGAGGAAGATGTGAGTGACGCAAAAGGGGTATGAGCAGCAGACCGCCGCCGGCACCCAAAAGTCCACAGACAAAACCTGCCGCACCGCCAACAATTATCACATATGCCGGGTGTAGACCTAAATGTTTTGACAAACCTGTTCCCTCCGATATTCTTAAATTTACAAATATTTTGCCATAAATCAGGGCGAATATGTTAAACCAAAAGGAGGAATTATTTTGACAGCACAGGAACTTTTGACCTCGGCCATAGCGCTGTTTTTTGAAAATGCAAACCGCTGGCAAAGCGATCCTGCCACAGCACTTGTACATATAAACATGGTGCTGGCCGAGACATTTACAATCAACAATCGACTTCGCCGCAAGGCAGGACTAAATGAGCTTGAAAACATACCAAAACTCACCCAGCTCACCGAGCAGGTGCCATATGAGGAAGAGCTTACACGGCAGGTACTGCCATATGGGCTTGCGGCCAAACTTTATTTTGAGCAGGAGGACAATTCCCGTCTCACACTGTTTTTACAGGAATACAACAGCCGACTTAGCATATGCGACAGATGGGTGGTGAGTTTTTGAGAGATTTTGTGGTCAGCGGAAAAAGCCCGCCGGTTTACACCTCGGTCTACAATCAGTTTTTGGGGGTGGATTTTTCCACCGACCCCATGCTTGTACACAAATCCCGCAGTCCCTATGCCCTCAACCTCATTTCGGACGAGGGGGGTATGCCCCAGCGCAGGGCGGGATGGCGCAGTTGGAAACAGGTGGAGGGCGCAGTCAACGGCCTTTACCACTGCGAATTTTTTGGAGAAAATCATCTGCTGTGTCATGCGGGTACTAAGATATGGCGATGGGATGAACAGGAGCCGACGCTGCTCTATTCGGGTGTGGCCGATATGTTCTCGACGGCATTTTATCTCATGGGCAATTTTTATATCCTCACAGGTCGTGAATATCTGCGTTATGACGGTCAGGTCATCACGCCGGTTATAGGATATATACCCACCATTGTAATAAACCGTACCCCTGAGGGTGGTGGCGATTTTGTCGAATCGCTCAATCTAATTTCCTCCAAGTGGCGGGAGGAATTTATAGGCAACGGCTCGGCCAAATCCTTTCAGCTGACCTATACAAACCTCGACAGCACCCCCGTGGAGTGCCAATTTTTTGAGGGCGGCATGTGGGTGGACAAGACAGAGGACACCCACTTCACGGTGGACAGAACAGCGGGTAGGGTGACATTCACGACCGCACCCCCCACCTCTACACTGCCCAATATAAAGCTGACCCCCAGCAAAACACGCCCGGAAAACGCCGCCAAAATAAACAGTGCGAGAAGTTGTGCTGTTTATAACGACGGCGTTGTATTTGTATGTGGGGCACAAAAAGGGGTGGATTACCACAGCCATTACGGTGACCCCACCTACTTCCCCGATACAAATTACGACCGAGTGGGCAGTGACGAGACTGACATCATGGGCTACTGCCATTTGGGGGAGTACCTTGGCATCATAAAGGAGAGTTCGGGGCAGGACAGCACAATATTTTTGCGCTGGGGTGAGCAGATGGACGGCCAGTGGACCTACCTGCAAAAACAGGGAATTGTCGGGGTTGGAGCTATATCACGTCGTGTGGTGGGCGCACTGCTTGACGAACCGCTATTTTTATCGGGGCGTGGTGTGTTTGGCATCACCTCAAGCTCGGTCACCTATCAGCGCACGGTGCAAAACCGCAGTTATTTTTGTGACAGTCGTCTGCTTGCCGAACAAGGATTGGCCGAGGCCTGTGGTGTCGAGTGGAAAGGCTACTACCTTGTGGCGGTCGGGGGGCACTGCTATGTGCTGGATTCCCGCCGAAAGCATTATCCAAGCCGAAATGTCAGCGATTTTGTGTATGAGTGTTTTTATTGGGAGAACATTCCGGCCAGATGTTTTCTCAACTTTGGTGACGAGCTGTTTTTTGGCACGGACGACGGGCGCATTTGTCGTTTTAACACCGATGTTGAGGGAATGCAGAAGTACAGGGATGAACAGTCCCCCATAACGGCAATTTGGAGCACCTGTATGGATGATGACGGACATCCCCAACATCTTAAATCCCTTGTGGGGCGGGGTTGTTCGGTGACACTCAAGCCCTTTACACGCAGTAGCGCCCAAATATGCCTGCGAACAGAGAGTGAACCGACGCCCTGGCTTGCACAGAACTGTGCCGTCGATGTGTTTAACTGGGAAGAAATTGACTTCTCACGCATGAGCTTTGATGCAAACGAGGCGGCGCAGGATGTCGATGTGAGCACAAAGGTCAGACGATATCGACGCCTTCAATTCTTTATAAGAAGTGATGCTATAGATGAAGGGTTTGGGGTGTATCAAATAACAAAAACCTACAGGGTGCAGGGGCTTACAAAGGCATAATGTCTATCCTGCACTTGGGATAATACCACGGAGGTGAGAGTATGAACGAGCTACAAACTGTCTTGACACAGCACAAAATTACACCTGAACAGATTGCACAATTTGGGGTGGTGGCCGCCGCAAATCCACTCGAGGGCACGGTGCAGGAGAATAAATCGGTGTTTGACCGTCTCATAAGCGAGGTGGTGGCGCCCAATTTTAATGCACTGATTGATGCGCTAATGCAGCAGGGGGGTGCCTCACAAATAGGTGCCTATCCTATAAACGGCATCGAGGGCGAAACGGTGCAACAACTGTTGTTGGGACTTAGGCAGTACATAGACCACACGGTTATAGAAGGGGGAGGGGTAACACCTATAGAGCGTGCGACCTGGAGTGGAAAATCTCGAGTGATGACCCGACAGGTCAGCCTAGCCCCCGACAGCTGGACAGCGGGTGAGCAGTATCACGGCATACAAAGTTACAGCCAAGCCGCCTTTATTTTAGGACTTACCGAGCATATGCAGGTGAATATTGCCCCCGATGTTCAGCTACTGGGCAGTATGGACAATGCCGGTATACAGGCACTGCTTAGTGAAAACCGAATGGGACAAGCGGTATTTACAATATTGGGTGAAGTGCCGAGCATCGATCTTTCATTCCAGATCGATTTGGTGGAGGTGGACTTATGAGCATATACGGAAGGGGGGTGAGTTTGGGAGGGGGTTCGCCCCGCACTTTGCCACCTCAAATAAAGGGGTTTGCGGCCTTTGCCATAGACAGTACGATTGAGCTTCATTGGATACTTCCCGAGGATACCCGGCACTACGTGGGCATGGTCATAACCCGAAAGTTAGACAGCGAGCCTCAAACCCCAAATGATGGTGTAAAACTGATGATAGATTATAGTCTGACCACTTATACAGATGAAGGGCTTGAGAACGGACGCATGTATTACTACCGTGCCTTTCCCTTCAACAGCAGACGGCAATATCAAACCGATATAACCGATGCGGTGGCAAATGCTCGCCCCAACACATTCCAGCTACCCCAGTTCACAGGGAGTTATGCCGTATCAGGGGATGAGATGAGCGGGTCGATGGAACTTTACACCAGTGGCAATCTGCTGTTAACACGTGGGAGTTACGATGTGTTTGCGGTGGGTGGTGGCGGTGGAGGTGGCGACACCCGTGCAACGATGGGCAGAGGAATCATAGGCGGAAGCAGTGGCACAGCGGTCACACGCCTTGGTTGGGACGTCGATTATAACGAGATGTTCAGCGTACAAATCGGCGCCGGGGTACCGGCCGGTGAGAACCCCCATCTCAGCGGTGGAGACAGCTACATTCAGACCAATAGCGAAGCGAACATTATTATTGCCAAGGGTGCCACAGGGGTGGTATTTGAGGATGATACGGCTGTGCTATCCTCAAGCGGAGGAAGCGGTGGTGGCATGGGCGAAGATGCAATGCTCAGAGGATTTAGCTTTGGCGGATATGGTGGCAGTGATGGCAGTGACGGCCAAGATTCACCCATTGCGGTGGGGCCTTTTACCCCGCTTGCCCCGGGTCATGGCAAGGGTCAGGGAAGCACGACCAGAGCCTTTGGAGAACCCGACGGGGTGCTATATGCGGCCGGCGGTGGTGGCGGGGTATATACCAATACTGCATCTGATTTTCCCGACGCCTCGGCCAGAGGGCTTGGGGGAGAGGGTGGCGGTGGTGATGGTGGTTATTACAGCACCGATCCTGCTACATTCAACGGCGGAGATGGCCTGCCCAACACCGGTAGCGGTGGTGGTGGCGGGCAAAAGTTAGCGCTCAATTTGGTATCTCCAAGTGGTGGTGGAGGTTCGGGCATTATAATCATCCGTTGGGATAGAAACAACTCATAAGAGGGAGGCAAAACATGAGAAAGGCAGTAATACATCTGGACGAGGGGACAAAGAAACAAGGAACCGTTGTAAACATTATTGAATACAATGAGGTGAGCGGAGTTGCGCTACATCTTGCGCACAACCATGTGATATGGGACTGCACAAGATATGAGGTTAATATGGGCGATAGATGGATAGATGGTGTGTTTTACAGGGAAAACGAGCCCATATCGCCACAAAAAACTACCGCTGATGAGATAACACAGTTGCGCTTAGAGCTGGCACTTATAAACAGCGCTGTTATAAATCTTATGGATATCGGTGTGGGAGGTGATGCTTGATGTTTGAGTATCTGCTACACTGCATGAGAAACAAGCTTATCACCGCATCACAGCTTGAGAAATATGTTCCCAAGTTTATAACGACTTCTCAGTTTGAGGAAATTTTGGCCATCACAGGGGAAGATGTGCAATCACAGCGATTGCAGTTGTAGCCGCAGACAAATGGCGGCCGACGGTCTGCATCTCCCACGGTGATGCGGCAGAGAGGAGACTCAAAATGGGAAAACAAGAAATAGGGGCATATAGAAACTTGCTGGTTGGTGCTTTTACGATGACCACAGCCTGGCTTGGAAACTTGGCAATTCCTGTTTATGTTCTTGTGGGACTTAATATTGTTGATTATATCACGGGTTTGGTGGCTGCACCCTATCGGGGGCAGGAGCGCCAAAGCAGCAGGGGATTTAGCGGAATACTCAAAAAGATATGCATGTGGCTTTTGGTGGGCATAGGTAGTGCCATGGATTGGTTACTCGGCTATGCGTGCCAAAACCTCGGCCTTCAAATTCCGCTGAGTAACATTGTGGCCATCGCTGTGTCGGTGTGGCTTTTGTGCAATGAGATGATTTCTATTTTAGAAAATATAGATGATATAGGCGTGGATTTACCTCCCTTTTTAAAGCCACTTGTGGTGTGGCTAAGGGAAACAACCGGCAAATACGGACAAAAAAATTTAGACGAGGAGGCATAAGATGTCTTCAAAAGTTTTCGCATCGGACAGTTGGAATTTACCGCCGACTACCGAAGTTGTCGATGTAAGGGGCAATCGAATGACATTTGCTCAGCTACGTGCAAATCATGAAAATGGTGTGTATGAGAACTGGGAACAAGAGATGTGGCAGGGGGACGAAAAAATAATTTCGGACAAAAACACACAGACAATTATGGAGGACGATGGAATAATGGAACAAAACAAGCCTACCGTGTGGATAGACCCGGGCCACGGCGGAAAAGATCCGGGAGCGGTCTCGCCCGAGGGGCGCACCGAGAAGGATGATAACCTGGTATTTGCGGGGGTATTGGCGGCGGAGTTTATACGCCAAGGTTTTGCGGTGGTGCAAACCCGCACAGATGATAGTACGGTATCGCTTTCCCAGCGCACACAGATAGAGAACAAAAACGATTGTGCTCTTGCAATATCTGCTCACCGCAACGGTGCGGTAAGCACCGATGCAAACGGCGTAGAAATATGGGTGCATTCGGGTGCGGGCAAGGCGATATGCGACTGGGCAGGAGATATGATACAGGGCTTTGCGGCACTTGGATTTAGAGTGCGAGGCGGCAACTATGCCCCGGGTGTAAACCGAGGGTACAGAAGCGATCCTGCAAAGAATTACTGGATCAATTCCCAAACAAAATCCCCCAGCATGCTTCTTGAACTTGGTTTCATGGGCAATGAGGGTGATAATATGATATTTGATCAAAATCTAAACCAGATGGCACAAGCTGTGGTAAAGAGCAGCTGCGAGTATCTTGGCAGGCCTTACAATCAGCCTGATTATCAAGAGCCCGACGAGTTTGAGCCCGATGAGCTTGACGATGATGATCGTGAGTATGAGCAGGAAGTGGCACAGCTCAAAGAGCTGTTGCAGCGCTTTGAAAAGCAAAGGGAAGAACTACTAAACCTGCTTGATCAGATGAAAGCACTACTCGGTTAAAAGAAGTAGGTATACGGGCCGTGGTCATTTATGACCACGGCCTAATTTATGGGGAAAAGGAGCGGATAACCGATGGCCAAAACATGGAGAGAAGTCGAAAATGAGAAGATGCAGTCTTACTACAACAGTACACAGTCCACCCCCACAACAAGCACCGGTAGCACGAGCAGTAGCACAAAAAGCAGCAGTAGTAGTGGTGCTACCCAGATAAGCCCGGGGGTATATTCTTCCAACGACCTACCGGAGAAGGGTGAAGTGGGGTATTACTACACAGGGTCAAGGAGTTCGAGTAGCTCAAGCAGTTCGAGCAGTTCCTCGTCACAGGCGGCGGCACAAAAGGCGGCCGAAGAGGCCAGAATTGCCGCCGAGAAAGCTGCCCAAGAGGAGGCGGCACGCAAGGCACAGACCGAGCTTGTCAATCAAAGTTACAACGATATAGTCAGGGAGGCCTATGCCGACTACCGCCGAAATAAAGCTGAGTTTGCTCAACAGACGGCGGGGGTATCGGCCGGTGCCGCCGACATGCTTTTTACTGACAACGACAGGCTGTATCAAAGCTCACTTTTGCAGGCCGAGCAGGAGCGATTGCAGGCCATAGCCGATATTGAATCTCAGCTTGACGGCACGGGGAGTGTGGGCCTTGTGGATTTGGCCGACAGGGTGAATGCATCTCAGATTGCACTGGAGCAGGCCCTGTCATCGGGCGTGGCCATATCCCCCGACACAAGGGAGGTGCCCCCCTCACTGCGTCTACCCGAGGTGGGAGCGGAGGACTATGAACCCAAAGCCACCTCCAACGGGGTGTCGCTCATAGAGGGTTGGTATGGCACTATGGATGACCAAGGGTTTTCCGAGATGGTGCGCCAAGCCCTACAGAGGGGGCTTATCACGTCGGAGGATTATCAGGCATGGCAAAACCAAAGTCGAGAGGGGTAGAGCACATAAAAAATGGGCTGTCGAATTTTCGACAGCCCATTTTTGGTGCGTTTTACAGCTCACGCAAGCGTATGAGATTTGAGAAGACCACGCTGTCCCAAAGCCCTGAGTATACTAAAAAGCATCCAGGACAAAAGAGGGGTGAGAACGAGCTTAAAGGGGAGTTTTACAAGGAGAATACCCCAGAAAGCTTGACCAAAAAACACTGACAGCCAGACCGAGTTCAGCAAAAGATTTATGCCTATGGATATTATAATCTCAGTAAGTAGCACTCGCTTATAGGACAATTCTTTTTGGTGTAACATACCGCCGTAAACGGCACCCCGCAGTGCGGCCGACAGGGTAAAACCGGGGAAGTAGGCCACCCCGGCCGAATTTATGAGCATACCAAGCATATCGCCGGCCACAGCAGCGATCGCACCCCACACAGGGCCGAGTAGCACAGCACAGAGTGAGGTAGCGATAAATTGCAGGCTAATGCGTTCGATACCGAAGAGCAGTACCGAGAAGAAGCGGGTAAAAATGATGTCGAGTGCCACAAAGATAGAGGCGGTGACAAGGCATTTAAGATGGTTTTTAGACTTCATGTTGTTATTCCTTTGCGATGGGGGGAGAAGTTTTTGTTTCACGGAGCTCGAGGGCTTCGTCTATGAGTTGGCGCACGACCGATAGCACGGGGATACTCACCACCATACCCACAATGCCACCGAGCCCACCGCCGATTGTGACACCCAACAGCACCCACAATGCCGGCAGACCCACCGAAGTACCCACCACACGGGGATAAATAAGGTTGGATTCGAGCTGTTGTAATACGATGATAAACACCACAAACCAAACGGCATCCATAGGGTTTACAAGGAGCAAAATGAGGACACATGGTATGGTGCCCAAAATGGGACCCACGATGGGTATAAGGCTGGTGGTAGCGATGATAACACTGATAAGCGGTGCATAAGCAAACCCGAATATACTCATGCCGATAAAGCACAAAACACCTATTATAAGCGACTCGATACACTGTCCTCCCACAAAGCTTGAAAATGAGCGATGTGTCAAAGAGAGGATGTGTAGCACCTCTTTAGAGATTTTTTCGGGCAAAAAGCGAACAATTATGCGGCGGGATTTATCGGCCATACCCTGTTTTTCCACAAGGATATATATGGAGACCATAAACCCCAAAAATGTATCGACTATCCCACCTGCAAAGCCTGTGGCAGCACCCAAGATGCCCATGGCGAGCGTTTCGAGCAGTGCGGGAATTTGGCTATAAATATTTTGCGCCTGTTCGAGCAGGAATGTTTCAAGCCAAGCTATATCGAGCAGAGGTAACAGCCAGTTTGTTAATTCCATAAAGTTTTGGTAGTAGCCCTCAACATTTACGGCAAAAAGCTGCAAGCTATCGGCCAGTTGCGGAAGTACAAAAACAAGAAGACCTGCTATCAGACCAAAGAAAAGCAGATAGACGCTTACGATGGCCAATGAATTACCCAGTTTTTTATAGCGAGCAAATATCCCCTTACAAAAAAGCGGATGTATGGCAGTCAAAATCAGATTGAGCACAAAGGCCAACACTCCACCGATTATTGCAGGGCGAAATATTGCAATGAGTGTCCCTGTTGCAGACATGACGTCATCCCATCTCAGCATAAACATATAAAAAAGAATGGCAAGACAGGCACAAAGAAGGGTGAGAGAAAATGTCTTTTTATTCATGATAGTCACCTCGGTTGAGAGAACATAGAGGGGGGGCGGGGATTTGCAGATGAAATTCCCGCCCCCAAAAGTACAGCCACTATAGGCTTACTTAAAGTGCCTGTCCAGCATACCTTGGAAGCCGCAGCCGTGGCGTGCCTCGTCCTTGGCCATCTCGTGAACGGTGTCATGGATGGCATCGAGACCGAGTTCCTTGGCACGGGCGGCCAATTTCTTTTTGCCCTCACATGCGCCATATTCAGCGGCGACACGCAGTTCCAAATTCTTTTTGGTGTCGGCGGTTACCACTTCGCCCAAGAGCTCTGCAAATTTAGCGGCATGTTCGGCCTCTTCATATGCGGCTTTTTCGTAGTACATACCGATTTCGGGGTAGCCCTCGCGGAAAGCTTGGCGGGACATGGCAAGATACATACCGACCTCGGTGCATTCGCCGGTGAAGTTCATGCGAAGCCCTTCGATGATTTCAGCATCCACACCCTCGGCCACGCCCACACGGTGCTCATCGGCCCAAGAGATCGAGCTGGTGTCCTGCTCGACAAACTTTTCGCTGGGGGCTTTACACTGGGGGCAGATCGAGGGGCGCACCCCGCCCTCATACATATAACCGCAGATACTACATACATACTTTTTCATAGATATTAAAACTCCTTTCAAAATAAAAATACAACTTCATTACAAGATAAGAATAGCACAAAAAATCGATATAATTCAAGGGGTAAGCATATAAATGTTTTTTTATTAGCTTCGCAAATAAATAATACGTAGCATAATTTATGTGATTGATCACGTATATTTTCTGTATATAGCATAATAATATGGCTGTAACGCCATGTCGTTGCAAATTATAATATGGAGGAAATTCTAATGAATAACAAGAAGAATAATGATGCGACCGGCAATGTGATGGATATGAACGATACCAAAACCCAAAACAGCAACAGCACCCAAAAAGACAAGAGCACTACAAACAAAAAAGATGGTTCCACACAGAACAAAGCCGACAGCAACAACTGCAGATAAGCGTATTGTCACAGCACAACAATAAGGCCGATGCATATATGCATCGGCCAATTTGTTTTTTGTTAGCGGCTGAAACGCTTGTTGAAACGGTCAACACGTCCGCCTGTATCGACTAACTTCTGTCTACCGGTAAAAAACGGGTGACACTTAGAACAAATTTCCACACGGATGTCAGGTCTTGTGGAACGTGTCTCGATTTTCTCGCCACAAGCACACTTTATGGTTGTCGAAACATAGTTGGGATGAATTCCTTCTTTCATTGCATCTCACCTCTTTCAAGTCCCAATCGTTACTGACACATGATAACACAAAGTAAAAAATAATTCAAGTGTTTAATCGCTTTTTTTCGCAGGAAGTTTTTTTAGGTTGATTTTGGCAAAGTTTTATGGCTTTTTGCTCACTTCACACCCAGCTTTTTTTCCATATCACTTGCGACTTTTTCTCCCAAATCTTGCGACTGCTCCTTGGTCTGCCCACGCAGTGAGAGGTATATCTTTATCTTGGGTTCTGTGCCCGAGGGGCGAGCCATAACAGGACCTATACCCTCCAGCCCAAACTCAAGCACATTGCTCGAGGCGATGGGTATGGGAGTTTCCACGCCATCCCTTATTGTGACCGAACGCAGATAATCGGTTATGTACTCGACCTTATGCCCCGCAATTTCACTCGGGGGATTTTTCCGCAAATCATCCATCATCGAGGCCATCTCGGCCATGCCATCGGCCCCCGCAAATGTATAACTGCGCACTATATCGCAGTAATGACCAAACTTTTCATATATATCGTCGATAGCATCGGCCAGCGTCTTGCCACGGCGCTTGTACCACGCTGCCATCTCACATATGATAAGAGAACCGTCCACCGCATCCTTATCACGCACATAGCCCCCTGTCAGATAACCGTAGCTCTCCTCATAGGCAAAAATGAAACGGTGTTCCTCGTTTTTTTCCTCCAAAAGGCGGATTTGCTCCCCAATAAACTTAAAGCCGGTCAGCACAGGTATAACCTCAACGCAGTAGTGGTCGGCCACCAAATCGGTAAGGCGGGTGCTCACCACCGAGCGAATTGTCACTGCATCACTTGGGAGAGTGCCTTTCTCCTGACGTGAGCGGGCTATATAGTCGAGCATAAGCACACCCATCTCATTGCCGGTGATGACTCTGGGTTCGCCATTCTGACGTACGGCCGCCGCAACACGGTCACAATCCGGATCGGTGGCCAACAGTAGGTCGGCGTCCAGCTTTTCATACAACTCCAAGCCGAGTTTTAGAGTATCAAGCATCTCGGGGTTGGGGTAGGGGCAGGTGGGGAAATTGCCGTCGGGATGTTCCTGCTCGGGCACAAGGGTAACATCCTCCATGCCGATGGCTTTTAGCATTGTGGTGACACAGCGCCGACCCGCACCGTTGAGGGGGGTGTAAACCAGTTTGAAACCCGACCCCTCACAGATACCCGGGTTTACCTGCTCCTGCAATACTCGGTCTATGTATTTTTGCACAAAACTGTCGGGGATATAGCTTATCAGTCCCTCCTCGAGGGCGCTGTCGAAATGGGCGACTTTTATTCCCGAGAATAAATCAATTGTACCTATGTAGTCCAAAACCTCGTCGGCGGCCTCAAGTCCGAGCTGTGCGCCGGTTTCGTCGTAGGCCTTATAGCCGTTATATTTGGCGGGATTGTGGCTGGCTGTGATGTTGACCCCCGCCGCACAACCCATTTCCCGCACGGCATAGGACAGCGCAGGTGTGGGCATAAGCTCTTTATATAGATGAACATTTATACCGTTGGCCGCAAATATGCAGGCGGTGTGGTGGGCAAACAGCTCGGAATTTATACGGCTGTCGTAGGCCACGGCCACACAGGGATTTTCAAAGTGGGCATTCACATAGTTGGCCATTCCTTGGGTGGCTTGACCGACGGTGTAGATGTTCATGCGGTTTGTACCCGCACCCAAAATTCCTCTAAGTCCGGCAGTACCGAAGGCAAGCGATGTATAAAACCTATCGGAAATTTCCTCATCTTGTCCCGAAATGGCTTGCAGTTCCTTTTGAAGTTCAGGGTCGGTGGCGTTTTCGCACCAAAGTTCATATAATTCTCTCTCTGTCATACTCCTTTTCTCCCTCCACACGAAAATACAGGGGATAAAATAGACCATCCCGCTGTTCTACATCAATAATACAGCGCCCACAGGGCAATGTCAACGAAAATAATGGAAATGAAAAGGAATATTTAGTATGGATATGCTGTTTTTATAGCTTTTTTTGTGATAATGTGTATAATGAAGATAGTATATGTAAAAAAGGGGGGATTTGTGTGTATTGTTCCCTTCATTCGCTGGGAACTCGAGGCATAGATGGATTTGTGGTAGAGGTTGAGGGCAACCTCACCAAAGGTATGCCTAACTTTGAAATAGTGGGTCTGCCCGATGCCACTATAAAGGAATCCCGTGACAGGGTGCGGGCGGTTTTCACCAATATGAGCCTGCCTTTCCCTAACGGCAGATTGGTGGTAAATCTTGCCCCTGCCAACCTAAAAAAATCGGGATCGGTCTATGATTTGCCCATTTTTTTGACCCTGCTCAAATTGGCGGGGCGTAAAACCTGCGATTTGTCCTCAGTGGCAGTGGTGGGGGAATTGTCACTGGCCGGAGAGGTGAGGCCGATTTCGGGGGCCTTATCTATGGTCATGGCGGCCAAGCAGGCCGGCTTTACCGCGGTATTCCTACCGGCCGACAACGCCGGTGAGGGCAGTGCCATCGAAGGTATCTCGGTCTACCCCGTGAATCACGCCCAAGATGTTTTACAGCATATTACCGGCCAAAAAAGTATAACTCCCATGCCCACCATCGATTTTGATGCGAGCTCCCAGCCCATGGCAAACCTACCCGACTTTAGTCAGGTCAGAGGGCAGGAGCAGGCCAGACGTGCTCTGGAGGTGGCGGCGGCAGGCGGGCATAACCTGCTGATGGTGGGGCCACCCGGCACAGGTAAAAGTATGCTGGCCAAGCGTTTGCCCTCCATATTGCCTCCACTTAGCTTTGATGAGGCTGTGACTCTCACCCGTATCCATTCGGTGGCCGGTACCTTGCCGGAGAGGGCAACCCTCATGCAAACAAGGCCGTTTCGTTCGCCGCATCATACTGTGTCGCCGGCAGGGCTCACAGGTGGGGGAAGCAATCCCATGCCGGGCGAGGTGTCACTTGCACATAGTGGGGTGCTGTTTCTCGATGAATTACCCGAGTTTGAAAAGCGAGCTCTCGAAGTGTTGCGCCAGCCCTTGGAGGACGGTGAGCTGACCATATCTCGAGCCAGTGGCAGAGTGAGTTATCCGTGTGAGGTTATGTTGGTGGCGGCGATGAATCCCTGCCCCTGTGGGTATTACGGCCATCCGACACGCCAGTGTAGTTGCAACAAAAACAGGGTGGATAGTTACCTTGGGCGGATATCGGGGCCACTGCTTGACCGCATGGATATACAGGTGGAGGTGTTACCGGTGCAGTATGAGGAGATGTCCTCGAACACCCCCTCGGAATCCTCGGACGCCATACGTGATCGAGTAAAACGCACAAGGCGGTTACAACTTGAGCGTTACAAAGGCAGTGGGATAACCTGTAATGCACATCTCACCCCCGATTTATTGCGACGGCACTGTATACTTAGCGATGCCGCAGGGGGGCTTTTGAGGGCGGCGTTTGATCGCATGGGGTTATCGGGCAGAAGTTATGAGCGCATACTCAAACTCTCCCGCACCATAGCGGATTTGGAGGGTAGTGACTCAATTGACAGCGAGCATTTAGCCGAGGCAATACAGTACCGCAGCCTGGATAGAAAGTACTGGCAGACGGCCGGAAGGTGAAATGCAGGAGGATATTTGATGTAGATTAGCCTAAATAGTTACAAAAAATAGTCATATTTTAGAAAAATAAAAACAAATCGCCTCATAATGTGTATATAATAGAGAAAATGGTAAAAGCTAATTGTAAAAGTTTGGTTTGTAGTGTATAATCATGACAGTACAACAAGAGTGACAGTTTTGGAGGGCATTTGATGGAATTACTTCATGTTGGCGTTCCCACCGATAAGGAACAACCCGGTGAGCGTTACAAGGACGCAATAAAGGCTTATATAAGTGCCCCGGAGGACAACCCCTACTCGTTTGAGTATTTTCGCTATATGCCCGGTTCGTCTATGCCCGAGGCCATTCAGAACAGTATGCATGTTTGTTACAAGGTGGACAGCTTGTCCGAGGCCTTGGCCGCATGTGACGAGGTTCTCGTAGAGTGCATGAAGGGCACAGGTCGTACAATCGGATTTGGCATCAAAGATGGAGTGGTGCTGGAACTGATGGAGTACGATAAATAATGCATAGCATTATTTATTCGTGCATCTGCGATAGCAGGCACATCTAATTAATTTTTGACATCTTCTTTAACCCTTTTTCATTTTTCTTAGCACACAATCCGTGGCACTTATGTGTCGCGGATTGTGTGCTTTAAATAGATATAACCTGCGGGAGAAAATTGTGAGGAGTGACACTGCGGTCACTCCTCACATAAATACAATCTATTTCGTTGCCCCCACAAAGCTTACACGCCCCGAGTATGGGGAGTAGTCCACACCTCGCACCGAGGATTTGGAAGCAAAGTATGTGGTGTTGAGCGATATTGGAATTATGGTGGCATCCCCAAGCAGTATATCTTCAGCTTGCATGGACAATGACACCATATCATCGGCACTGCGAGCTGTCGCTACACCCTGCACCAGTTCGTCATATTGTGGGTTTGAGTAGGCGGTCAGATTGTCGCCACTCGTGCTCACAAACTGACCTAAAATGCCACTGGGGTCATTTACGTTGGATATAAGCTCAACTATGGCTATGTTATAGTCGCGGTTTTGTATGCGCAGGTCGTACTGTTCACGGGGTAGGGGTTCGATATTTACAAAAAGCGATAAATTTTCTTGCCACATGCGCTGAATAGCCGATGCCCAAACCATATGTCCGGGTTCTTCCTCTGAAATAATCAGGGTGAGATTGGAGAGATCAGGTGACTCGATCAGCTCGGTAAAGCGGTTTTTATATAGAGCGTGTCCGGCCTCGGGGCTATAGACAGGGGCGAGGCTGTGGTCGGCCAAGTTGTGATAGGGGGTGCCGTCGGGTAGTCGGGTAGTGGGGGGGATGACACCCACCGACGGTGCGATCCCGTCGTCTAGCAGTTGCCATAACTGTTCACGGTCGAGGGTCATCTGGAGGGCTTGGCGTATCCCTTCATCGGCAAAAAATGAGTTATTTTGATTGAAAGCAACTGCCCACACGCTGTTGTCAAAGGCCTGATAATTCAGTCCTTTATCGCCGGCTTCCGGGATAACCTCCGAGGAGAGCACCCCTGCATCGGTATCGCCCTCAAGCAGACGACCCTGAGGGTCATCCTGTCCGAGATAAAACACCACCGCCTCGGGTAAAACTTCGTCGTGATAGGTGGGGTTTTGCATGAGAACAATGCGCTCATCATTCCAACTTGACAACGTAAAAGCCCCATTTGTCAATAGAGAGTCACCATCCAGTCCGTAACGCCCTCGGGTTTCCTCAAAAAACGACTGCTTGCAGGGGAGAGCCGCAGGATGACTGAGCGCCGAGAGGAAAAATGCGTCGGGCTGTTCAAGGTGGATAACAAGTGTCATGTCGTCGGGGGTTTGTATGCCTAAAGAACCTTGCGGCAGCTCACCCGATAAAACCCCCGCTGCCCCCTCTATAGCCAAGAATGAGGTGGCATAAGGAGAGGGCAAATCGGGGCTGAATAATCGTCGCAGAGCTGTAGCGAAGTCATGAGAGGTGACGGCACTGCCGTCCGACCACAAAACCCCCTCACGCAGGATAAATGTGTATACACTGCCGTCATCGTTTGTGGTTATCTCTGATGCGACGGCCGGCTCGATCGCACCGGTTGCCGTTTGGCGTACTAATCCCTCCATGCAGTTGACAAGCAATGTGTGAGCCTGCTCCTCGGTGGTGAACTGTGGGTCAAGGCTGACTATATCTTGTGCAAAGTCATAGTAAAACGTTTCGCCCTCGCCCTGCACACTTGAGCAGGAGGTGAGCAAAACCATACAAAGCAGTATAAGGGACATAAATTGTCGCAGTTGGTTTTTCATAATCTTCACATTACAATAAGTATATTCCGGCCTCTTTACAACGCATTCGCATTTCATCCGGCCAGAGCGAGGCTTGAACCTCACCCACATGAGCCTTTTCAAGCATAACCATACAAATACGGGATTGACCTATGCCGCCGCCCATGGTGCAAGGGAGCTCGCCCGCCAAAAGCGCTTTGTGAAACGGTAGTTCCTTGCGTTGTGAATTACCCGAAGTCTCGAGTTGATATTCCAAACTCTTGGCATCGACACGAATACCCATGCTCGAAAGCTCGATGGAACGCTCAAGAATGGGATACCACACCAAAATATCGCCGTTGAGCTGCCAGTCGTCGTAGTCGGGGGCACGGCCATCATGGGGATTGCCACTCTTTAACTTACCGCCGATTTGCATGATAAATACCGAGCCCTTTTCCTTGCAAATGGCATCTTCACGCTGCTTAGGGGTGAGATCTGGATAGATATCCTCGAGCTCTTGGCTGGTGATAAAGAATATATCCGGGGCCCAGTTATGGGTAAGTTTTGGGAACGCCATAATCAATTTTTCCTGGGTGGTGGCAAGTGCCTTATAAATGATATTTACCGTATTTTTTAGGGTGTCGATAGTGCGCTCGGATGGGTCTATAATCTTTTCCCAGTCCCATTGATCCACATATATGGAATGTAGATTATCCATGATTTCATCACGACGTATGGCATTCATATCGGTGTAAAGCCCGCCGCCGCTTGAAAAGTTGTAATCACGAAGCGCCATACGCTTCCACTTGGCAAGCGACTGCACCACCTGTACCTCCTGACCGTCGAGATCCAGTACATCGAAAGCAACAGGTCGTTCCACACCGTTGAGGTCGTCATTTAGCCCACTCTGGGGCAATACAAACAGCGGAGCCGACACACGCAAAAGGTTAAGCTCAGCCGAGAGTGCACGCTCAAAACTGTCCTTGGCGGCCTTGATGGCAAACTGTGTCTCCTTTAGCCCCAACTTGGATGTGTAGTTTTTGGGCAAAAGCAGTGAGTTTTTTGATGTCATAAGTCCTCCTAAAAGCGATATAAGTTGATTAAGATTTTTTATGTTAAAGATTATACCACGCCCGCATGTGGGGTGCAATAAAAATGGTTTGGGAATTTTTGTAGTGCATTAGGTCGTGTGAAGAAATATATGTCCCATAAGACATCCGTCACCCATGATACAACTTTTTAGTTTGATAATGTGGCTCGCAGGTGAGGTTTATTCCGAGTTTTCGCAGGGTGTGGGCATCGACTTGTGCCAGTATAACAGAACTGTGCATCTCACTCCCCTTGAGCCCCGGCAACATGTCCATGGCCTTTCGTGCCGATTTGTGGGTGAGGGCACTGATTGAAAGTGCAATAAGAATTTCATCGGTATGAAGTCTTGGGTTATGGTTGCCCAGATACCCCGTTTTTAACTGCTGTATGGGCTGGATTACAGTGGGGGAAATCAGCGGTAGGTCGTCGGGTATATCCCCCAAGGTCTTCAGAGCATTGAGCAGTGCCGCCGAAGAACTACCCAGCAAAGAGGAGGTCTTGCCGGTGACCACACGGCCATCGGGTAGCGTTATGGCGGCAGCGGGAAGTCCGGTATTGCCCGCCTTAGACAGCGCTGCCGATACCACAGGCCTATCCTCGGATGATATACCCGCCTTGCTCATCAAAAGCTCCAATTTGCCCACCTGTGGGGTATCGCAACGCCCTTGACGATACTCGCATAGCGTACTGTAGTAGCGACGCAAAATTTCTTGGCATGAGGCGGTGCGGCAGGCTTCATCGTCTGTGATGCAGTTACCGGCCATATTTACCCCCATATCGGTGGGGGAAAGATAGGGGCTATCCCCCATAATCTTATGAAATACAGCGTCGAGTACAGGGAAGATTTCTATATCACGATTATAATTTGTGGTGGTTTTACCGTAGGCTTCGAGGTGGTAGGGGTCAATCATATTTACATCGTTGAGGTCGGCGGTGGCGGCTTCATAGGCCAAGTTCACGGGATGACTCACAGGTAAATTCCAAATGGGAAATGTCTCGAATTTCGCATACCCCGCCTTTATGCCCCTTTTGTGCTCGTGGTAAAGCTGCGAGAGACAGGTGGCCATCTTGCCACTGCCGGGGCCGGGGGCGGTCACCACAACAAGTGGGCGAGTGGTGGTCACATATTCATTCTTGCCAAAACCCTCATCGCTGACGATGAGGGAGGGGTTGGAGGGGTAGCCGACAATGGGGTAGTGGCGGAAAACTTTCAGCTCCAAGGCCTCTAAACGTTTTTTAAATGCCTCCACGGCAGGTTGACCGTCATACATGGTGATGACAACACTGCCGACATACAGTCCGATGCCTCGAAAAGCATCGATGAGGCGGAGAAGGTCGTCACCGTAGGTGATACCAAGATCCCCACGCACTTTGTTTTTTTCTATATCGGAGGAGCTTATTATAATGATAATCTCGGCTTT
This sequence comes from uncultured Oscillospiraceae bacterium, assembly GCA_964370005.1. Classification (GTDB taxonomy): domain Bacteria; phylum Bacillota; class Clostridia; order Oscillospirales; family Ruminococcaceae; genus Heteroruminococcus. The sequence continues at coordinate 65,270 of CAYJGR010000002.1, forward strand.
ATCGGCCAGCTGGGATAGCATACGCACCTTGCTGTCGGGGGCAAATCCGGGGAGTACTCGTGAGGCGTGGAAGTCGTCAAATAGTTTGCCACCAAATTCCAAATACAGCTTGTTGTTAAAAAGTGATATGCGATCCAGTATATGTTTGGACTGCATATCAAGATATTTTTCATTGTCAAATCCCACTGCCATGGTAATCTCCATTCCGCCGACATCGGCATAAGTTTATACATCCGTAATTGCCCACATGGAGATATTTTACCATTTTCGGCAAAATAACACAACGTTCAAAAACAACAAAAACCACAAAAAATTTAGGGTGTGGTTAGACGTTACACCACACCCTTTTTACGTTATATATGTAATATATCTTCACCGCATACGCCTAAATCCACCGGAGGTTTGTGGCGGTAAGTTTTGACCACCGCCAAACTGACTGTCTGCCGTAACGTTTGTGCCACCGGTGCTGTTTTGGGTCTCGCCCAAAAATTCGGGAGGACGATAACTACTAAATGCCTGAATTTGATTCGGGTGTATGAATGTGATAAACTTAAGCGAAAATATATCACAAACCGTATACCGCCCACCCGCAGGGGTGTCCATAATGGTAAAATATGATCGCCCCACCGAGTAAAGTATACCCTCCTTACGCACAATGTTGCCTGTACCTATAAGAAAATCGCAGTTGACGATAGTGCCGATATTAGTAGCTAAAATCTGCTGCATAGAGCCCTGCATGGTTTCGGTATTAAAACTCTCGGGCGGCGGGAGTACAAATTCATTTTTCACAGGACGCATTTCATTTACAGCCAATGGTAAAACCTCCTTCTATGTCTGGGAGTAGTAGTCGGTGGGATTGTAAAAACAATGATCACCTATTCGCAGTACAAATTGTCCCGATTTTTTTGGGAAATTTGGTTTACAATCAGGCGAAAAAGGATTAAAATACCACAGCGCAAAGCCGAGGTTTGTCAGACGGTTGCCGGCTATAGCCCAATTTGCAATGTCATAGTGCTCCTGCAAAGCCGATAGATTATAGATATTGCGGGGGTTGGATTTGCCTTTTACAGTTTCATTTGCACAGTCAAATTGCCCTTTTTGGTAGATAGCCGAGCGGATATCTATACAGGTGCGCCCATATTCACCATATGTAATATTCACACGGTTCATCACCACACAGGCCACGGCTTTCATTCCGTTTTCACCCTCGCCCTCAGCCTCACATCGTATTATACGCGCTAATAATTCAAGCTCACTCAATAGCATCACAGCCTTTTAGTCATTTGTTTATATAGCTATGAAAATGAGGATAAAAAAATGTTATATGACGCAAAAATGGTGGGAGTTTCACCTAATGGCAAGACTCCCACCATATAAAGAAACGTTATGACGGCGTATTTTGTGAGGTTTGTTCCTCCTCGACCGTGAGATTGGCCATATACCTTTGGTAACTGTCAAGGATGGCACGCTCAAGGGTCACTCGGGCCTCAGGGGTTATGGGGTGGGCGATGTCCCTAAATGTACCGTTTTCATCTTTACGGCTTGGCATGGCTACAAACAGGCGCTCGGGACCTTCTATCACCTTTATGTCGTGCACAGCCAAATCACCACTGACCGTGACCGAAACAAGAGCTTTTAGGCGGCTATCTTGGTAGGTTCTGCGGATGCGGATATCGGTAATTTCCATGTGGAGTCCTCCGTTTGTCACAATATTTGGATTGATTACCCATATTATTTGACGCCTATGGGTGGTTTATTCAGTTTATTTCGTTACCACTGTTTATTTTATCGGCAAAATGCAATATAATAGAAAAATAGACCACATATATTTATGGGTATATTCGGAGGGCAAAATGAAAAATAGCGACAACAAAATCCCACAGGGGATAAAACACATTCACTTTATCGGCATAGGCGGTTCGGGGATGTTCCCCCTTGTGCAGATACTCCACCCCCAAGGCTACAACATCACAGGCTCGGACAACAACCCGAGTGACATAGTAGATATGGTCACAGCCATGGGCATCCCTGTGGCCATGGGTCAAAAAGCCGAAAATATACAAGGCGCCGACCTCATTGTGTACTCGGCGGCCATTATGGAGGATAACCCCGAACTAATTGCGGCCAAAGCTTCGGGCATACCGCTTTGGGAACGCTCAAAACTGCTCGGGGTGATCAGTGGGCAGTATGCACACTCGATATGCATCGCCGGTACCCACGGCAAAACCACCACAACGGCACTGCTCACTCAGATACTTCTCGGTGCAGGGGTTGACCCTACAGCGGTTATCGGGGGTAAACTCCCTGCCATCGGGGGCTACGGTCGCCGTGGCGAAAGCGAGATAATGACCTGTGAGGCCTGTGAGTACGCCAACACATTTTTAGAGCTTTCCCCCCATACGGCACTACTACTAAATGTCGATAATGACCACCTTGAGTTTTTTGGCTCGATGCAGGGGATAAAGGCGGCGTTTAGAAAGTTTTCCGCACTTGCCACGGGGTGTATTCTGTACAATGGTGACGATGAAAATACCATAGATACAATCGAGGGTCTGCAAAATGCGCCAATGGTGAGCTTTGGACTTGGGGAGCATAACGACTACTATGCCACAAATATTGTGCAGCACCGTGGGGTGCGGTGTTCGTTTGAGCTTATGCATAAGGGGGAGCTACTTTGTAGTATGCAGCTTCGCATACCCGGGCGGCACAATGTCTGCAACGCCGTAGCCGCCGCCGCTGCCGCTCATATGGCGGGGGTAACGCCTGAGCAAATCGCTACCGAGGCCGAAAAATTTGGGGGAGCGGGGCGACGCTTTGAAGTTATGGGTGAATTTGACGGCATAACGGTGGTGGATGATTACGCCCACCACCCCGCCGAGCTAAAAGCTACCCTCACGGCCGCCAAGGAGATGGGCTTCTCACAGGTGTGGGCGGTATTCCAGCCCTTCACCTACTCCCGCACCGCCATGCTACTCGACGATTTTGCCGAGGTGTTATCAATAGCCGATAGGGTGGTTATGAGCAAAATAATGGGTTCGAGGGAGAAAAACACCTATAACATCTACACAAGTGACCTCGCCGCCAAAATAGAGGGCAGTGTGTGGTACGATGAGTTCCCCGATATGGCCGACTATGTAGCACAGCATGCAAAGTCGGGCGATCTTGTAATCACTTTGGGGTGTGGCGATGTCTATAAATGCGGGCGCATGATATGTGGACGACTGGAGCATAAATAAAAAAGAGAGGGGGTCGCCCATGCGAAACCTGCTATTCACCTTGCGGTTTTGCGGGGTGGCTTACCACGGATTTCAGGTGCAAAAAAATGCCCTCACGGTTTGTGAGGTCTTTCAAGACGGAGTGGAAAAACTTCTTGGACAGCGCCCCGACGTCAAGGGGTGTTCACGCACCGATGCGGGGGTTCATGCAAACCACTACTGTCTATCTATGAGGGTGGGGGAGGACATCACCGCACCCTGTCACGGCCTACAAAAGGGGTTAAATGCCGTTTTGCCGGGAGATATCACGGTGATGGACTGCACAGAAGTGGCCGAGGATTTTCACGCCCGCTACAACTGTGTGGGCAAGCGGTACATATACATGTTTCACAATGCCCCACTGCGTGATCCGTTTTTGAGGGGTAGAGCCTACCACTGCGACGGAAGATATATATTGGACGAAAAAGCCATGGATATCGCCGCACAACACTTTATAGGGCGCCATGATTTTTCGGCCTTTTGTGCCTCGGGTGGCTCGGTGCAGGACAAGCACCGCACCATATTTGAGGCACATGTGACCCGCCGTGGTGATGTGGTTAACTTCTCGGTGACAGGGGACGGTTTTTTGTATAACATGGTGCGCATAATGGCGGGGACACTGCTCGAAGTGGGGCAGGTGCGCCGCAGTCCCGAGGATATACCGACGATTATACAAAGTCAAAACCGCAGTGAGAGCGGCCTTACCCTACCGCCCGATGGCCTATATCTCGATATGGTCTATTACGACTGTCAGAGGATGGAACAGGATATAAAACCATAAGAGGAGGAAAAGCATGAGGCGTCGCCGTGAGAGCGGGCAGGATGAACTTGCCATAGCAAGAAAGAAAAAAAGAGCTCGCATAGTTGCGGGTCGCTTTGGTCTGCTGCTACTCTTAGGGGTGTCGGTGTGGCTTGTGGTATTTTTGTGGGAGGACATCTCCCGCCTGAGTTTGGGCATGAGATTTTCCGATATCGTAGCCTCTTACTCACCCGGTTCGGGTTATCCTGTCGATTTGCCCGACGAGAGCACACTGCAAATGGAACCTATGGGCAAGGATGTGGCTATACTAAGCGATGTTTCGCTATCACTTTTCAACTCGACTGCCAAAGAGACTTTGAGGGTGGTACATGGGTATAAAAATCCGATTTGCCGCACAAATGGTGACCGTGTGCTCATGTTTGACCGTGAGGGGGAGCATTTGAAACTGTACAGCCGTACAGATGAGATATGGAGTTACACCACCACACATTCTATCGTATGGGCGGATATTTCGCGAAGCGGCAGGGTGGCCATTGTATCGGGCGGGGAACATTTTCAGCGTCATGTTGTGGTGTTTGATGAACACCAGGAGGAGATGTTTTTGTGGGAGACCTCGCAGCTTGTGGGGCAGGTTGTGCTTAACAGTAGGGGAGAGGGCATGGCGGCACTTAGTGTCACAGCTGATGGTGGTGTGCTAAGCTCGGTGGTCACACTGCTTGACTTTGAAAGCGAGCAACCGATAGGTGAATTATTCTTAAACGACCAGCTTGTGATGTCGGCGGCCTATGTAGGCTCACAGGAGGATAAACTTCAAATCATCACCGATAAATCGGTCTATGTTTACAATCTGTCGGGGGAAGTACTACACACATACAGCTTTGGCAACCGCATATTAAACCGTTTTGTCAATGTATCCGGGGATGATGGATGGGTATATGTACTGCTTGATGAGGTGGGGGATGGTCGGCATCTTACGCTAATATCCCTCGATGCACAGCTCGGTGTTATGGAGGAAATCCCTATTGACAGCGGTGTGCGGGATATGAAAAATGCCAAAAATGGCATTTGCATCTTTACAGACAGCGGTGTAAATTATTATAATAGAGAAACAAAGGATAATTACAACTTTGATTTGCAGGGGGTTGAGGCGCTGTTGCCGACTGCGGACTCGTTGTATACGGTGCAAACAGGGCGTCTTGATCGACATGATATTAATTAGATAGGACGCTTAGAATGTACTTATAATGGGAAATACTAAGGAGAAATCGAATGAACTGGATTATTTTAGATATTGCTGTGTTAATTGTAGTGTTTGCTTGTGTGGGTTGGGGATGGAGTAGGGGATTTATTACTACTGTAATTGTATTGGTGGGGAGTTTGTTTTCGTTCTGGATCGCAAGCACAATCGCCGAACCGACCTCCCAATGGGTGTACGAAAATTTGGCACAGGAGCATTTGGTGGGATATGTACAGGAGCGTTTGGACAACCTAAACGGAGGGTCACAGATGGATGAACTTACCGCCATGCTTGTGGGACTCTCGCAGATGGCAGAACCTATTTCGGGAATAGCCGATATCTCACAGGCTCTGCAAAGGCTTATGGGTATACCACAAACCGACGCAGTGCAGGTGAGCACCGACAATCTTCAAGATTCCTTAGCTGTACTGCTAAGCACAGGGCAGAGTGTGGCCGAGGGACTTGTGGAGGTCACATTGCGCCCTGTAGTTATGCTTGTACTGCGCATGGGTATTATGCTTGTTAGTTTTATTTTGTTGATGGGTATTTTCCGTGTGATTGCGGGGCTTAGCGGTATATTCAATAAAATACCCGTTATCGGCAGTATAAACCGCTTTATGGGGGGGATGGTTGGAATTGTGCAGGCTTATATAGTTTTATTGCTCCTTACAATAGCATTGGGGCTGTTTTTGGCCGCCACCGGCAACGATGGTTTCATTACGACCGCCACCATAGACCAAACCATGTTGTTTAGTCGCATACCTTTTCCGTTTATGTAGATAAGTTGACAGATGTTTACGATAGATTGATAAAAAAGGGGGGTGCCATATGAAAGAATTACTCAAAGTTCCGATTAACATTCCCAATATACTGACAATTGCAAGACTTTTGATGGTGCCAATATTTGTGTGGAGATACCTCACCGCCCACACACAGGGGGAGTTTATTGTAGCGGGTGTGATTTTACTGCTGTCGGGTATCACCGATGTGCTGGATGGTACAATTGCACGCCTGACAAATTCCATCACCAGATGGGGTATGGCCGTAGATCCTGTGGCCGATAAGCTCACACAACTGGCAGTTATCGGCTGCTTGTGGATACGATATCCAAATTTATGGCCGATTTTTGTGCCACTTGTGCTAAAAGAGATGCTTATAATGGTGGGGGGCTGGCGACTGTATAAACAGTTTGAATTTGTGGGCAGTTCCAAATGGTTCGGCAAACTTGCCACTGTGGTATTTTATCTTGTGATGATACTTGTAGTCATGAGAGGAGATATACAGTACCGTGCGCTTATCCCCATGCTCGGTGTAATATTCATGCTGATGTTGTTCTCGCTTGTGATGTATATGCGGGGATATATGCAGTTTGACCGAGGACAAAAGAACAAATCGGCAAAAGAGGCCTAATGGGAACATATCATGTATTGTATCGGTGGGAGATACCCCGTTTTATCTCTGCCCACTACTCGGTTTTGCTAAAAATTTTATATTTGTTAACAAATGGGCAAAAGGACAATATTATACTATAAGGTGCGAAGTATTGTGATATTATGTTCAATAGACAGCAAAAAGCTATCAACACTTTTTAGAGACGAGGTAACAAGCCTACATGAATATTATGTGTAGTCGATGCAACAAGCGAATGGCTGTGGTTTTTATGACCCGTATGGATGGCGAAAAAACCACACAGGACGGACTCTGTTTTAAATGCGCTAAGGAGCTTGGGATAAAGCCCATAGATGACCTTATGACCAAAATGGGCATAACCGATGATGATATCGACACGGTCAGTGACCAGATGATGGAAATAATGCAAAACGAGGGCGATGGTTTGTTCGAGCCGGGCGGAGCTATGCCCATGCCTTTGTTCCAAAACTTATTTGGTGGCGGTGACAATAAGGAGGAGCAGGGTCTTGTGCCCACCGAGAAGGATTCTGCATCACCCGAAGTTCCCCCAAACTCCACAGAGCAACGCCGCCCAAAAAACGGAAATACTAAAAAAGAAAAAGAACCACCTAAATATAAGCATCTCGACAGCTACTGTGACAATCTGACCGCCCGTGCGGCGGCCGGAAAGCTTGACGCACTCATAGGTCGTGAGGAGGAGATGTCCCGTGTCGAGCAAATTCTTTGCCGTCGCCAAAAAAACAACCCCTGCCTTATAGGTGAACCGGGTGTGGGTAAGACCGCTATAGCAGAAGGCATAGCCATGCGCATAGCCGCAGGCGAGGCACCGGCACAGCTATCAGACAAACAACTCTACATGCTTGACCTCACCGCACTTGTGGCCGGCACCCAGTTCCGTGGCCAGTTTGAGAGCCGTGTCAAGGGGCTTATTGCCGATGTAAAAAAGGCCGGCAATGTTATACTTTTTATCGATGAGGTGCACAGTCTTGTGGGCGCGGGTGGCGATGCCGAGGGTTCGATGAACGCCGCCAACATACTAAAACCTTCATTGTCCCGTGGTGAAGTGCAGGTCATAGGCGCCACTACCTTTAACGAATACCGCAAACATATTGAAAAGGATGCAGCTCTCGAAAGACGTTTCCAACCGGTCAAGGTGTCGGAACCCACCATAGAGGATAGCATCAAGATTTTGCGAGGAATAAAGCATTATTATGAGGATTTTCATCAGGTCAAAATAAGCGATGCCATTGCACAGCGGGCAGTGGTGTTGTCCGAGAGATATATATTTGACCGCTTTTTGCCCGATAAGGCCATAGATTTGCTCGACGAGGCCTGTTCCTGCGCCACCCTTTCAAATAAGGAGCTGGGGGAGTACAAGAAGATAAAGAAACAGCGTGATAAGATGCAGGAGGAGTTGTTGGGGCAGGAGGAAAACCGCACTGGGGATGCAAGGGCACAGGAGGAGGCATATCGTGAGATAGCTGAGCTCAAGTCCAATCTTGCACGATTTGATGCACAACTCACCGAGCTGGAGCCGGTCGCCATGAGTAGGCAGGTGACCGAGGCCGACCTTGCCAAGGTTATCGAACTGTGGACAAAAATCCCCGCAAGTCGCATACAAGAAAACGAGGTTCGGCGTGTTGCCGAGCTTTCGCAAGAGCTTAAAAAGCAGATAATAGGACAGGATGAGGCTGTCGAGCTTGTGGCCTCGGCTGTGCGACGCAGTCGTGTGCAGATATCTGCACGCCGTCGTCCTGCCTCCTTCATATTTGTGGGCCCCACAGGTGTGGGCAAAACCGAGCTTGCCAAGGTGCTTTCACGTGCCATGTTTGACGATGCAGACCCGCTAATTCGTCTGGATATGTCGGAGTTTATGGAGAAGTTTTCGGTGTCCCGCATCATAGGTTCACCCCCGGGATATGTCGGCTATGACGAGGCGGGACAGCTCACCGAGAAGGTGCGCCGTCGTCCTTATTCGGTCGTGTTGTTTGATGAGATTGAAAAGGCTCACCCCGATGTGATGAACATACTTCTTCAGATACTCGACGAGGGCAAGATCACCGATGCCCAAGGCCGAAATGTCAGCTTTGAGAACACCATTATAATCATGACCTCCAACGCAGGAAGTGGTATAAAGGGTGGAGGGTTTGGCTTTAATAAGAGCCTGACCGATCTTGAAAAGGAAAAGGCGCACAAAGCACTGCGGGACTTTTTGCGCCCCGAGTTTTTGGGACGTGTGGATGAAGTGGTGGTGTTCCGTCCCCTCGACGAGCAGGACTACGCAAAGATTGCTGCCCTGATGATGAGCGAGATGAAAGAACCCCTTGAGGAAAAGGGCATAAAGTTCAGTTATGATCAAAAGGCCGAGCAGGCCATCGCCGCAAAAGCATTTGGGGATAAGAGTGGCGCACGAGACCTGCGCAAAATCATACGCAAAGAGGTCGAGGATAAAGTAGCCATACTACTGGTTGAAAACCTCGACAACCCGCCGGCACTGCTGGCAATATCGGCCGATGAGCAGGGGGAGATTACTCTGCATAGTGCGTAAAAGCAGGGTGGGGACACCTTCGTGCCACTCCACAAAACGGTGTATATAACTTGCCCTCGCCGACAAGGCGGGGGCAAAGTTTTTGCTGTGACGGCAAATTTTTTATACATTCATAATGAACTCGTGAAAGTTCCAATGAAAAAACTTGCAATTTACCCCGCGGTTGAATATAATTAGTGATGTGAATTGATACTTATGGCCTATGTATTTGCAAAATAGGCTTTGGAGAAAGGAAATGTCATTATTATGTTCAAAATTGCAAAAAAGAGAGTGCTAAATGATGCGGTCACCCTGATGGAAGTCCATGCGCCACTTATCGCAAAAAAGGCGCAGGCGGGACAGTTTATCATATTTAGGGTGGACGAGATGGGGGAGCGTGTGCCCCTGACCATCGCCGATTATGACCGACAGGCCGGCACGGTCACCATCATATTCCAAAAAGTTGGCCGTTCCACCAAAATTTTGGGCGACATGAATGAGGGGGATAATATCCTCGATTTCGTAGGTCCTCTGGGTACCCCCACACACTTCGGTGAAGTTAAGCGGGTGTGTGTTGTAGGTGGTGGCGTGGGCTGTGCTATCGCTTATCCACAGGCCAAAACCCTGCACAACATGGGGGTTAAGGTCGATATCGTGGCGGGTTTTCGTTCCAAAGACATCGTGATTTTAGAGGACGAAATGAAAGCTGCCAGTGAGAACCTTTATATAACCACCGATGACGGCAGCTATGGTGAAAAGGGCTTTGTCACCGACAAATTGCGTAGTCTTATAGAGGCCGGCAATAAATATGACCTTGTAATTACAATAGGCCCCGTTATCATGATGAAGTTTGTCAGCGCCGTCACCAAGGAGTTTGGCATAAAGACACTTGTAAGCCTAAACCCCATCATGATTGATGGCACAGGTATGTGTGGCGGATGTCGTGTAACTGTGGGTGGGAAGGTCAAGTTTGCCTGTGTGGACGGCCCCGACTTTGATGGTCATGAGGTGGATTTTGACGAGCTTATGCGCCGTAATACCGTGTATAAAGAGCGTGAGGGTAAGGACAGCACCCACTATTGCCGACTGACAAAGGAGGAAGTTTCCAATGGCTGATATGTCACCCAATAAAACACCTATGCCCGAGCAGGAGGCAAAAATCCGTGCACGTAACTTTGAGGAGGTGGCCACTGGCTACACCCCTGAGATGGCCATGGCCGAGGCTGACCGCTGTCTTAACTGCAAGACCCGTCCATGTGTGGCAGGTTGTCCCGTGAACGTAAAAATCCCCGAATTTATTATGCAGGTTAAAGATGGCAACTTCGCCGAGGCCTACACCACATTGACCGATACAAACTCCCTGCCGGCTGTTTGTGGGCGCGTCTGCCCCCAAGAAACCCAGTGCGAAGAGAAGTGCGTCAGAGGTATAAAGGCCGAGCCCGTGGGCATTGGTCGCCTTGAACGTTTTGTGGCCGATTGGTACATACAAAACGGCACAAACGAGGTGCAAAAACCCAAGTCCAACGGCCATCGTGTGGCGGTTATCGGTGCGGGGCCTGCGGGGCTTACCTGTGCGGGTGACCTTGCAAAGCTCGGTTACGAGGTCACAGTATTTGAGGCATTTCACGTGGCCGGCGGTGTGCTTGTGTACGGCATACCCGAGTTTAGACTGCCCAAGGACATAGTTGCCAAAGAGGTGGATAGCCTACGTAAACTTGGCGTTGACATAAAAACCGATATGGTTATCGGCCGTGTGCTTGCAATAGATGAACTGTTCGAGGAGGGGTACGAGGCGGTATTTATCGGCTCGGGCGCGGGGCTTCCAACCTTTATGAATATTCCCGGCGAGAGCCTAAACGGCGTATTCTCAGCCAACGAATACCTAACCCGCACCAATCTCATGAAGGCCTACCACAACAGCTACGACACCCCCATACGCCAGAGTAAAAGTGTGGCGGTAGTCGGCGGTGGCAATGTGGCTATGGATGCCGCACGCTGTGCCATGCGCTTGGGTGCAGAGAATGTCTACATCGTTTACCGCCGTTCCGAGGCCGAAATGCCCGCCCGCTTGGAGGAGGTGCATCACGCCAAAGAGGAGGGCATCGACTTTAGAGTGCTGTGCAATCCTATTGCGGTGCTCGGTGATGACAACGGTCAGGCCGTGGGGCTTGAATGTGTTGAGATGGAGCTGGGTGAGCCGGACGATTCGGGCCGCCGTCGCCCTGTGACCAAGGAGGGTTCGAATTTCATCCTTGATGTTGACACTGTGATTATAGCCATAGGAACCTCGCCAAACCCCCTCATTCGCAGTACGACCGAGGGACTCGAGACCAACAAGTGGGGCTGTATTGTGGCCGACGAGAACATGGCCACAAGTCGAGAGGGTGTATATGCCGGCGGCGATGCTGTCACAGGTGCTGCCACCGTAATACTGGCCATGGGTGCCGGCAAAATCGCCGCACAGTCCATGGATGAGTATATACAGTCTAAAAAGTGATGGGGTTTAAGACCTTGGGGCTCTGCCCCAAACCCCGCAAACTTTTTGAAAAAAGTTTGACCAAAAACTTCACCCGCCCACCCGCAAAAACCGCGGGTGGGCGTAGCTTTTACACCCGCTTTACTATCCCCACCTACTTCTACGGCGTGGGTAAGGCTCCGCCCGTGGCGGCTTTGTCTCGCACGCTCGACACCCGCCCGCCCCCCCACCTGCGGTGGCGGGGCGCACCCCCTACTGGGGGTGCCGGGCTCCGCCCCACCCACCGCCTATCCCCACCGCCTACCCATCCTGCGCATTTGCACTTAGTCATTGACCCCCGCCGCTAAATATGCTAAAATAAAGAAAATATATGCAAAAAGGAAAGATGAAAATGAAACTAAAAAGATTTTTTGCTTTAATGCTCGCACTTACTCTTAGCCTTACAATGCTACAGGGGGTGGCGTTTGCGGCCACTGGATATAGCTATAAATCGGACCCTTTTGGAAAAGCAACATTGACCATAGATGGTGTTCATGAGGGCAAAGTAACCGTAGCCGACGCGGACGCTTTTTTTAAGAATTTTGCCAGAGCTACCGTCACCCATGTCGTCATAAAATCCGGCGTAACCTCGATTGAGGCGGATGTGTTTTTGGGGTGCACAAACTTAACCTCCATCACTTTTGATGGCACGCCAACAAACATAAGCAATACCATGTTTGGTGCAGTTGATATTGAAGCCTTCGTAGATAACCCCGCCCCAATAAGTGAAATAATTTTTAATGTGAATTATAATAAGGATATGGTTGATCAGTTGATTGCCGCCCTAAAATCTGCAGGCCGAACTGGCGGCTCCACCCCAACAATGACCGACAATGGATGGTCAGATGTAGACAAGGCTACGTTGCAAGCCGTGCGAGACGAGCTTAAAAACATAGACCCCGGCTCCGGCGGCGGCGCCCCCCCTGAGGGCTCCGGCGGCCCCCCTGAGGGCCCCGACGACACCGTCGGCGAAAATGGAGTCTCCGGCGGCGGTGGTGGCTCCACCCCCACAGGTGGTAGTAGCGGCAGCACCGGTACCGGCACCGGCGCATGGTATATAGGCACAGGTGTGCCCTACACCCAAATAGTGGACGAAACCGCCACCACCGCAATGCTCCGTCAGAGTAGCACCATTACAGTAACCGGCACAAGCCCTACCGGCATAATAGTAAAAGTTAGCCCCGCCTCCCTTTCGGTGCACAGCACGGTTACAATACAGAACAGCCTACAGGGTGTTACCCTCACCGCTACACAAATTGCACAGCTTATAAACTTGGCCGACGGCGGTAGCATACATATCACAGTAAAGCAGACACAGGACGGCATAAGCGTGTACGCCACCGCAGGTGGCGTACAGGTGCACCTGTAGGGGAGGGGCTCTGCTCCTCCGGCACCGCACGCACAACATAACATTATACATGTGGGGTCACGGCTTTTCGTGACCGCCACCAAAAATGCCCCCACCCGCATCACTGCGGGTGGGGGCATTTAGCTAACCTATGTGGTTATGCGCGGGGGGCTTACTTGCCAACAACAGCCTTTGTGTCGCGGGCGATCATAAGCTCTTCGTTGGTGGGGATGACCCATACCTCTACCTTGGAGTCGGCTGTGGTAATTTTGACTTCCTTGCCACGCACGTCGTTGGCCTTTTTGTCAAACTTAATGCCCATCCACTCCATATCCGAGCAGACAGCCTCACGCACCGAGATGTCGTTCTCACCAATGCCACCGCAGAAGATAATCGCATCAACACCGCCCATAGCAGCTGCGTAACCGCCGATGTACTTCTTAATCTGGTAACGCTGAATATCAAGGGCAAGCTGTGCACGCTCATTGCCACCCTTTGCGGCCTCGGCGAGGTCACGTTGGTCACTGGTCACGCCCGATATGCCCTGATAGCCCGACTTCTTGTTGAGGATGTCAACCATCTGTGCGGGAGTTACATTCTCTTTCTCGGCCAAAATGGTGATCAAAGAGGGGTCGATAGTACCCGAACGGGTGCCCATGATAAGCCCTTCAAGGGGGGTCATACCCATGGTGGTGTCAACCGACTCACCACCATCCACAGCTGTGATGGAGGAACCATTGCCCAAATGGCAAACGATGATCTTCTTGTCTGTACTGCCCACCATATCGCAGTAACGACTGCTTACAAAGCGGTGACTGCTACCGTGGAAACCGTAGCGACGGATGCGGTGGGTCTCGTAGTATTCGTAGGGGATGGGATAGATATAGGCCTTGGGGGGCATGGTCTGGTGGAAAGAGGTGTCAAATACCGCCACCATAGGAACCTCGGCGCCAAACACCTCACGACAAGCCTTCATGCCAACAAGGATGGGAGGGGTGTGCAGAGGGGCTACATCTACAAGCTCCTCCATGGCGTCCATAACGTTATCGTCAATGAGAGCGGCCTTGGAGAACTTCTCGCCGCCGTGTACGGCACGATGGCCAATTGCGGTTACTTCGCTCAGGTCATTGATAACTTTACCCTCGCCGCTTGTCAGCACCTTGGTCAGCTCCTGAAAAGCCTCTTTGTGGGTGGGAAATGTGATGTCATAAGCAACTTCGCGACCGTCACTGGTCTTGTGGCTTATCTGTCCGCCGATGCCGATACGCTCGCACAAACCCTTTGCAATTACGCTCTCATCGCTCATGTCAATGAGCTGATACTTAAGCGAGGAACTACCTGCGTTGATAACTAATACCTTCATATTTTTCTTCCTCTCAAGAATGTGATTGTGGTATGATTTTGCATACCTACCTATTTTAGTATACACAGCGCTGTATTTCAAGGAAAAACACGAATATTTTACAAAAAAAGTTATACAAATTTCATTTTGTGTGGTATCATGATGGCACAAAAACGATAATTTAGCGAAAATAGGGGGCAAAAGATGAAGATCACAGGAATAATAGCCGAATATAATCCCTTTCACAAGGGGCATGCCCACCAGATAAAAACTCTGAGAGAACAGGGTACTACCCATATAGTAGCCGTCATGAGCGGTAATTTCCTACAAAGAGGTACCCCTGCCATATGTGATAAACATCAGCGCACCCTCATGGCACTCAAAGGTGGGTGTGATCTGGTCATAGAACTGCCCCTGCCCTGTGCTTGTGCGCCGGCCTTTAGATTTGCCGACGGTGGTGTGGCACTTCTTGATGCTATGGGCTGTGTCGATGAATTGTCATTCGGCAGTGAGTGTGGCGACACAGAAAAGCTCGTTGCCCTTTCGCAGATGCTGGAAAGCCCAGATGTACAAAAGCTTACCGCCGAGATTTTGGCCGAGGGGTGCACATATGCGGTGGCACGTCAAATGGCGGTGAGCAGTATCACCGACCCCGCCACGGCCGCACTAATATCCGCTCCCAACAATACCCTTGGCATAGAATATATAAGGGCACTGAGGGCTATAAACAGCGATATACGCCCTATCACATTGCCCCGTGTGGGGGTGGAGCACGACAGCGGACAGGCGCAACAGGGTTACGCCTCGGCTAGTCTAATTCGCCGCAGGATGAGGGAGAACAAGCTCGACGAGGCTGTCGATTGGATGCCACACAGCTCGGCAGAAATTTTGCAAAGTGCCCTAAGTGAGGGGCGGGCACCGGCTGATTTGGCGTGGGTAGATAGAGCGATACTATCCAAACTGCGCAGCATGGATGTACAGCAGTTTGCTATGTTGCCCGACATATCCGAGGGGCTCCAGCATCGTTTGTTGCGGGCGGCGGGGGAGGCATGCTCATATGAGGAGTTTTTGAGCCTTGTAAAGACAAAGCGTTATCCCTTGGCGAGACTGCGGCGCATAGGCATGGCGGCATATTTGGGCACTTCGGAAAATTTATGCAAAAAAAGCCCCCCCTATATACATGTGCTTGGGTTTACGTCGGCTGGCAGGGAGCTTATGGGGAATATTGGCGAGTGTGGACGACTTCCGATGTCACACTCGTTGGCACGACTTGGGGAGCTTGGTGGTGATGCACGGCTGTTTGCGAGAGCCGAGGTTATGGCGGGTGATTTATATCGTTTGATGCTACCGAGTGTGGGTGTGTGTGGTGAAGATTACAGGCAAAGAGTGATTATTTTAGGTGATAGGTAATATGCGGTGACGCAGGCGAAATATGGCAAAGTTCACAAATTGGACATATACATTTGATATGATTGGTGACAATGCAAGCATCATAGAAGGGAGTGAAAAAGGGAGAAATTTGCTGCAAAAGTTTGCTAAGTTGTAATTTTTGCTAAGTGAGAATAAAAAACAATATGAAATATTAGGAAGTTTGCATTTAGGCATATTTACACCATATATTGTGGTAATGCATAGCAGTTATAACAGAAACTTAACCTAATTCCCGCATAATTGACCAATAATTGATTGCATTCCCCTATTTTTTTTCTAAATATATGTTGCAATTGCACAAAATATTATGTACAATAGCTTTAGGTAGATTTTTAACACAAGTTAAGAAGCAGTTAACCGAAAGCAAAACAAAGCTTAAAGAGGGGTGCAATTTATGTCGAACAGATTGTTTCAAGGTCTGGTACATCAAATGAGAGATTGCGTGGACCGAGTGATTGGTGTGGTGGATGAAACAGGCACGATAATCGCATGTAGTGATCTTTCAAGAATTGGGGAGGTCAACGACTATCTGGCGATCGATTTGGGTGAGCATAGTGATGTATTTGTGCGGGATGCCAACACCTACAAACCTTTCGGCTCCAAGATGGTGTCGGAGTACGCTGTTTTCGTGGCGGGAGCCGACGAGGCAGCCGAGAAATATTGCAATCTGCTTGCGGTATCTCTTTCGAATATCAAGCAGTACTACGATGAAAAGTATGACCGAAACAACTTTATCAAAAATGTTATACTGGACAACATTTTGCCGGGGGATATTTACGTAAAAGCCAGAGAGCTCCATTTTGGCACCGATGTAAACCGTGTGGCGATATTGGTTAGAATCGTATCGTCAAACGATATTTCGGCCTTTGAGGTCATTCAAAACCTTTTCCCCGACAAACAGCGTGACTTTGTGTTCAACATCAGCGAGAGCGACATAGTACTTGTCAAAGAGATAAAATCCGGCATAGAGATAAAGGATTTGGAGAAGCTGGCACGCTCCATAGTGGACACACTGGGCAGCGAGTTCTACACAAAGGTGGTTGTGGGCATCGGTACGGTGGTCACAGGCATAAAGGATTTAGCACGCTCCTTTAAGGAGGCTCAGGTGGCACTTGAAGTGGGCAAGGTGTTTGACACCGAGAAACCCATTGTCAACTACGACAATTTAGGTATTGCTCGCATAATTTACCAGCTTCCCACAACCCTGTGTGAGATGTTCCTACGTGAGGTATTCAAGAAGGGTTCTATAGAGAGTCTTGATCAAGAGACGCTCTTTACGATTCAAAAGTTCTTTGAGAACAACCTCAATGTTTCCGAGACCTCACGTAAGTTGTTTGTACATCGCAATACATTGGTGTACAGACTCGAGAAAATAAAGAAACTCACAGGGCTTGACCTGCGTGAATTTGATCACGCCATCATATTCAAGGTGGCACTCATGGTCAAAAAGTACCTCACTGCAAATCCTGTCAAATATTAAGGACAGCCAAAGCGATGAAATTTGGTTTGTCGGGCTATCTCCCTGCAGACACAACGGATGTCAAATTTTGTGGGAACTCCCCGCAATATGTGGGCATTCATCGGCAAGAAACTATGGCTGCAAGGCGGTGAAATAATGATTGAAATTACAAATCTTTCAAAGACATATCAAAATGGCACACACGCCCTCTATGACGTGAATTTACAGGTCGAAAAAGGTGAATTTGTGTTTGTGGTGGGTCACTCGGGTGCGGGTAAATCCACGCTAATCAAGATGATACTGCGTGAGGAAATACCAAGCTCGGGCGAGGTGGAGGTCAATGGCTACAACCTTGTCACGATGCGTCGTCGCCAAATCCCCATTTTTAGGCGTGGTATTGGGGTGGTGTTTCAGGACTTTAGGCTTATACCCAATATGAGCGTATATGACAACGTGGCCTTTGCCCTGCGTGTGACCAACGTTTCGGCTAAATTTATACGGCGACGTGTGCCCTACATTTTAGACCTTGTTGATCTTTCGGGCAAGGCAAGACGTATGCCTCAGGAGTTGTCGGGCGGTGAGCAACAGCGTGTGGCATTGGCAAGAGCGCTGGTCAACAACCCCTCGCTTATTATAGCCGACGAACCCACAGGTAATGTTGACCCCGAGCGTTCATGTGAGATTGTTGACTTGCTCTCCGAGATAAATAAGTGTGGGACAACCGTGCTTATGGTTACACATGAGAGAGGGCTTGTGGACGAATTTAAAAAGCGGGTTATCACCATTGATCAGGGACATATCGTATCTGATACCTCCACCGAGAGGAGGCGATTTATATGAGAACCAGCAGTTTTAGATACCTTGTCGCCGAGGGCGTGAGGGGGATGCTGGCCAATCGTCTGATGGCACTGGCCTCCATAGGTGTTCTCACGGCATGTTTGCTACTAATAGGTGGGGCATGGCTACTGACCGAGAATGTCAACTCGGTGATAGGGCATGTGGAGGATCAAAGTGAGGCCATGGTGTTTGTGGCGGATGACATAGATACCGAGGGCATATTGGAGATAGAACAACAGCTCTGGGCCCTTGAAAATATCCATGAAGTTATATTTGTCTCAAAAGAACAGGCGTTGACGCAACAACAGGATATGTTACAGGACAATGCCTATCTTTTCGAGGAGTTTCAGTCGGACAACCCATACCCTAACAGTTTTAGACTGAAAATAGATGACCTATCCCGTCAAGAGGAAACTCTCGAGCGGGTAATGGCTATAGAGGGTACCGACGGCGTATCGGCATCTGCTGATCTTGCCGCCACTATAACCGATATAAAAAGCGGTATATCATTTGCGGGAATATTTATAGTCGGTATATTATCCCTCGTGTCACTGGTCATAGTGACAAACACCATAAAAATTACGGTGTTTTCCAGACGCAAAGAAATTAACATCATGAAATATGTCGGTGCCACCGATTTATTTATTAGAATGCCGTTTTTGGTCGAGGGCATTTTGCTCGGACTTATATCGGCAGGTCTTGCGTTTTTATTCCTGTGGGGTGGATACTTCGGTGTAACCCATTGGATGAGCGAGGCGGGTTCTTCTTGGGTATCGCTTGCCTTTACAAACCTTGTGCAGTTCAGTGATGTTGCACCTATGATTATAGCCACATTTGCTGCTGCGGGTGTGGGTATAGGTGTGGTAGGCAGTATGATGTTTATCGGACGCTTTCTCAAGGTGTGATCAAAATAATATTGACTTTTTGAGATTTACATCGAGGCTGGGCGGGGATATTCCCGCCCATGACCCCATTACACAGCCCATCCTGTTTTTACAGTGGGCACTCGCAGCACATATAGAAGCTTCCCCCAACATGCCGCACAGGGGTGAGAGTGATTGTGCCAACGATGCGGCAGAATGGAGCAGATTTCATCGATGTATAAAAAAAATATGTTAAAAAAGCTTGTGGCGTTTGCACTGTGCGGTGTGATGCTGGGCGCGCTGTTTTTAATGCCACCCACACCGGCCGTGGCCTCGGATAGCGCCGAGGAGGAGCTTGATAACCTCAATGATCAGTATGACGACCTAAAGGCGCAACAGGATGCCATACAGTCCGAGCTCAACCAAGCCTCAAATGATAAAGCGGCCGCCCTGGCACAACAAAAAAATCTCAACAATCAAATCTACATTTCGCAGGAACAAATAGCGGTACTTGAGGAAAAAATCACCCTGCTCACCGAGCAAATCGCTACAAAAGAGCAGGAAATTGCAGAACTTGAGCAGTCTATAGACAAAAACTATGCCCAGTATAAAGAGCGTTTAGATGCTATGTACCGCGCGGGAAGTCCGTCGCTACTGGCGGTGGCACTCGGCACCGATGAATTTTCCGACTTTTTGATGCAGGCCGAGATGCTCAGCCGTTTGGCCGAGCACGACCAGGCACTGCTTGATAGCCTTGAACATGATAAAATTTTGGTCGAGCAGGTCAAGGCGGGGCTTGATGCCGATAAGATAGACCTCGACGAGTCCAAGGTCGAGCTTGAGGCCTTAAAGGCAAATTTGGGTGTACAACTGACCCAAACCAACAACCAAATACAGGATTTGTCGGCACTTGAGGCCGAACTTTTGGCCGATAAAGAGTCCTTCCAAGCAAAGATGGCGGCCATACAGGCCGAAATTGATGCCATATATGATACACTTGTGTCACAGGGCGAGTATGTCGGCGGTGTTTTTGCTTGGCCTACACCGGGCTATACCAATATCACCTCATATTTTGGTTGGCGTTTTGGCGGTTCGGACTACCACACAGGCATAGATATGTCGGGCAGTGACATATATGGCAAATCTATTGTAGCGGCCAACAGTGGCACGGTGGTGTTTATACGAAACTACGATCCGGGCGGCGGTTACGGCAAGTATCTTATTGTTGACCATGGCGGTGGCTACACTACTTTGTATGCCCATTGCAGTGAGATTATGGTCAGTGTGGGGGACAGTGTATCCCGCATGGAGCCTATAGCGAAGGTGGGCTCGACCGGTTGGTCCACAGGCCCTCATCTGCACTATGAAATCCGTGTAAACGGTGACCCACAAAACCCGCTGAACTACTATTAAGATTTAGGGTTTGACATCACTCTTTTTATAGACACAGGGAGAAACAGGATGAATAAGAAGATATCTTTGGGTGCGGCCATCGCATTTATGTTGGTGGTGGCCACCCTGACACTGGCACTTACCATGGCTTTTTCTATGAACAGGTTTACCGATATGGTAAACGGGGTGCAGGAGCAAAGGGAACTATATGCAAAACTCTCCGAAATAGAGCAGAATGTGAGGGATAAATACCCCGACGCACTCGACAATGATGCCCTCATGGATGCCATGGCAGGGGGATATATTGACGGTCTGGGTGATGAGGGCAATGCCTATTACACCGCCGCCGAGTATCAGCAGATGATTTCGGAGGAAGGTGGGCGTTACTACGGCGTGGGTGTTGTCACGGCTATGGAGGCCAACGGCTACATTCAAATAAGCGAGGTTTACCCCGATTCCCCCGCTGCCAATGCCCAGATAGTTGTGGGTGATATCATTGTAAAGGTGGATGACATAGATGTAACCTCCGAAACCTATGATCAGGCTATTGCACTTTTGCGAGGTGAGGCCGGCACAAAGGTGACACTCACTTTGCGTCGCAACAGCGAGGATATCACCATGGAGCTTACCAGCCGTCAAGTCGAGGTGCCCACGGTATATTCTCAGAACTATGACAGGGTGGAATATCTGCGCATAACGAACTTTAGCACAGGCACTCGAGACCAATTCAATCGATATCTCAATGCCGCTATAGGTGACGGACGCAAGGCGCTAATTATCGATGTAAGGGATAATGCAGGTGGACGCTACACCGGAATGACACCTGTACTTGAACTGCTTGTGCCTGAGGGCAACATTTTGATGGCACAGTACAAGACAGGTGAACCCGAAATATTGGCGACTTCCTCTACTCAGGGTGCGGGGCTTCCTCTGGTTGTGCTGACAAATCAAAACACTACAGGCACAGCCGAGGTGTTTGCCCAGTCCCTCAAGGAATTGGCCGGTGCCGACATTGTAGGGGTAAATACAGCCGGTGAGGGCAAGTTGCAGGAGTTGTTTCAGCTCAGTGACGGCTCGGCTATCCAGCTCACGGTGGGACGATTTGTCACCCCCGATGGGTATTTGGTGGATGGCGTGGGTGTAAGCCCCGACTATGAGGTGCAACTCGAAAGTGAGCAGGTGGTGTGGGAAAATCTATCCCCCGAATACGACACCCAACTTGCCAAAGCCATGGAGCTTGCCGAGGCGGTAATAAACGTGGGAGCGGCCAACACCGAGACCGCTGAATAATAAACTGAAAAATCTCTCCTGTGTTCATATGACAGGGGAGATTTTTTGCACACAAATTTGCCCCTCACTTTATGCGCAAACATTGACAAAACCGTCCTCGATGGGATAAACTGAATGGGATAATATTAAGGCATGTATGCAAAAATTTTGGAGGCAAAAGATATGAGCGGTAGTAAAGGACAACTGATACATAAGGCGACCATAATGGATGCACAGGGCGTGGCCTTGGCGGTACAGCGCATAAGCTATGAGGTGATTGAGCGTAGCGGTGGAGCGCAGGATATATGTCTTGTAGGTATACTCACACGCGGGGCAGTGTTGGCCCGGCGCATGGGTAAAATAATGAGTGATGCACAAAATACAGATATACCTGTGGGGAAATTGGATATCACCCCATTTAGAGATGACCGCCCCCAAAGTGCAGATGTTTTTGACAAAAGTGAAATAGACTTTGATATAAACGGTAAAAAAGTGGTGCTTGTAGATGATGTGTTACACACAGGGCGCACGGTGAGAGCGGCGATTGAGGCGGTATTATCAAGAGGTCGCCCCGCCTGTATTCAGCTTGCGGTACTGCTCGACCGAGGCCAGCGGGAACTGCCCATACGTGCCGACTACATTGGAAGAAATGTGCCGACGGCCAAAAGTGAGTTTATACGCCTGCAACTTGAGCCTGTGGACAAGCAGGATATTGTGCTTATTTGCAGTGAGGATGAGGACTGAGGGAGGAACAGCATGAAGCGGACTTTGCTTATAAAAAATGCCCATCTGCTCGACCCCACAACAGGGCTTGACGTCGTGGGGGATTTGTTGATAGAAGATGGTGTTATATCGCAAATTGGCGGGGATGTCTCGGCCAAGGGATACCCAAATGCCACGGTGATAGAGGGACAGGGGCTTTATGCATTACCGGGATTTGTGGACATGCATGTGCATTTTCGTGATCCTGGGCAGACCCATAAAGAGGATTTACAAAGCGGTGCAAGGTCGGCTGCGGCGGGCGGGTTTACGGCGGTGCTTTGTATGCCCAATACCACCCCACCTTGTGATAATCCTGATATCCTACGAGATATTCTCCGCAGGGCGAGCGATTTGCCGGTGAGGCTGTATCAGTCGGCCTGCCTGTCGGTGGGTATGGCAGGGGAGAGGCTTTGCGATTATGATGTGCTCAAATCGGCAGGGGCGGCGGCATTGACCGACGACGGTCGCCCTTTGGCTGACGACACCCTGATGCACAAGGCCATGCAAAAGGCGGCCGAAGTTGGACTGCCTGTGATAAGCCACTGTGAGGATTTGGAGATTGTGGACGGTGGGATTATGCATAAGGGTGAGGTGTCAAAGGCACTTGGGGTGCGCGGAATAGACCGCCGCAGTGAGGACGAGATAACCCGCCGTGAGATAGAACTATGCGCTCGCACAGGTGAGGCGGTGCACATAGCACATGTCAGCACCCAGCGTTCTATAGAGCTTGTGCGCAGAGCCAAAGCTGACGGCCTGGCGGTAACATGCGAGACCGCCCCGCACTACCTACTGCTCACACATGAACTTCTAAAAAGCCGTGACGCCGACTACCGCATGAATCCGCCACTGCGGGAAGAGAGCGACAGGCTTGCAATGATAGAGGGGGTGTCCGATGGCACGGTCGATGCGCTGATAACCGACCACGCCCCCCACACAGCCCGGGAGAAGAGCGATTTTGAGAGCGCACCCAACGGTGTTGTGGGGCTGGAGACGGCCTTTGCCGCCAACTACACAGCACTGGTGCAGTCGGGGCGTATAACCCTTGGGCGACTGGTAGAGCTTATGAGCCGAAACCCTGCAAAAATAATGGGCATTGCCCCTCCCGAGATAGCTGTGGGCAAACCCGCTGACATAGCGCTTGTTGATATAGCGGGGCGGTGGACAGTCGAGCCAAATAAGCTGTATAGCAAGAGCAAAAACACCCCGTTCAAGGGACAGACCCTCACGGGAGCGGTGAGATATACAATCATGGGTGGTCGCATCACTCATAGCCCCGCCGAATAAAACATAGGAGGAATACACATGGCATTCGATAGACTGATAAAGGCGATAAAACACATGAACAACCCAACGGTGGCGGGGCTTGACCCCACACTTGACTATATCCCCACATATATAAAAGAGGGGGCATTTGCCACCTACGGTCAAACCCCCGAGGGGGTGGCGGCGGCTTTTTTGGAGTACAACAAGGGGCTTATCGATGCCCTACATGATATAGTACCGGCCATAAAGCCACAGGTGGCATTTTATGAGGCCTACGGATGGCAGGGCATGAGGGCACTGGCTGATACCATAAGTTACGCCAAAGAAAAGGGTATGTTTATCATAACCGATGGCAAGCGCAACGACATAGGCAGCACCATGGCGGCCTACGCTGATGCCCACTTGGGGGAGAGCGTGATAATCGACAAGACTATAAGAGCTTTTGAAGGCGATGCACTGACGGTCAACGGATATCTCGGCACCGACGGCATAGCCCCGCTGATAAAGTGGTGCAAGGAGAATGACAGGGGGATTTTTGTGCTGGTTAAGACCTCAAATCCTTCGTCGGGAGAGCTACAGGACAGGTTGCTTGACGGTCGCCCTGTGTATGAGGTTATGGGTGAGATGTGCGAGAAGTGGGGTGAGGATACCCGCACGGCCGAGGGTTATTCGGCGGTGGGGGCGGTGGTCGGTGCGACCTACCCCGAACAACTGGCAAAGCTGAGAAAATGCATGCCCCATACCTTCTTTTTGGTGCCAGGGTACGGCGCACAGGGTGGCGGTGCAGGCGACGTTGTAGGTGCGTTCGATAAAAACGGTGGCGGAGCGGTTATAAACTCGTCAAGAGGCATAATGACGGCATGGAAGAAAGAGGGCTGCCCCGAGCAGGATTATGCGGGGGCGGCACGGCGTGAGGCTCTGCGCATGAGGGAAGACTTGATGGGGGCAATTAGGAATTAGCAGTGAGAAATTAGCAATTAAGGTCAAGACCTCGGGGACGCTGTCCCCGAACCCCTGCGATTTTTTGAAAAAAATCGAGTAAAACTTTACCCTCCCGCCCGCCAAGGGCGCGGGCGGGAGAACCTTTATACAAACTGCGCCGCCGTAATGTACTGCTACGGCGGTGGCGAGGCTATGGATTTGGTGACTTATCGCCTTGCACGCTCGGCGGGCACCCCATACATGGTATGGGGTGCCCATCTTACGAGGTGAAATCCTCCGCCCCACCCACGCCTATTGTCCTTTTCTATCCACGATCTTCTGTTTTCTGTCATCTGACATGTAGGGAGCGACGCCCTCGTCGCTCCGACGCTTCACATCCAAACAACCCTCGCGTTATACTCATTATTTATATTAGGAAAAGGAGAATTAATTTGAAAGTTGTTGCATTTCTTCGTGGGGTAACACCTATTGGAAAAAACAAAATCCCTAAAATGAGTTATGTTGTTCAAATTCTTACACAAATAGGCTTTAAAAATGTATCAACATATATACAGAGTGGAAATATTATTCTTGAAACTCCTT
>CAYJGR010000003.1:0-7915 GCA_964370005.1 uncultured Oscillospiraceae bacterium
AGGCAGAGGTCTGCAAAACCTTTATTCCCCGGTTCAAATCCGGGTGGCGCCTCCAAAAAATCCTCGTAGCGAAAGCTGCGAGGATTTTTACATATTATCTTTTCAAATATTGCCAAAACTTTATATAAATGGTAGAATGTCGTAGGGAATATACAAACCTAAACAGAAAGGCTTACTGCTATGGAAACTTCAAATAAAAGAAAATCCATAAAAACGATAATCATGAAAAAGTCTATTCTGTCGTTTTTAGTTCCATTGATTATCGGCATGAGCATTGTTTCAGCCGTAATTTATTTTGTCGTTTTCCAGGATAAAGTTGAGCAGCTCGAAACCGAGAGTCATTTGCTTGTCTCAAATGTGAACGAGAGAATTTCAAAATATGTTGAAGTTGTAGAAATACATGCACAAAATCAGGCGATCGTTGCGATGGATCCCGATCTTGCCGAACCATATTTACAGGAATATATGGTGGGGCAAGAGGACGTGTGGTCTCATTTTTTGGTTGCTGATCATACAGCAGATAACATTGCCCACACCGAAGGTATAGGTAGTCGTGGGGTTTCAATAGCTGATAAAACCTACTTCACCGTGCCTTGGAATGAGGAGCAAACCGTGGTATCCCATCCGACATTCTCCAACAGCACCGGTCGGCGCATAATGGGCATTGGTGTCCCTATCTACCAAGACGGCATAAAAACCGGCGTTTTGGTGGGCTTTTTGCGGCTTGAATATCTCTCGGAAATGATAAATATTGAGAACGACATCGAGGATGGTTTTACATTTATACTCAACCCCGACGGCACCCTTGCGGCCCACCCCGATTATAACATTGTGCTTATGCAAAACTGGCTTTCCCCAAATCACACCGATACCCAGTCCATATCGTACCAAAGCCCAATGAGCGCCGGATTTAGTGACGTGATTGCCGACATGACCTCGGGCGGTCAGGGCAGTGTCATCACCACAGTCGAAGGTCTGCTCTCATTTGTCCACTACGAACAGGTGGGGGTATCTGGGTTATCGCTGGCCACGGTGCTGCCGGTCACTCAAAGTTTTAGGATACTTATTTATCTTCTGATTTCGCTGATAATCACCACACTTTTCACGGCAATTTTTTCAAGCTTTGCAATCCATAGAATGTCAGGTGATATTGCACAGCCCCTCATAAGAATAACACAGTGGGCTAAAAATTTGGCTGCGGGCAACACCTCACAAAAAAAAGAACACTTTATGGGCACACTCCTGCCCCCTGATGACGAGACCTACACCCTAATTGAAAATTTCGAAACTATGAGCGACAGCATCGGTGATAGTGTCAAAACCATACAGCAAATCGCCTCGGGTGATCTTTGCAGTCAGGTAACTTTGCGTTCGGAAGATGACATTCTCAATATTGCGCTTGGGAAACTTATCGGGCGAATGTCGGCTACACTTTCGGATATAGATGACGCCGCCATAAGAGTATCATCGGGGGCGGCACAGATATCGGGCGTAGCCAAAAGCCTTGCCGAGGGTTCAACCAGCCAAGAAACTGCCATAGAGGCGCTGTTCTCTTCTATGATGGTTATGAAGGAGAAGTTTGATGCAACAGGGGTAAGCCTTGGACAAATATCTGACGACACTTCACTGGCCGAACATGAGCTCCACACCACATATGCACAAATGCAAACCCTCATGGAGGAGATACGCCGTGTTAACGTCAAGTCCTCCGAAGTGGGAAATATTATAAAGACCATAGAAGATATAGCCTTCCAAACAAATATACTGGCGCTCAATGCAGCGGTCGAGGCGGCCAGGGCGGGTAACGCCGGCAAGGGTTTTGCTGTTGTGGCCGACGAAGTTCGCAGTCTTTCGGTCAAATCCTCTGAGGCTTCTAAGCTGACAGCCTCCCTTATAGAGGAAACGGTGTCCTCCATCTCGGTGGTAAATCAAAGTGCCGAAACCACACTGGGCTCTATGCACAATATAAACGCCATGACCACAAAGATGGCCGGTGATATAAAGGACATATCGGCCACGATCGAGCAGGAAGGTGTACTACTACACGAAACAGTGACCAATCTTAAGAAAATATCCGAGGTGGTACAACAAAACTCTGCCACCAGCCGTGATTCGGCCGATGGCAGTCAGCAGTTATTCGATCAGGCAGCCACAATGAAGGGGCTTGTGTCCAAATTCAATATTAACAAGGGGTAAAGGGTGTAATCAAATTTTACGCTACAGCAGATAAATCCCCCTCGGTGTAGGTCGACAGCGTTTGTCCGTCGGTGCCCAGCACGACATTGCCCTGCAAATCGGTGCGATAAATCGACACTTCATAGCTTTCAAGCAGTGCGGTCACCTCCCTGTGGGGGTGGCCGTAATCGTTGTCCACACCACAACTTATAAGGGCGGTATCGGGACCGACAAGGCGCAGCAACACATCATCTGTCGAGGTATTACTGCCATGATGCCCCACCTGCAATACATCGGCCGATATATCCACCCCACTTTTTGCAAGATCGGTCAGAATGTGTGTAGATGCATCCCCCATAAAGAGAAAATCTGTCTCTCCAAAATCGAGACGGCATATTATCGAGCTGTCGTTGAAATCGGCGATAGGTTCTACAGGGCCAAGGGTGGTAAGCACCGCACCACCACCCAAATCGTACTGCGCCCCACCTTGTACTACCGACATCTCAGCCTGCACTTCGGCCACCGAGGTCAAAAACTGCTCCCATGAGCGTGTTTGAGGTTCTACATCCTCGGGCAGATTTGTGATTATCACCTGTCCAACATGCTCCATTTGGGGCAATATCTTATACATACCGCCCACATGATCGGCATGGGGGTGGGTATTTATGACGTAATGCAGTTCACTCACCCCGACGCCGTCGAGGTAATCCAGCACATCGGCCGACGACGAAACCGTGCCGGCATCTATGAGCACATTGGCTTGCGGTGCCTTTATAAGAAAGCAGTCTCCCTGCCCCACATCGATCATATGCACCTCCAAACTCCCCTCGGCAAGACTTACCACATTTTGGGCGGGAAAGAACATCGCCTCTATATCCTCGTTGTACCTTGCGGCGAGGGTTATGAGGGAAGAAATCACCACGAGAATGGCAGTGGTTAAAAGTTTTTTGTTAGAGTTTTGTTTCTTTTTTGCCATGGTATCACATCCATCTATGTTTATTTGCGCCCGCTGTGCTTTCGGCGGGGTCTATTATCCCCACGAGGTTTTGCGACAGGTTTTGCGCCACGCAGGGGTGGCACCAGACAGCGCTGGTCGGTACCTATCAAATCCCCCCGCCCCGCCTGCGTGAGAATAGAAATAATTTCCCGCTGATTCTCGGGCTTGTAGTATTGTAGCAATGTGCGCTGTGCACGTTTTTCGGCGGGGGTGCGGGGCACATGCACCGACTTTAGGGTGTATGGGTCAAGCCCTGTGTAAAACATAGCCGTCGCAAGCGTGCCGGGGGTGGGATAAAAATCCTGTACCTGTTCGGGACGTATGCGATTGCGCTTTAGAAACAGCGCAAGTTCTATGGCATCCCGCAGTTTGCTCCCCGGATGTGAGGACATGAGATAAGGCACAAGATACTGCTCCTTGCACGCCCTTTTGGTGGCGCTATAGAAGTCCTTTTGAAATTTTTCATATGCTGCAATAGGGGGTTTGCCCATAGCGCCCAGTACCGCACCCGCACAGTGCTCGGGCGCTACTTTCAGTTGACCGCTGACATGATGTGCCACCAGCTCATTTAAAAATTCTGACTTCTTTTCAAGGTTTAGATAATCAAAACGTATGCCCGAGCGCACAAACACCTTCTTCACACCCTGAATTTCCCGCAAACTGCGCAGTAGCTTTAGGTAGTCGCTGTGGTCAACAATTATATTTTTGCAAGGGGACGGTGCAAGGCATTTGCGCCGCAAACATACACCCTTTTTCTCCTGATTATCGCAGGAAGAGCGACGAAAGTTAGCCGTAGGCCCTCCCACATCGTGTATATATCCCTTAAAGCGAGAGTTTTTGGTAAAGGCTTTGGCCTCCCGCAAAACCGATTCGTGACTGCGCACCGACACCTGTCGCCCTTGGTGCATGGCAATGGAACAGAAGTTGCACCCACCAAAACATCCCCGATTGTGCATAATCGAGAACTCGACCTCCTCGATGGCCGTAACACCGCCCTTTTTCTCATAACTCGGGTGGTACATACGCATAAAAGGCAGTGAAAACACCTCGTCTAATTTCTCGGTGGACAGTGGCAGTGCGGGGGGCGTTTGCACGAGGAATTTGTCGCCATGTTTTTGCACTATAGCACGACCATATACGCCGTCCTGCTGATCCTGTTGCAGTGCGGCGGCTTTAGCGTAGGCAATTTTATCCTCCCGCACCTTCTCAAAAGATGCACAGGACACCTGCCCCTGTGGCAGTACAAAACCCTCCTCTGCGGGGGAGGCAAGGTAACATATGCCACGTATATCCCGCAGT
Source organism: uncultured Oscillospiraceae bacterium (assembly GCA_964370005.1). Classification (GTDB taxonomy): domain Bacteria; phylum Bacillota; class Clostridia; order Oscillospirales; family Ruminococcaceae; genus Heteroruminococcus. The sequence goes on from CAYJGR010000003.1 coordinate 4,472, forward strand.
TCTGCACAGTTCTTGCCCTGTGCAAGCCCCTTCGCTATATACTCGGTCTGGCTCTCCCCCATGCCGTATATGAGTAACTCTGCCCCCGAATCGGCCAATATAGAGGGGTGCACTGCATCCTCCCAGTAGTCATAATGGGCAAAGCGTCGCAGTGAGGCCTCTATGCCACCCAAGACCACAGGGCAATCGGGGTAGGCCTGTTTTGCAAGCTTTGCATAGACCGTGGCGGCCCTGTCGGGACGTGCTCCCGCCTTGCCCCCTGCGGTGTAGGCATCGTCACTGCGCAGACGCTTGGCGGCGGTGTAATGTGCCACCATGGAATCTATATTGCCACCTGTCACAAAAAATGCAAGACGTGGCCTACCAAAGCGTGTAAAATCTTTGTGGGAAGAAAAATCGGGCTGTGAGAGTATCGCCACCTTAAAGCCCATCGACTCAAGTAGGCGAGATATTATAGCTATACCAAAGCTTGGGTGATCGACATATGCATCCCCTGTGACACACACAAAGTCCACACTGTCCCATCCACGTGCCGACACTTCTTTTGCCGATATGGGTAAAAATCCATTCATTTATGTTATTCCTCGCTGTTTAGCTTCATCTCATACCATCGCTCTTTACTTATAAGAACCGTGCGGGGCTTACTGCCCTCAAATGGTCCCACAATGCCACGGCTCTCCAGTTCATCTACCACACGTGCGGCTCGGGCGTAACCGAGTTTCAGCTTGCGTTGCAGATAAGATGTCGAGGCCTGCCCCGCTTCCACTACCGCCTCGATAGCCGCCTGTATGACCGTTTCATCCTCGTCGCTGTCGCCACCACCTGTGGATGCTCCTGCTCCCTTTTTACCGCCTGTCGCGGCGGCACCTTTTTCTATCTCCTCCATTATGCCGGCATCGTACTCGTTTTTCTCGCCCTCTTTTATAAAGGCCACCACCCGCTCTACCTCCTTATCGGTGACAAAACAGCCCTGCACTCGGGTGGGCTTTGCACTGCCCACAGGGTAATAAAGCATGTCGCCACGTCCGAGAAGTTTTTCAGCACCACTGCCATCGAGTATGGTGCGGCTGTCAACCTGTGACGACACCGCAAAGGCCACACGAGAGGGAATGTTTGCCTTGATAATGCCTGTGATGACATCGACCGAGGGACGTTGGGTGGCTATGACAAGATGCATCCCCGCCGCTCTGGCCATTTGGGCAAGGCGACAAATATAATCCTCCACGTCGTTTGGGCAGACCATCATTAGGTCGGCCAGCTCGTCTATGATTATAACGATCTGGGGCAGCGCCTGCATATCCTGCTCTTTTTGTGCCATGCGGTTATATCCGGTGATGTCCCTCACCCCACGCTCACTGAACAGCTTATAACGCTTCATCATCTCCCCCACCGCCCAACACAGTGCACCGGCCGCCTTTCGGGGGTCGGTGACCACAGGCACAAGCAGATGTGGTATGCCATTGTAACTGCCAAGCTCTACCACCTTGGGGTCAATCATCATGATTTTGACCTCATCAGGGTCGGCCTTATACAGAAGACTTATGATAAATGAATTTATGCAGACCGATTTGCCAGAACCTGTCGAGCCTGCTATGAGCAGATGGGGCATTTTTGAGAGATCAGCCACGGCCAAATTACCTGTGATATCTTTGCCCAGCGCCACCGACACCTTGCTGTCGGCCTTGGAGAAGGGGGCCGAATCTATGACCTCACGGATGGTGACGGCCGAGATGCTTTTATTGGGCACCTCGATGCCGACAGCGGCCTTGCCCGGTATGGGTGCCTCTATGCGTACACCTGCCGCCGCAAGGTTTAGGGCGATGTCATCGGCCAAATTGGTGATACGGCTTATCTTTACTCCCGCCGATGGTTGCAGTTCATAACGAGTGACAGCAGGGCCTCGTGATATGTCCACCACACGGGTTTGTACCCCAAAACTTTTCAGAGTATCCACCAAGCGCTCGGCATTCCGACGTAGTTCATCGGTCATATCGCCGCCTGCGCTACTTGCACCCTCCTCAAGTAGGTTTATAGGAGGGTATGTATATTTGGGGGCAAGATGTTCCAACATCACCGCAGGGGTGGTCTCGGTGGTAGCAGTGGTCACCGTTGGGGTTGGGGTGGGTTTAGGCTGTGCAGGTGTCACAGGGGAGACAATAAGCTCCTCGGCCTGTGCCGCATTTGGCAAAGCGTGGTCTATCGGCGGCACAACAAACACCCCTCCATCCCCCTTTTGCAAGGTATCGCCTGTGGGGGTGAAGTCGAATTTTGTGCCACTTCCCCCACCATCTGCGGGATTTGTGGGCGAGGGGAACACCGGTGCAATGGTGGCCTCCCCCGATACCGCTTTAGACACAAGTTCATCTATCTCATTTGTAACGGGGGTTACGGTTTGTTCCTCTGCCACAATGTCACTATTTTGTGTGGGGTTTTCAAGCTCCTTGGCCGATTTGAGCAGTTGGTCTCGGTCTGTGGAATTTTCTCCCACCGTTTTGACCTCCTCCCCAGGTGCATCAAGGGGGATATCGATATCAAAGCGGGATTTCGCAGGCGTTTTCTCCTGTTTTGGAGTGGATATAGTGGTGGTAGTTTTAGGGGGCGAGGGTTCCCGCACCGCATAGGCCTCCCCTATGCGCTTCACAGGGTAGACCGCACGACGCACAAGTCCTGCAATGGTTGCCCCACTTATAATCATAATGAATAAAAACAGAAGTAGACTCACCACAATGGCCGCACCTGTCGAATCGAGTAACATGAGCAAAGGTATGCCAAGTAGCAAAGATAAAACCCCGCCTCCCTGTAAATCTTGCCCCTGTGTATATAGTGCCTGCACTATTTGCAGTATATTGCCTATGGGTTGCCCCTGGGAAAATATCTGGGCGGCGGCCGATATGAGTAGGACAAGTACCCCCGCCTGCCATGCCCTATGAGTGGCGGGCATGTCCTCACGTCCAAGCGAGATGAGCACCGCCACCATGATGCAAAGTGGTCCCACAAAGTAGGCCGATATGCTGAATATACCGAGTAATACATCATGGGTAAACTTCCAGCCCCCACTGCCCTCTATCACGGCTATTAGCAATAAAAACAGTCCAGCTGTAAAGAGCACGATGGCTCTAAGCTGCTGTTTGGCGGCCTTTTTTTTCGCATTGGCCGCACGGGTTTTGGCGGCTTTTGATGGTTGTCTTGTTGCCATATGGACTTCCTCCAACAAATTATATATAAATAGTGCTTGGCATTATTTATTCGTGCATCTGCGATAGTAGGCACATCCAAATAATAAAAGCCATGTATACCCAAGACCTGGGGGGGGGGGGCCCCCCCCCCCAAAAAATTTTTTAAAAATTTTTTAAAAAAAATATATAAACAACCCCCCCCAAAAAACCCGGGGGGGGAGAGTTTTTAAAACACCGTCGCCCCCACAGCCCCCCACAGCGGGGGGGG
>CAYJGR010000003.1:7925-45458 GCA_964370005.1 uncultured Oscillospiraceae bacterium
TCGGGGCTTTGCCCCGAACCCCACAAACTTTTTATAAAAAGTTTGAACAAAAACTTTCACTCTCCCGCCCGCAAAGGACACGGGCGGGTGAATCTTTATACAAACTGCGTCGCCGAAACAGACAGCATCGGCGGGAGTAAGGCTCCGGCTTTGGTGCCTAATCGCCTCGCACGCTCGGCGGGCACCCCGCCATAACAGGCGTGGCGCACCTCTGGCGATGTGAAAGCCTCCACCCACACCCGCCTATTGGCATGTTTCGGGCAATAACATCATAGCGGCGGGGGCATCCTTGCGAATACCTTTCTCTCCCTACGTGCCACCATATACACCACCAACAGCACCACAACATCCACACAAAATACCCACTGGGAGAGTGCCAACAACACCCCACCTTTCATGCGACGTTCTCTGTGGTAGGATATTATGCCTATGGTGGAATATAGCGAGGTTATAATAAGTATTGCGATATCCAAATGTATCACCGCAAGTGTCACAGTGATAAACAGCGGGAAACCAATTGTGGCTAAAAAACCCCATATACCCAGCACATAGTTAAATATATACCACGGTATGAGCACTGTTTTGGCGATGGTCGCCACCTGCATGAAGCGATACCCCCTGTCCTTCGTCCTGAACAAAAAGAATATAGAGATTATGCAAAGAGCATATAAGCCACCAAAAACAATTAGGAATATGTATTCGTGCCCAATCATTGAGCTGAATATATAAACCACAAACATACAATATAACGCCACCGACAAAATAATGAGTGGCCATTCCCAGCATCTGTTCATTGAAACCTCGCTCCATTATATGATAGACATGATGGCACTGCGCACTGCACCGCCCGATATATGTTCCCATATGCCTATGCCAAGCACCGCCACACCGAGTATGAGGGTGTAGACCGAGAATATACGCAGTCCACCGTTTTTGACAAGCAGTTGCACAAGGCGTATGGCACAAAACCCCGATACGGCCGCCACAAGCATACCGACTATAGCCACAGTTGGGTCTATGCTCATTTCACCGGTGGATAGGTCGAGCAGTTCAAGCAGTCCCGCCCCCAGCACCGCCGGCACCCCGAGTATAAACGAATATGATACGGCATAACTGCGCTCAAGTCCGCACAGTAGTCCCGAGCAGATGGTCGAGCCCGAGCGGGATATTCCCGGCACAGTGGCCACACATTGGGCAAGGCCGATGGTGATGGCCGACTTGGGGGTCATATCTGCCGCCGTGGCCTTCCCCCCCGAGGCCTGCCCCGCAAAGAAAAGCAGTGCGCTGGTACACAGAAATGCTATACCTTCTACCACAATGTCGCTGTCCTCCATAATGCCCGACACAAGGTCTGCCAGTACCACGGCAAATGCCAGCGGAATAAGCGAGATTATAAGCATGAAAATCATGCGACGCTGTGGGTTTTCGGTTTTCAGAGTGAAGCGGCGGGTGAATATATCGCCTATCATGCGCAAAAACTCCAAGATAAGCTCCCAAATCAGCTTATAAAAGGCGGCTACAACCGCCAGTAGGGTTCCAAGGTGTAACAGCACGGCGAACATACTTGACTCCTCGGAGCTAAGCCCTGTGAAATACTGAAAAATTGATAAATGCCCCGAGCTTGAAACCGGCAAAAATTCCGTAAAGCCCTGTATCAGCCCCTGCAAAACTGCGTCAATTAATGACATGATGCTCCTCCTGTGATGATTATGTAGCGGGCGGGGCGGTCATTGCCACCTGCCACCCGGGGTAAAACGCGGGTCGAGATAGACGGCGGGATCGGTTGAAATCACCCTGCACACCTCGCCACTTTGCCATACCTCGACATATCCGCCCGCAAATGGACATAGATTACGAGGTGGTAGGGCGTCCTGTGTGAAAATATGCTCCTGTGGTATAATCGAATGAATAATCACTGTTTTTTCTCCTTATCTTCATCGCACAGTGACTCGGCGGAAGGCTCCATCTCCTCTATTAGTTCATACAAAGCCTCAATGGTCTCGCCCAAACTGCCAAGGCGATCTATAAGCCCACATTCCACCGCCTTTTCACCGCTCACCACACTGCCGACATCGGTCACAAGTTCACCTGTATTTGTCATAAACTTGCGAAACTGTTTCTCCGAGATGCCCGAATTATGGGTTACAAAATGAATGATGCGATCCTGCATTTTGTCGATATAGCTAAGTGATTGTGGCACACCCAGCACAAGGCCATTCATGCGCACAGGGTGTATGGTCATGGTGGCCGACGGCGCAATGAATGATAGTTTGGCACTACAGGCCAGCGGCACACCTATCGAATGTCCTCCACCCAGTACAAGGGATACCGTAGGTTTTTTCATGCCGGATATCAACTCGGCAATGGCAAGGCCGGCCTCGACATCACCACCTACAGTGTTTAGAATAATGAGCAGTCCCTTTATGTGGGGATCTTGCTCAATGGCCACCAGTTGTGGAATAACATGCTCGTACTTTGTAGTTTTGTTTTGTGGGGGCAATGTGTAATGCCCCTCGATTTGTCCCACCACTGTAAGACAGTGTATCACATATTTTCCACCTTCGGAGGTCACAGAACCTGTTTCGACTATGGCTTGAGTTTGAGCTTTTTCCTTGTCGGGTGTGAGCTCCTCGCTGTCATTTTGTGGTTCTTCGCAGTTTTGGAGCTGTAAGGTCATATCGTCCATTGGTGGCAACTCCTTTTTTATGGTTTGTACTTTATTCTTTACAAAAACCATATCCGATATGCTCACCAAAAAAACGGCTGTGCTTATGTAACATACGACATATAATGATACCACATTTTTAGGGAAAATAAAACCGAAACTCGTAAAAGGTTGCGCACAACAAAAAATTAAGAGCTGTGCGCACCTTTGCCTATGCTCACAGCCCATGTAGGTCGATATATAATTGTTTCAAATAATATGATACGTTTGAAACAACGTTTGTTACCCCCCCTTAGGGTTTTGGGGAGGGCTGTTGGCTTGCTACAACAGCCCTCCCCCACGACAAATGTCGTATGGTAAAAAAAGAAGAGGAGTAGGGGATGTCATGTAATGCAATTAATTATCTACCTACAGTATGAAGTAGATTTGTCAGTGTGCAACTTCCCAAGAGTTGGTTGAGTTGATCTTGCATCTTAGTGAGTCCCACATTTATGCCGCAAGGTTGGGTTTCTCTGTTGTGCATACAATCAAAATCGGTCGAAATACAGGCATTGAGCGCCCAGTTCTCACCCATAACCTCCATAAGGCGTAACAGTGAAACTCCACCAAGGTCAGCCGTCAGGCGATATCCTCCACCGGCACCTCTAATAATTTGCACAAGACCGGCAGAGGATAACTTCTTGAGTATCTTGTATGCAAATTGGGTGGGAACCCGCTCGACGGCGCAAATCTGAGAGATGTTTTTTTGCTGTCCGTCTCGCAAAGCTCTTAGTATACGCAAGGCATAGTCGGTCTCTCGTGTAATAATCATGATTTGCGCCTCCTTTATCAGTTTACAATTTTTGGTTATTTACATTTTTTAGGAGTTTCCTCCTGTCTATATAATAACCATTTGGAGTGAGTTTGTCAACTGTTTGGTAAAAAAAGTATAATTTTGTAAAATATATGAATTTAATGAAATTAGTCTATTATAAAATTGACAATACGACGAAAGCTTTTCCGATATGAATGGACATAAAGCAAACCCCCTGTGTAATACACCACTTATATGCTAAAAAACATTCAAAAACTGAAAAACGCCCACCTTTTCAGTGCAACAAAATCACAGAATTTCCACACTTATTATGTGTAAGCCACATCTTGCTCACTTAAAAATGTTTATAGAGGTGTTATTATTATGAAAAAAATTATGACAACGGTTTGTATGCTCATTATTATTGTAGTGCTTACCGCCTGCACCGCAAACCCCACCGACCAAAACGGGACATCCCCCTCCCCTGAACAAGTTACAGTACAGGCACAAGTGGTAGACATCGAAAATGGCCTGCTTGTCATAGGTCAGGATGAATACCTACAGGGACTTTGCCATGTCGGCGGCCAACACGACCTTGACAATATCACTACCGGTGATATCATATCCATCACCTTTGACGGCATGGTGGCCGAGAGTTATCCCTCACAAATCGGCAATGTCACCGATATATCTTTGGTGGAGTCAAAAGGCGATATCATCGGGGTTTACCGTGAGGCTTTTGCAGAGCTTAGGGTTACCGACAGTGGTTTGGATGCAGATGCCGATATCATCGCCCTCGACCTTACACAAATCAACAATCTAAACTCGCAAGCAAAGGGGGCTCTTGTCTACCTGATATCCTCCGACACCGGCATGAGTGATATGGTATATGAGTCAACATTCGAGGAGCTTAAGCAAGAGGGGCTTATCACCGAGGACCAAAACGGTTTCATACAGTTTGAGCGGGGTGTGCTTTATACCATCTCCTGTGTAGAGGTTCCGAGTGGTTTTACCTTTGATATAGAAAAATTTCGCTCGAGTTTGGGGGCATATGGTTTCTCGGACTGCACCGCCACCTTGATAGATGGTGAATTTGTGTGGGGAAAAGGTGATGAATGGATATCGTAATTTAGAGAATATAAGCCAAGGGCATTGTGAGGAGGAATATCCCCCCTACAATGCCCTTTTTCTATCCTATGTTTTCTATTCTACCGATATAGTCAAATAATACACCGGCTGTCCACCGTTTACCACCGATAGTTCCACTGTATCGGGTAATTTCGCCGACACCGCTTGCTCTATCACTGCCACCTGCTCTTCGGTCACATCCTCGCCATAAATAATGGTAACAAAACTGCTGTCCCTCTTGAGCAAATTCTTTGTGAGCTTTGTGGCGGCATGGGTGAGGTCTTTGTCTGTAAAGGCCAATTTACCGTTCTCCAGTGCCAACAACTCACCCTCTTTTATGAGGTGACCGTCAAAATCGCTGTCCCTTGCGGCAAAAGTTATCTGACCCGTGCCCACCTTCTCAAGAGCCTTTGTCATGCCCATCACATTTCCCTCGGCATCGCCGTCGGGATTAAAACTCAGCATAGCGGTAAGACCTTGGGGAATTGTGCGTGTGGGCAGTACCCACACCTTGCGATCGGCAAGCTTTATGGTCTGCTCGGCCGCCATTATGATGTTTTTATTGTTGGGCAATACAAATACCGTCTTGGCTGGGGTGGCATGTATCGCCTTTAGGATGTCATCGGTCGAGGGGTTCATGGTCTGGCCGCCCGACACCACATTATTTACGCCGAGATCACGGAAAAGTTGTGCTACGCCCTCGCCTGCCGCAACAGATACAAAACCATATTCCATCTCTTCGTCCACCGCTACATAGCCGAAATCCTGCTTTTTCTTTCGCACGGCACTCTGCTTTGCGGCGTGTTGCTCACGCATGTTATCAATTTTTATCTTTGTAAGGCCACCCAGTTTTAGAGCACTTTGTAGGGCATCACCCGGGTTGTCTGTGTGGACATGGCACTTTATGATCTCCTCATCATCTACCACCACAACACTGTCGCCTATCGACTCCAAATATGCCCGCAGAGGATTTATGTCCTTGTCGGGGGTATCCTTTATAACTATAAACTCGGTGCAATAACCGAAAGTGATTTCTCCCTCAAACTCGCCGGCAGCGTCGTGTTCCATCTCAAATTCCTGCTCGGTCGTGGCGGGCGCGCCCTCCTGTGCGATTATCTCTCCCCCGCCAAACACTTGACCCATACCCTCAAAAATGTAAACCAGCCCCTGTCCTCCGGCATCCACAACACCGGCTTTTTTAAGCACTGGCAACAGCTCGGGGGTATTGGCCAACGCCTCTTTTGCCGCCACCATAGCTACATCCCATATTCCAACTATGTCATCATCGGCACACTCATAATCCTTGACTGTCTCAGCCGCTACCCTTGCCACGGTGAGAATGGTGCCCTCGGTGGGTTTCATAACGGCCTTGTAAGCCGAGGCCACGCCCATCTCGAGGGCGGTTGCAAGATCATGGGACGTAGCGGTTGTACCCGTAAGTCCCTTGGCAAACCCACGAAATAACAGCGAGAGTATAACCCCCGAGTTGCCTCTGGCTCCCCTAAGCAGAGCCGATGCAGCAACTTTTGCCACCTGGGAAACCGCCGTATCATCGGGCAGGTGTTCCACCTCGGTTTTGGCCGCGGCTATACTCATACCCATATTTGTACCTGTGTCTCCATCCGGCACAGGGAATACATTTAGTGCGTCAACCGCCTTTTTGTGGTTGGCGATGTTGTTAGCGCCCGAAATAAAGGCGTCACGTAGTACCTTTCCAGTCAGCATGTCTACCTCCAATGGCTGCAGTGCAGCGCAAAATACCCTTTGTCGCACTTATTGCGTCATCAGGCTCTTATTGTCTTTGTACTCCATCTACATATACGTTGACCTGTGCCACCTCAAAACCTGTGGCCTCCTCGACCGTATAACCCACCTTGTGAATAATGCTTTGGGTTATCGCCGCAATGTTTACACCATAGGCCACTATGATGTGTAAATCGATGATAAGGCGACGACCTATTGCTCTTACTCTAACACCTTTGTCCTCAGCGTCACGCCCTGTAAACAATTGACGTACACCCTGTGTGGCATCGGTCGCCACCATTCCGGCCACGCCAAAACACTCCGAGGCCACATGCCCCACAAGCTTTGAAAAATATTCGTGAGAAATCTCGGTCGTGCCCATGGTATTCTCAATACGAATCATGCCAAATCCTCCAAATCGATTTTGTGACCCATACACTGTAAATATGGTGTCATCTTATTTATTATTACCTTGCGACCACAGGTGCTACCGAGGCACCATGTCACAATCCTATGTGGAAAAGTCTACCGTGTAATATCCCACTGCTCAATATTATAGAATATATCCTGCTCGGTTGCAAGAATATTTGATGAGAAATTTAAGGGATATATCATAATTCCCCGCCTAAACAGCAGTGGAATGAAGGGTGTCTCTTGTGAAAACAGATCGTAAACCTGCTCATAACCATCCCCCGTCTCTAAAAATACCCTCACAGCCTCCTGTAGTGCCAAACTACTCCATGCCCCCACAGAAGTCTCACCCACACCACCAAGCATGGGCAGGATGTTCATATTCATCGGAAGTTTTACCTCACCCACGAATATATCATAACCACCCTCGGATAAATAATATTCATACTCGGCAAAGGGTACCGAGAGCACAGACACATCTATGCCGACCTCCTCACAACGTGCCGCAATGAGGTTTGCAAGGTGTACCCTACTGCTATTTTCATTGTTTACCAGTATATTAAGGCTCATACGTCGACCGGCCATCAATCGATATCCCTGTGTGTCCCGCGCATCATACCCCATATCATCAAGCAGCAGTCCCGCCTGTACTATACTTAGTTGCTCCTCAAGCTGTACCACCTCATTATTCGTGGGGGCTTGTGGGTGAAACGGTAACCACACCGGCGAATCCAGTCCCGAATAAGCGCTGTTTGTCAGCTCACTGCGGTCAATAAGGCGTGAGAGCATACTGCGAAGCTCGGCATTTGCCATAATTCCCTCGGATTTATTCACCCCGAGATACACCATATTGCTCAGTTGCACCGCCGTAAAACCATTGCCGAGCGACCTGTTCCAAGATGAGGTGCGCAAATCCGAAAAAGCTATATCTATAAGCCCTGTCTTTATGCTGTAACCCGCCGAGTCTATATCCAAAACATCGACCATCTCAACAGTTGTTATGTTGCTCATGGCAGAAAAGTGTGCGGAGTTGGCCACCAGTGTATCCTCGGTAGCAAGTCGATATCTTCCGCTTCCCATGGGGGTATCCTCCAATCCGCTACCCTCCTGCACAATCGGAAATGTCAGACTGTGCTCAAAAAAAGCATCGGGACGACTTAGCACTATGCTCAGTTTTAAGGGGTCATCCTGGTTGGAGGTCACCCTCATCACATGGGTAAGGCCTGCGGCGTAATAGGGCGAGGCCATAGCCTGATACAGCGAATACACCACATCATCGGCCGTGAGGGGGTCTCCATTCCAAAATGTCACACCGTCTCGCAATGTAATATCACAAAGTGTTTGGGTATAGGAGACGGTCTCGGTCTCGTCCTCCTGTTCGCCCTCTACCTCCTCCACCACCATCTGTCCCACCGACATCGTAACCGAGTCGGCCAGGCAGTTATTGGTGTTATACTCATCATCTATTTTTATCAGCGAATCGTACAGCAGTCTTGATAGGTAATAGTTTTGGGTCGATCCGGTGTTGTAGGGGTTGAGGGTGGATCCCTCATCATAGGCCACTTTTAAATGTGACATCGCCTCCCCCTCGGCCTCATCGGGAGAGGATTCCTGCCCCTGCTGTGGCAGGGTGACTTGGGGTTGTTCTGGCACAGGTTCGCCCGATACACACCCCGCCAACATTATAACGGCCAAAAGTCCCGCTATATGTCTAAGCATTTTTACACTCATGGGGATATTCCTTTCAATTATGGCGTGTTAACACCGCCTAAAACACATTTATACGCTCTATTTTTATAGTCCTGCCGGTGGAGTCATCTATGTCGGCCACCACGCCCGAAAGGCAGTGTTCCCCGCTGTCGTTTTCAAATCTTGTGGGCAGGTGGGTGCGCATACGTCGTATGGCCGCTTCGGGTTTTACCCCCAGCACCGAATTGAAACTCCCACACATGCCGATATCGGTTATATATCCTGTGCCCGCGGGCAGTATGCGCTCGTCGGCCGTTTGAACATGGGTATGTGTCCCTACCACCAGTGAGACCCGCCCGTCAAGGAAAAATCCCATACAAAGCTTTTCGGCCGTGGCCTCAGCGTGAAAGTCCACCATAATATGTTTGCAGTCTATATCTGCAAGCAACCTCTCGATACATTCAAAGGGATTTTCAAGCGGTTCCATGTAGGCAACCCCCATCAGATTTATGACCGCCAACTTAAAATGCATTCCCTCGTAGACCGTTACACCTCTGCCGGGGGCGGTATGATGCAGGTTAGCGGGGCGTATTATGTTTTCATTTTCATCGAGTATATCGTACAGTTCGCGCCTACGCAGAGTATGGTTTCCACCCGTGATGATATCTACACCGCTATCCCACAGATGCTCGGCCGAGGATGGTAGCAAACCGTTTCCCTCCGAGGAATTTTCGCCATTTGCTATGACCACATCGGGGGTGTACATACGCTTGATGCCGGGTAGCACCTTTGCCAAGTGGTCGCAACCGCCCCGTCCCACGACATCACCTATCATTAAAATTCGCAAAAATGCGACCTCCTTTCAGAAAACAGAAATGAGAAGACAAGTTTAGATTTCCCGACGCTGAATGTTGCGTTTAGGGAGTGGCGGGGGTGAGTTGGGCTGATGCCCGTGGGGTGGGCGGGCTGATGCCCTAGGAACCGCCGTCGCTTCATAAGCGCGGCAGTCAGTGGCACGGTATAGCCTGCCCCATGTGTGCCCTTCGCCTTATCCCTCCACGCTGTTTTGCTCAAGCAGCTTGCGTCGCACGCTCCACAGCTCATGCGAGAGGTCCACATAATACTTGTGAGGGTTTTCAAAGCGTTTCACCTCATCCCACAGTATGTCAATTTGTCCCTTGCAGTACTCACGAATTGCCTGCAAATCGGGGGAGGTGTAGACTTGTTTGCCGGTTCTGAATATCTCGGTGTGTAGCGGTATGGGTTCAAAGTTCTCTATCCTTTGTTTTTTCCATGTGGATATAGGGTCAAATAATTCGAGAGGTTTTGTAGTGTCCACCGTTTCACCATAAAGTGTCACGTAATCGGCTATCGCCTTGCCGCTGTCTCGGCTGACTATGCGGTAAAGGCTCTTTTGGGCGGGGGTGGTGATTTTTTCTATGCTCTCACTTATTTTTATGCGGGGGCTCATCACGCCCTTTTCGTCCTCAATAGCCACCATCTTGTACACACCGCCAAACACCGGGGAGGACTTACTGGTTATAAGGCTTTCACCCACGCCGAAACTGTCCACCTTTGCCCCCTGCAGTATGAGGTCTCGTATGATGTGCTCATCGAGGGAGTTTGAGGCCATGATTTTGACATCAGAGAACCCAGCCTCATCGAGCATTACTCGGGCTTTTTTGGATAAATATGCGATATCGCCGCTGTCTATACGCACCCCCAAAGGCCTATACCCTTTGGGGATTACCACCTCACGAAATGTTTTTATAGCGTTGGGAATGCCGGATTTTAAGGTGTTGTATGTGTCTACAAGTAGGGTGCATCTATCGGGATAAATCTCGGCATAGCGACAAAACGCCTCATATTCACTGCCAAAGGCCTGCACCCAACTGTGCGCCATTGTGCCCACGGCGGGGATGTTGTACATACGGTCGGTGATGACGCATGAAGTACCATCACATCCACCGATATAGGCCGCCCTCGCCCCCAACACCGCACCGTCATAACTTTGTGCCCGTCGAGAACCAAATTCAACGACGCTTCTGCCCTGTGCCGCACGCACAATACGGTTTGCCTTGGTGGCGATGAGAGACTGATGGTTCATGGTGAGCAGTACCATTGTCTCGACAAACTGTGCCTGAATGAGAGGCCCCCGCACCGTGACAATTGGTTCATTAGGGAATATTGGCGTTCCCTCCTTGACCGCCCACACGTCACAACAAAACTTAAAGTTTTCCAGATACTCCAAAAACTCCTGCGAAAACTGACCCTTGGCACGCAGGTAATCGATATCCTCGGCGGTGAAATGTATATTGCTTAGATACTGTATAAGTTGTTCCAGTCCCGCTGCTATGGCAAATCCGCCACCATCCGGCACACTGCGAAAAAACATGTCAAATACAGCATTGCGCGAGCTCATATCATGGCAGTGATAACCGTTGCCCATGGTAAGCTCGTAAAAATCGGTGAGCATTGTAAGGTTGCGTCTTATGTCAGCCAGCATGTGTTTTCTCCTTTTGGTATGAGGTGATTGTCTATGAAACAGTTAGGGTTATGCTCTGCTCGAAACAAGCAATATAATTCTCGCTCTCGGCGGTCTCGTAGACAAATATATCGACATCCACGCCGTACTGTCCTATCGCAAGTTCCTTTATAAGGTCATCTACCTCTATACTCCAACCGGGTGGCAATATAGCGCTTCGGTAAATTAGATCATCATCCTGTTGCAGGCGGTATTCAGCCTGGAGGTAATACCCATTTCCGGCGCAGTTCTCAATATAGACATCGCCGTTTTTGCCCAAGCTTTCAAACACCGGTTTCGCATTTAGTAGGTAGTGAAACTCATCGGCGGGATAGTCCTCGCTACGCTGTGTCGACACCGGAAGAACCTGCATCTTGGCGGCGGGATGATCGGGCGGGGTATATTCATTGTTGTTCTCCTGTGGTTGTGGTGCTATTGTCGGCTCGCCACTACCCACCAGTGCTATGACCAGACCACCCAGCCCTATGAGTAGCATGGCCGCTAAACAGACAAGGGTGGCGGTTTTATTGTTTTTTCGCTGTAATGCCAAAGTGCCACTCATCCTTCCAAGATGATTTTTAAGGGTCTCTATGCTGTATATCCTTGTTATTGTACCACAAAGCGAGGTGTTTGTGTAGAGGTAAAACAGCCCATCGCCACACCCATCCAAAAACGCCTTTATTTTGGTGGGATCACTTCGAATTTATACCCCCCACCATATACCGAGGATATGACATATCCTGAGTGATCCAGCTTTTTTCTAAGGCGGGAAATTTCGTTCACAACGGTTTTCACACTTTGAAACTCGTCGTCACCCCATACTTTTTCATATATCTCCCTCACCGACAGCTGTACATTCTCATTAAGCATAAAAAGCTGTAACAGCGCAAAATTTTTGGGGGTCAGCATCAAATCTATACCATTTACATAGGCCTTGCCCATCAAGGTGTCAATCTCGAGCATACCCCTACTTACATTGGCGGAGGGTTTGACTGCATTTTTAAGCAAATATTTAAGTCGCACAAGCAAAACCTCGAAAGAGTAAGGCTTTGCCAAATAATCATCACACCCCGCATCAAATGCCAATACCACATCCTCACTCTTGTTGTACCCTGTCAACATGAGCACCGGCGTGTCAAATTCCTCTCGCAACTCCCTTAGGAAATCTATCCCGCTTCCATCGGGCATGCCTATGTCAAGCACAATGATATCGGGTGGAGCAGCTTTTAATTGCTGTTTTGCCACCGCCAACGTCGTGGCTATCTTGACGCCATAGCCCTCCTCCCCGAGCATTTTGCTATTAAATTTCTGCACCATTTCGTTATCTTCCACAAGCAGTATAGTTTGGCTCATATGTGATGTCCCTCCTCCTGACCCGCATATACCGGCACGGTGAATTTTACGGTGGTGCCCTCATCTTTGACGCTCTCCACCTCAAATTCCCCGCCATGCGCTGTAACAACGGTTTGGCAAATATATAGCCCCAACCCCATGCCGCCCGAACTCGACACGCCACGGTTTGTTACATCTTCCAGTAGCTCAGGGGCGATTCCCTCACCTGTATCGCTTACCTCTACCGTGATATATGACCCCTGTGCCCTCGCTGTCACGCTTATTTCACCATCCTTGGTGTGGCGTATGGCGTTTGTCAAAAGATTATTCATAACCGTTACATAATTATCCTTGTCGACATAGACAAAGGGAAGATTGCGGGGGATGTCACAGCTTATTATGTTGCGATTTTGCCCTCCCAACATCCTGTGGGCCTGCACACATCCATCAAGTAGGCGAACAAAGTCGGTTTTGGCGCGAATTTCTGTGACGGCCAGTGTTGCCATATCCACCATTCCGCCCACCATTCGACCAAGTCTTGCCGTTTCATCCCTTATGATATTTATAGTTTCCTTTGTTTCTTTTACAGGTATATTCTCCTTACCCACCTGTCTGTAAGCATAATCCATCCCTGTGGCGATGACCGTGAGAGGTGTACGCATTTCATGGCTCATATCTTGTAAAAATTCGGTTTTCATTTTGTTGAGGCTCTCCATATTTTGGGCATGGTCGAGAGCTTCACGCTCGGCATTTTTGGCCTCCCTCACCATCTTCATGGTGATATCAAATATGGCCAGCGCCTCAAATATCGCAAATATTAAAATGGATATCTCGGTTAAACTATCATGTATATCAAATAGTGCAACACCATTATAATAAAAAATATCGCTTATTGCAGCATAGGAAAATATCAAAAATGATATAGCTGTTATTTTTTCTACCGTTCTTATTTTTTCTTTTTTCTTTATTTTTTGACCTATCCATATACCGATGGATGTGGCATAATAGGCAATCGCAACGATATATACAACATTTACAGCCAATATCATATAGGAGTTTGTAACGGTATCTGCAAAAATAAAAAATACACTGAAGGCCAAAAACACAGCCCCAAATATATTAGTTAGCAATTTGCTTGTACATTCTCTAAATTGTAAAGACATTATATATGCCAAAAGTGCCGAACTCAGTGCCACAGTGACATACTCGGTCTTTATGGCTACCACCCAAGGTATCGTATTGAAAAAATCGTAAAAAACCTTTGTTCCCACCAAGGACAGGCGCAAACTAAACACAAGACACATAGCCGAAAAGCACAAATTCAGTGCCTTGTTTTGCAGTATGGCGGCAAAAAGCAGATGTATAATAAACAAAATAAAAAGCATACCCACCATAAACATCTCTATGGCCGTTTGTAGCCCTGTAAACCAAGTTACTGCCGTGGTATCACCCACCAAAATATGTGTATAGTGGCTACCGTTTCGGTGTACAAAATTTGCACCCTGCAATACGATCTCAAACTCACTGTCATCGGCCCTTGCATCGACCGATATCTCTCCATATGCCGGCACAAAGGTATCAGGTTCGCTCGACGGCACCCCTATACTGCCCCTGTATTGTCCGTTTATATAAGCAAGTCTTGCATAATCCCCTATTATATGAAATCTGTAATAACCATTATCCGGCATGAGTAGGGTAAGCCTTGCCGTGCGAGAGTTGTTTGTATCCACCGGGTTGCCGATCTTAATCTTATCCTCATTTGTCGCAAACTCCTCCGGGGTCAGCATTTCATTTGGGATATGCTCAACATCACCTCGGAGTCGCACCACGGTGTTATCCAAATCCATACCGCTTAAATCCCACACTCCATCTTTGGAATACACCTCGGTGTAATTAACTTGCGTATGGCGTAGCTCCACCTTTACATACCACAAAAAAAGGCAAAACACAAATATACCCAAAAGAGCTATCCATATTAAATTGACACTGTATTTGTTTTTCATTTTGTACACCCTTTTACACACTGTTTACGTAATTGTATCATAATTGAGGGTGTTTGGGTAGCATAGCCACAAACAAACTATACCTGCGCTACGATTTTTTGGTTAGGGGGTAGTTTTGGGGGTGTGCGTACTCATACCCGTGACCGCCCCCCGGTCTCGGGCTGATGTACGTGCGCACCAAAGCTGCCGCCTAAGCGGAAAAGCGGAGTGCACACAGCCACCAATACAAAGTCTCCCCCGCCATCATGTGACGAGGGAGAGAATATAACTATTGTGCCTTGCGTAGTACCGCTTCGGCTGTGAATTTGTCGGTTATTAGCACATCGACATACCCACCACGTAGCGCTCCAAGCACAGAATCATGCTTTTGGGGGCCACCACTTATGGCAATCACCTTTTTATGCTTTTTGAGATCTGCAAGGTCTATTGCCACCACCTTGCGGCTGACCGACGAGGTACAGGGGACACCGTCTATATCAAAAAACTTGGCACATATATCCCCCACTGCATGATTGTCCACGAGCTCTCGCACAATCTCCTCACCATATCTTGCTTTGAGGGTGAAATCCTCGCCCATGCTGGGGTGCTCACCTATTCCTATGAGGGTGATATCACTTTGCTTGCTGCGCTCAAGGGCGTCGGCTATGTGGGGTTCTTGCTTTATGGCGGTGCAAAGTTCCTCACTTTGGCAGAGATACGGGGCATTTATGATGTGACCCACACCGTCATATTTTTGGATAAGCCTTTGGGCTATGATGTTAGGTTGAGTCATGGAATCGGCTGTACCGGCTCCTCCGAGCAGTGTCACAACCTCAAGCCCCGAAACACTGCGGTTCTCCCCCAAAAAATCGACCATCATCTCAAGGGTGCGCCCCCAAGCAATGCCCACCTTTGTGCCCGCACGCAGCAGATGTTCAACATATCTTGCGCCTGCCATAGCAACCTTTCGGCTGATTTCCTCCTGTTCGTTCTCAACGCAGTCGGCAATCTTGACATCGGTAAGCCCAAAATGATCCTTGAGTCGCGACTCAACCTCCAAAAGATGTTTGACATTTTGCCGGTCAACTATATCGATCTTGACCATACCTTCCTCTCGGGCCTCACGCAGAAGTCGTCCGAGAGTTATACGAGAAATATTGAGCATCCCCGCAATTTCGGTCTGGGTATAATCCTTCTCGTAATAATAGTACACCGCCTTGAGCTTGAGGTAATAACGCTGTTGTGCACCTATAGGCATCAAGCTTCACTCCAATCTCTAAGGGTGTGGAGGGTACTTAGCCCCTCTTTTTGGGAAGATGGATACAACGACCCAGCGCATCGGCACAAGCCTCCATAAACGCCTCGGAGCAGGTGGGATGAGCATGGATGATGTCGGCCGCCTCCTGCACCGTGATTTCGGTGGTCATAAGGGTGGTAGCCTCAGCAATCATCTCAGTAACACCGGGGCCCACCATGTGTACACCCAAAATCTCGCCGTATTTCTTCTCGGCTACAACCTTTATAAAGCCCTCGGTCTCGCCACTCGCCAATGCACGTCCATTGCCTACAAAGGGGAAACGTCCCACAATCACATCGCCACCGTACTGCTCCTTTGCCTCCTTCTCGGATAGTCCGACAGAGGATGCCTCGGGGATGGTGTAAACACAGCCTGGGATTTTCGATAGGTCAGCCTTCTCGTTGTGACCCATACAGCAAGCAGCGGCGGCCTCGCCCATCTTAAAGGCGGGGTGAGCGAGCATACTGCGGCCGTTTATATCACCCGGAGCATAGATGTTGGGGATGTTTGTGCGCATGTAGTCATCAACCACTATCTTGCCACGCTCGGTCTTGATTTTATCTGCAAGTGTGCCAAGGCACTCGAGGTCGGCCACACGACCGATGGACAAAAGAATTTTCGAGGCTTCAAGCTTCTCGCCCGAGGCCACAACATAGGTCTTGCCACCCTCGTCCATAATCTGCTCAACCTTTTTGCCGCAAAGCAGTTTTATGCCCTGCTTTTTCATGCTCTTGGTCATAGAGGCCGATATTTCTTCATCGAGATTTGCAACAATCCTGTCCATCATCTCTACCACGGTCACTTCGCTGCCGAATGCGGCGAATGCTGTCGCCACTTCACAACCTATGACACCGCCACCTATAACCACCAACTTCTCGGGCAATTCGGTGAGCTCGAGCACACCGTCAGAGGTCACCACATTGGCATTTTCAACGCCGGGGATGGGGATAATACCGGCCTTAGAACCACCACAAAGCAGGGTATTCTTGGCCTCATAGGTCTTGCCCTCACACTCGATTTTGGTCTCGCCCACCATCTTGGCGGTACCCTTGATCACATCGACACCGTAGGAGCGCAAAAGGCCTGCAACACCGTCGGTTAGGGTCTTGACCACGCCCGCTTTATACTCGACAACTTTTTTCATGTCAACAGCGGTCTTAGGGTCATTTAAAATGCCACGCTTTGCAGCGTGATGAATGTTCTCAATATATTCTGCGGTCTTGATATAGGTTTTTGTGGGGATACAGCCACGATTGAGGCAGGTGCCACCCACAACATCTTTTTCAAACAAAATTACTTTTCCGCCCAACTGTGCGCCCTTTATGGCCGACACATATCCTGCGGGGCCACCGCCAATAACTGCAATATCATACATAGCCATATGGATTATCTCCTTATTTCATTACAGGCACCCCATGTCCCAAAACGACGCAAGGTGCCTGCTTTTTAATTATGCTCTACTCTTACAGCAGGATGTCCATGGGATTCTCAAGTAGCTCCTTGATGCGAAGCTCAAACTTGGCGGCCGTTACGCCGTCCAGGATGCGGTGATCAAATGTCAGGGACAGACCCATCATCTTCTTGACCACTACCTGACCCTCAACCAGTGCAAGCTCGTCACGCACACGGCAAACGCCCATGATAGCCGAGTTGGGTTGGTTGATAATAGGCGAGAAAGAGTCCACATCGAACATGCCCATATTGGAGATAGAGAATGTGCTTCCGCTGTACTCCTCCATCTTAAGTCCGCCGTTTCTGGCACGGTTTGCAAGGTCTTTGGCCTGTGCCGACAGCTTAGACAGTGCCAGCATATCGGCGTTGCGGATAACAGGCACGATCAAACTACCCTCGGTGCCCACAGCAAAACCAAGGTGAGTACCCTTATGGGTGATAAGGTCGTCGCCCTCGATAGAACTTCTGGCCAAGGGATTCTCTGATACGGCGATAGCGCAAGCCTTCATGACAAAGTCATTGATAGAAATGCGGTTCTCCTTTTCCTTGCCCTCGTTTATCTTGGCGCGAAGCTCGAGCATTGCGCCCACGTCGGCCGAGATGTTCTGAGTCACGGTGGGGCTGGTGAAATAGCTCTCGGTCATGCGCTGTGCAATGACCTTGCGCATACCTGCAAGGGGTGTGCGGCTCTCGATTTCGTCGTCACCTGCCACCCCGGTACCTGCACCCAATACATCGCTCTTGGTGATTTTTCCGCCAAAGCCTGTGCCGGCTACGCCAGAAAGATCAATGCCACGATCGGCGGCGATATTCTTTGCAAGGGGGGTTGCCTTTATAACATCTTCGCCCACAACCTCGCCACGCTTGCCGGTGGGGGTGACCATCGAGAGATCAACGCCCTGCTCGGATGCAAGCTTCTTGGCGTAAGGGGTAGCGGCCACGGGGCCACCTGCGGCCACAGGGGCTACAGGGCCTTCGCCGGGGATGGACATAAGCACACCCGAGGGGGCGGCGGCCTCCTGTGCGGGAGCGGCGGGTGCTGCAGCGGCAGCGGGGGCACTCTCGGGAATGGCCTCGCCGGGGTCACCGATCCAGCCGATTGTCTCGAGCACGGGGATTACATCACCCTCGCCTGCGGTGAGCTTTAGAATGGTACCTGCGGCGGGTGCCTCGGATTCCATTGTGATTTTATCGGTCTCTATTTCCATGATGGGCTGATCCATCTCAACCACATCGCCCTCTTTGACAAGCCATTTGATGATTTTTCCCTCTTCCATGGCCATGCCGTTTTTAGGCATAAATATAGCTGTTGCCATCGCTACTTAACCTCCATATAATCTTTATTCTTTTGAGATTATATAATCTCACGCACAGCCTCTTCAATGCGCTTTACGCTGGGCAGTGCTTCGGCCTCGAGATAGGGGTTGAAAGGTACGGGGCAGGACATAGCGCCCACACGCTTGATAGGTGCATCAAGGTAGTAGAAGGCATCGCTGTCGGTGATGGTCGAAACGATTTCGCCACCAAATCCGCCAAATGTCACAGCCTCATGCACTACGACCAACTTCTTGGTCTTCTTAACGGTATCGATGATGGCCTGGGTGTCCAGGGGTACAAGGGAACGCAGGTCAAGCACCTCAACACTCTTGCCTTCAGCGGCCAGTTTTTCGGCCACTTCCAACGCCATCTGTACACAACGGCCATAGGTGACGATGGACAAATCACTGCCCTCACGCTTTACATCGGCCACACCAAAGGGGATGGTGTAGTCTTCCTCGGGCACATGACCCTTAGCCTTGCGGTAAAGCAGTTTGGACTCGATGAAGATAACGGGGTTGTCATCACGAATAGCGGTCTTTAGAAGTCCCTTGGCGTCGTAGGGAGTGGAGGGAGCCACCACCTTGAGGCCGGGTACATGGGTGTACATCTGCTCAAGCGACTGGGAATGCTGAGCGGCCGCACCTGTACCGCCACCTGCGGGCAGACGAAGCACCATGGGAATTTTAACCTTGCCGGCAAACATGTAGTGCATTTTTGCGGCTTGGTTTATGATCTGGTCATAACAAACCGCCATAAAGTCCGAGAACATAAGCTCTACTATGGGTCTCATGCCTGTGATGGCCGAACCGATAGCACTGCCCATAAATGCAGTTTCGGAAATAGGGGTGTCGATAACTCTATCCTCACCGAACTCCTGCACCATGCCTCTGGATACACCGAAAGCACCGCAGTATAGTCCGATATCCTCGCCCATAAAGTAGACGTTTTCATCACGACGCATTTCCTCACTCATAGCCTCTCGGATTGCGTCAGCGTAAAGAATTTCTCTTGTAGCCATGCTATTTATTCCTCCTTTGCTTCTGTTTTATTTGGCAAATACGTTATCCATAACCCCACTGATGTCGGGTTCGGGAGAAGTTTTTGCATATTCCACAGCAGCATCAATCTCTTTTGTGGTCTTATCTTCCATGGTCTGGATTTCGGCTTCGGTGAATATCTTGTTCTTTAAGCAGAATGCCTTCATGCGACGGATGGGGCAACGATCCTTCCACTCACCAATCTCATCCTTGGTGCGGTAAAGGTTGCCGTCACTCTTGGAGTGACCCGAGGTACGGTAGGTGTGCATAACAACCATAATGGGGCCATTCTTCACAGCATACTTGCGAGCCTCCACCATGGTCTCGTACACGGCCAAAACGTCGTTGCCGTCACATTCCATAGCCTTCATGCCATAGCCTGCGGCACGCTTTGTAAGGTCAAGCTCCCCAACCACCTTGTAAAGAGGGGTGGACATACCGTAGTTGTTGTTGATAAGGGCAAAAACAACGGGAAGATCCCAAGCGGCGGCCAAGTTCATAGCCTCATGAACTGCACCCTCGTTGGAGGCGCCATCGCCGAAGAAGGATACACAAATGCGATCAAGCTTTTTGCGCTTACAGGTGAAAGCAGCACCGCAGGCCAAAGGTGCGTTTGCACCCAGTATACCGTTCGCACCCAGAATGCCGCGGTCAAAGTCGGCGATATGCATAGAACCGCCACGACCGTAGTTCATGCCTGTCTGCTTGCCGAGGATTTCAGCCATCATGCTGTTGATATCGCACTTTTTACCGATGGCCTGTCCGTGACCACGGTGGGTGGCCAGCATGTAGTCCTCGTCTGTCAATGCAAGGCCGGTACCGATGCCGGTAGCTTCCTCGCCGATGCCAAGGTGAGTGGTACCGTGAACCATGCCAAGACCGAAGAGTTGGAACACCTTCTCCTCAAACTTGCGCACAAGCATCATTCCCTCAAGCATCTCTTTCATAAGACCTTGATTTTTGATAAGGCTTTTGCTTTTGTAGACCAGATCTGCATCCACAGCGGGCACTTTGTAGCCGTCTGTGCCGGCCAAAGCGGTGACCGCCTTGTTGGTTACCGTAAAGCTCATACTTTTTCTCTCCTTTGTTTGTACAGGTATAAAAATTATGCACAGCAAAAGCATTATATAAACTTTAAAATGCCGTACAATAACTGCTAATATGGTGTATTTTGGGTGGGTTTTACTTGAAAATTGCCACACCAAAGGTAGCCACAACAAGTTACGGTTGTTGCGACATACATACTTACAATGTTAACTGCGGTCAATATCAGTCCTCGCCGAACTTGCTGTCGATAAGCTCAATAAGTGCATCGACTGCTTCTTTCTCATCCTCACCCTTGGCGGTGATGGTCACTTCTGTGCCTTGGCCAAGGCCGAGCGAAAGCAGCATAACGATGCTCTTGGCATTTGCATCATCCTCATCACCTGCACGCTTGATGGTGATCTTGGATTTGAACTTGCTGGCGCAAGCAATAAAATCCGATGCGGGTCTGGCATGAAGTCCTGTTCTGTTGGCCACTGTGGTGTTGCGAGTGTACATTTACAATACCTCCATAATATGTTTTACATTGTTTATTATCACTTTGACAAATTCGCCAAAGTTAATAGCTTATCACTTAGAGTAGGTCAGCCAGCTCTTTTTTGAGATAGCCCTCTATCTCGGCGGCGGTAGACATACCAAGCACCTTGTCGGCAATACTCTTAAACTTATCGGTGGTGCTACCTGTCACCAACTTCTTTATAGCAGGTACCGAGGCGATACCCATGCTGAGTGTATCCATGCCAAGCCCCATAAGCACTGCGGCTGCAAGCGGGTCGCCACCCATTTCGCCACATACCCCCACAGACTTACCCTCGGCGGCAAAAGCCTTTACAACCCCACCGATAAGGCGGAACATTGCAGGGTGGTAGGACTGATAATAGTCGGTGACATTGGGATTGAGACGATCAACAGCGGTTGAGTACTGGCAGAGGTCGTTTGTGCCTATCGAACAGAAATCCACCTCTTTGGCCACAATATCGGCTATAACAGCGATGGTGGGAATTTCAATCATAACGCCGATTTGCACCTTATCACTAAAGGGAATATTCTCACTGCGAAGTTCGGTTTTGACCTCCTCCACAATGCCTTTGACCTTGTAGACATCATCCATGCTGCCCACCATGGGGAACATAATCCACAAATTGCCCACTACACTGGCACGAAATGCGGCACGAAGTTGGGTTTTGAAGATATCGGGGTGTGCAAAGCTCAGGCGAAGTGCACGCAGACCGAGGAAGGGGTTATCCTCCTTTGGCAGTTCCATGCAGTCAAGAATTTTGTCGCCACCTATATCCATGGTGCGCAAAATCATAGGACGCTCACCAAAGGCAGTCAGCACCTTGCGGTAAATCTCCTCCTGCTCCTGCTCGTCGGGAAGCTCGGGGCGACCCATGTAAAGAAACTCGGTGCGGAAAAGTCCCACACCGTCGGTGCAGGTGGCACCCTCAAGCTCGGTAGCGTTGGCCGAGCCGATGTTTTGCTCGACATATATGCGCTTGCCATCCTGTGTGATGGCGGTGACATCTTTATATTTTTTGAGATCGGCCGCCTTTACAAGATACTCGGCCTTTTTGCCCTCGTAGGTCTTATAGAGTGCGTCATCGGGCTGGGTGAAAATCTCACCGCTTATGGCATCAACAATGACAGGTTCGTCATCCTTTAGAATGTTCATGGCATCGGTGAAGCCGAGTACTGCGGGAATTTCGTAGCTGCGGGCAATGATGGCCGAATGGGAGGTAGGGCCTCCGATTTCGGTAACGATGGCCAACACCTTGGAGCGGTCGAGAGTGGCGGTATCCGAGGGGAAGAGGTCATAGGCTACGACCACAACCGGCTTTTCAAGTGCCGAAAGATTTTTCTCGGGCACGTCGAACCATATGCGAATAAGGCGACTGCGCACGTCCTGCAAATCGGCCACACGCTCACGTATTATTTCATCCTTGGCCTTCGAAAGTATTCTTATAAATTTATCGTATGTCTTATTTATCGCCCACTCGGGAGAGAAGTAATCGTAGGTTATGCCATCGCGAATTTCCTCATCCATAGCGTCGTCAAATAGTATATCGTTATGTGCGGCAAATATCTTAGCCTTGTCGGGATCATCTTTTTCAAGTTTCGCTCTGATTGCGTCGAGTTCGGCTTTGGCCTTGTCACGCAATTCATCGTACTTTGCAATGTTTTGTTCCACAGCGTCGGCGGGAATTGAATTTTCCTCAAGCTTAGGTTTAAATGGGGTGTATAGAAATACGGGACCCACTCCAATTCCCGGTGATACGGGGTTTCCTTGATAGGTCATGTGTTTTGCCTCCTAAATTTACATTTTTTTTGCAAGACATTCCCAATCAGACTCAACTTCACCTAATAAAAACGTCCACCGTGGCGACTAAAAAGCGGTTTAGTTTGCATTTGTAAACTCATGGTGTTTTTGTATACCTGTCAAGCATAGCGTATCACAAAAAATAGTTTTAGTCAATGCAATTCCCGATAAAATTATCAAATTTAAACCTATGTTTACATTTGCATGTATAAAGTCTTATCTGCATATTTTATAGTGATTACATCGGGTATCAGATTTGGGATTTTATGGAAAAATTTAAAACTTCCATTATATATTTTAACACAGTTTTTTCATGCAATGCAAAACAAAATCACTTCTCCACTCAAAAATCGGCAAAGCGCAATAATATAAACCGATTTTTTGGCGATATTGGCAAAAAAACTATTTTGTCCACACATTTTAAAACACCTGTCAGCTCCACTCATGTGGAATTTGACAGGTGTTTTTATTATTTAAGCAGTTCGGGGAAAAGATGATTTATAGCATAGGTCAGTGGGGCGTTGTTGTTGTTACAGGTGATAAAGTCAGCAAGTTCCTTGGCCTGTGGCAGGCCGTTTTCGGGCACGACCGCAATCCCGCAATCCCGCAGCATCGATAAATCGTTGAAATGATCACCCATCGCCATGGTGTTCTCCATCGAAAAGCCCAAATGCCTCGCCATAAATGCCACGCCATCCCCCTTGCACACACCTGCAGCATTCACATCAAAAACCTGCTCGTCCGACACCACACAGCTAAAGCGTCCATCGCTGTTCATATCGTTTTCAAAGTCGGCTCGTTGCTCATCGGTGATGTAGGCAAGCAAAAATTTTATGATGGTGGCGTTTTCAAGATCAACATCGGCATCCCCCATAAAGTTCATCTGCACACGATTTCCCTCGCCAAATGTGCTGTTCTGCTGTGCCCAGTGTAGATATCTTGCCATTTGGTTATCCCTGAAAATAACCTGCTCGGTCGTGTAGATTATGTAGGGGATATCCTTTTGGGTTAGATAATCTATTACCTCGAGTGCCCCCCCCTACTCAATGGAACGGCTGTAAAGCGATTTGCCTGTGCCCTGCTCGGCCACATATCCTCCGTTGCAACAACACATGGGGTAATCCTCCCCAATCTGGCTCGTCGCATCCTTTGAGAAGTGATAGGCACGGCCGGTGCAAACAAACACAGGTATGCCCTGCGCCTTTAACTTTTGTATCGTCTGTAAATCTTGCGGGCTTATCTTTTTATCGTCATTGTAAAGACTTCCGTCCAAATCACAGGCCACGGCCTCCAGTTTTTGTGGGATGTTTTTCATGTGTATCTCCTTTAAGATTTAGTATAATTCCACCACCGTCACGCCGTGTTCTCCCTCGCCATATGTGCCGGGGCGGGCGCTCTTGACCACCTTTTTGCGCTGTTTGAGATGTTGGTTGACTGCCGTTCGCAGTACACCCGTTCCCTTGCCGTGTATTATAGTAACAGCTGTAAGGCCCGCAAGTACAGCCTGACTTAAAAACCTATCAAGTTCGATGACTGCCTCGGCCGAGTCCATTCCACGCAAATCAAGCTCGGCCGAGGCACTGCGCACCGCCTTTTGCTCTCCACCTTTGCGAGGGGTGAGGGGTTGCTTTTTCTTTTTGGCGGTGTCCTCAACGAGACGCAAGCCCGTGGCGGGCACTTTTGTTTTTATAATACCTGCCTGTATCATATATTGTCCGTCAGCATCGGGGCCCGATATGACCGCACCTCTGGCACCTATATCTGATATTATTACATTATCCCCCGTCTTGAGCTTGCGGGGTAGCACATATCCATCCCCACCTGCGGCCGCCACAGGGTCGGCCGTATCTCTGAGCTGTTGTATGCGTCCACGATATCCCGCACCCATCTGTGCTGTCTTTTGGGAGAAATTCTCCTTATCCTTATGTTTTTTGAGCTCCTCAAGTTCATTTAGCAGCATATCGGTCTGCATTTTTGTCCGCTCGACAAGCCCTTGCGCCTGTTTACGGGCGGTTTCCATCTCTTTTTCGGCCATGGTTTTAGCACGGCTCAGTTGCTCCTCGGCCTGACGAAGCATCTCCTGTGAACGCCTTGCCACCTCGTCCGCCTCGTCCTTTTTACGCTCCATCCCCCGCCTTGTCTCCTCAAGTGTGCTCACAACATCCTCAAAGCGGGTGTCCTCGCTCGATACAAGCTCCCTTGCCCTCTCAATGATGTGTTCCCCCAACCCCAAACGCCCACTTATGGCAAAGGCATTCGAGCGCCCCGGAACACCTATTAGCAGGCGATAGGTTGGACTTAGCGTCTCTATGTCAAATTCACAGCATCCGTTTTCCACACCCTCGGTTTGCAGGGCGTACATCTTTATCTCGGCATAGTGGGTTGTGGCCGCCACCTTGACCCCCCGCCTGCGCAGTTCCTCGAGTATGGCCACAGCCAGTGCCGCACCCTCAACAGGATCTGTGCCCGCTCCCAGTTCATCCAAAAGCACAAGGCTGTTTTGGTCGGCCTGTCCCAATATCTCTATGATATTTGCTATGTGTCCGGAGAAGGTCGAAAGGCTTTGCTCAATCGACTGCTCATCGCCGATATCGGCCAACACCGCCCCAAACACCGATACCCTACTGCCCTCCTCGACAGGGAGCATCAACCCACAAGCCGCCATGACAGTCATGAGACCCAGAGTTTTGAGCGCCACCGTTTTGCCGCCTGTGTTGGGTCCTGTAATTACAAGTGTATCAAAATCAATCCCAAGGCTTATATCCACCGGCACTATTTTATCACTCGGTATGAGGGGGTGACGTGCTTTTTTGAGAAGTATGCCCCCCTCGCTGTCTAGCGTGGGCAATGTAGCCCTCATCTGTCGCCCAAGTCGTGCCTTGGCAAAGTAAAAATCAAGCTCGACCGCCGCTTCATATCCATCGACCATAGGGCGGGCAAATTCCCCCGCCTTGCCCGAAAGCTCGAGCAGTATGCGGTCAATTTCCTCTCGCTCGGCTGCCTGTAGCTGCCGTATTTCGTTATTGGCCTCGACCACCGCCATAGGTTCTATAAAAAAGGTAGCCCCCGACCCCGAGGTGTCATGCACCAGCCCCTTGACCTCATTTTTGTACTCGGCCTTTACCGGCACAACATATCGCCCGTCACGCTGGGTTATCAGCTGTTCTTGGAGAAACTTTTGGTAATGGGTAGAACGTATCATCTTATCAAGTTGTTCACGGATACTCTGTCCTGCCCGCACCATCTTGCGGCGGATGTCATAAAGTGCGGGACTTGCCCTGTCGGCGATCTCCTCCTCGGACAAAATAGCTGTCGTTATATCATCCTCGAGTGGGCGGTTGGTCGAAAGCGCCTCAAAAAGGCCATCCAATACGGTTTCGGTATCGGTATCCTGTCGCCTCCATTCGAGCAGTAGACGTATGGCACGCAGTGTGCGGGCGATGTCTAAAAGCTCGGCCGGCGCAAGGCGTGAGCCCACAGTGGCTCTGGCCAGTAGTTCCCCACAATCGGCAAGCCCCGACACCGATGGACTGCCGTAGCGCATGGCCAGTGCATGGGCATCGGAGGTCTTTTGCATACTGTGTGCGACCTCGTCGTAATTGTCCGACGGCGCAAGATTCTCGGCCATAGCTCTACTGCCGTCACATCCGCACAATTCTATGAGCATTTTAAGTATTTTATCGAGTTCCAAAGCCGACTGTCGGCTGTTTTTTGTCATAATGTCACTCCTCTTTACAGTTTTCTTTTCAAATATGCTCAGCCGGTAGGAGAAGGTCTAAAAACTGTTTTTTGCTTTGGTATATTTTGGTTACCATGCATTCTCCTAACCGAGATTTTATTCTATGGGCAAATTATGCTGTCTTAGAAAGCTGAGTTTATCCCAATATCCCCTTTGAAACACGATTTTATCATTTTCAATCTGAAAAAAACCACACCCGCGAAGTCCCAAGGGGTCTTTCCACTCAAGGATAGCCCACTGTCCATCTTCAAAAATGTTTTCGGGGATGCACACCATCTCCGCCGTTTCAAATTCCTTTTTTAACATGTCATATATAGCACTTTTTCCACTTACAGGCTCATTTGCAACCTGATGATTTATCGCATGTTCAGCGTAAAGATTTGCAATCTCATGAGCATCACCGCGGTTAAATTTTTCTATCCAAAGCGTTAAAACTTCTCTCGGCGTCATGCTGTAATCCCCTTGTTTGTCAATACTTTATACTATGCTTTGTCATTAGGCGATTGTGTTTGTGCTATAGGCATTTTCACCGATTCATAAAACGCCAGTGCAGGAAATTGCCTGCTGATTTGGCACAGTAGATAGTGCTGTGCTATTATGCCGAGTTGGCGCAGTCCCTCGGAAGGGAGGGTGAAAGAAAATAATTTTTCAAAATCGCTGTATACTATGTAGCGCATTGCGGCCAGTACCCCCGCCGCTATGGGCATAGCTCCTGCCATCTCCTGCTCACTTATACAGTTGCCGCAACATATTTGCCCCGCCATGGGCAAAAAATACATGCTGTCGCTCTCATAACAGGCGCATCCCCTACAGGCCACCAAATCGGGCATAAATCCACTCATGGAGAGCATCCTCAGCTCACACACCGGTTTTATAAATTCGGGGGTGCATTTTCTTTTGTCGAGAAGATGCAGGCAGTTGAGCATCAGGCGCAGACTGTTGGGGTCATGTTCTCCCTCGGGCAGCACCTCTACACACAGCTGTGCCATGTATGTGGATAGGGCAAGCAGTTCCACATCTCCACGCAGTCCAAAAAACATGTCATTTACCGACGCACTGTTGACCGACACCCGACCTCTGTGTTCAAACAGTACAAAATTTGCATAAGTGAGAAGTTCTGTCGAGCCGGCCAGAGCACTTTTAGGACCTCTGGCCGACCATGCATTCGCCGAAATCATGCCCCTATCACGGGTCAATATGGTGATGAAACGATCTTTATCCCCTGTACTCTTCTGTTTTACAACCAGACCATCGGTCGTTATTTGCATCGAGTTCATCCCCGTCGTTAAAAAAATCGGCTTCGCCTTGTCCTTTGTCCACTCTGGACATCCACTGTCTGTAAGCAATATAATCATCCACCGAACCGGTCTGACAAAAATGACGCCAAAATCCATCTTGCTTTGGGCCAGTCATAGAAATGCACCTCCAATTTTTTGAAGATAGCGGTATATCCCGCTGTGATTAGGCTTTGCTAAACACTCATTTCTATAACAGGTAATGCTTGCATCCTTTGGCACAATTTACACTTGACAAGCGACCATATCGGTGCATATCGCTACAAATCAAATTTCATAAAGACAGTGCCCTCTATAGGGCTGTCGTTGTAGCACTCGGTATCATAAAATCCATAACTTTTATATAGGGTGATAGCGCTTTTTAAAGACGGAAGTGTGTCTAAAAACATGTATTTATACCCGATATGGCGGGCATCCTCTATCACTTTTTCCACCAACATACCGCCTATACGCTTGCCACGAAACTGCGGTTTTACATACAACCGTTTCATTTCACAATTTTCATTATCAAGCTTTCTAAGCGCGATACACCCCGCCAATTCCCCATCGTGATAAGCTCGATAAAGTCGACCGCTCGGCAGTCCGTACTTTTTGGTCAAATCATGCAATTCTTTATCGTAATTTTGAATGTCGAGATATTTCTTAAACGTGGGGTCATGTTCAAGGAGCATACCTATGTACTGCTCAAACAGCTCAACGACTTCGCTTAAATTTTTATAAGACAGTTTTAGCGTGATCCCCACAGCGACGTCCTCCAAAGCATTCCGATGTTTAATTATACCCAAAACTGCGCATAATCTGCTCACGATTGCGCCAATCTTCCTTGACCTTGACCCAGCACTTGAGATTTACCTTTATTTGAAAAAAGCGTTCGAGTTCAGACCTTGCTGAGGTGGCAATGCGCTTGAGCATCACCCCATTTTTGCCGATTATCATCCCCTTGTGGTTCTCACGCTCGCAGTATATATAGCAGTCAATTTCAAGTATATCCTCACCCTCACGGGTCACACGTTCCGACATATTCTCTACCACCACCGCCGTGCCGTGGGGGATCTCGTCGTGTAAATTGCGCAAAAGTTTCTCACGCACCATCTCGGAGGCGATCACCTTCTCAGGTTGGTCGGTGATGGACTCATCATCAAAATAATGTGGTCCCGGCTTTGCAAAGCTGTATAGAAGTGTAAGAAGTTCCTGCACGCCCTCCCCGGTCTTTGCCGACAGCGGGAATATATGTGCAAAGTCATAGGCCTCGGATAAGGCCGAAATTTGGGCGAGCAAAGGAGATTTATCCCCAAGCAAATCGACCTTGTTTATAACCGCTATGGCCGGCACCTTGCGCTGTGCAAAGTTTTTTATAAGCTCGGCCTCGGGGGGGCCTATCTGCTTGCCGGCTTCCATCATGAGTATAACCACATCGACATCGCCCACCGACTCCCTCACCTGCTTGACCATATAGCGTGAAAGCTCTGTGCGGGGCTTGTGAAATCCCGGAGTGTCGGCGAACACCAGTTGTACCTCATCCTTGGTGAGCACCCCTGTAATGCGTGTGCGGGTGGTTTGGGGTTTTTCGGATACTATGGCGATTTTTTCCCCTATCATGGCATTTAGCAGTGAGCTTTTG
This sequence comes from uncultured Oscillospiraceae bacterium, assembly GCA_964370005.1. Lineage (GTDB taxonomy): Bacteria > Bacillota > Clostridia > Oscillospirales > Ruminococcaceae > Heteroruminococcus. The sequence goes on from CAYJGR010000003.1 coordinate 37,315, forward strand.
CCCACATTGGGGCGCCCCACAAGTGCTATAAAGCCCGAGGAAGTTTTGTTTTGTGTATGCATATATTTTCCTTTCGTTGTGTGACTACGGTTATATTCTTATGTCAACCTGTAAAACAGTCGCCTTACGAACCGGCGACTGGATGCTTTTTCTGATTATATTTTGGCCAGTAGAACACAAAAACTACCCCCAGCACCCCCAAAATGAAGGGGGGCAACAGGGTTGTGGGTGTCTGCATAAAGCCCTTGAGTATGTCAAGCAGCACAGCGGGGCGCCACAATATAGCCATTCCCACGCATACACTCGTCAGCGCACTGAGAAGCACCCCCGCCGCCGCCACATCCTTGGCCACTCTGGCCAGCGCATGATAACTGCGAGTGTGCAAATCCACCAGCACCTCCACCGCTGTGTTGGTTATCTCGGCCACCAACACCATCCCCATGGCAAAAAACAGGATGGCATACTCACTGCCGGTCAGCTCATAATGGCCTGTAAGCCATATCATCAGCGCCACAGCCGTGAGGTGTATGCGCAAATTGCGCTCACCCTTTATGCAAAACCAAAGTCCGCGAAATGCATAGCGAAAGCTATCGCCCAATCGGCGCAACTTGTGTACTATACTTACTCCCCCTCACTACTCAAGCACATAGCTCGAGTCACGAGTCAGACCCAAACTGGCAAGCACCGACTCCTCTTTTTCCCTCATGCGCACCGTTTCAATCCCTTGTTGGTGGTCATACCCCAACAGATGAAGCATAGAGTGAACCGTCAAAAATGCGATCTCCCGCCGCAAACTGTGCCCGTAATTTTCGGCCTGTGCATGTGCCTGTTCAAGTGAGATAACAATATCCCCGAGCATTTTTGCGCCGGTTTCGGGATTTGTATCATATTTCCCATCCGTCCCAAGCGGAAATGACAACACATCTGTAGGCGTGTCAATATTTCGATGTTCCGCATTGAGTTGGCGAATTTGTGGGTTGTCCAAAAAGCTCACACTCACCTCTGCCGAACCAACAAAGTCCTCGGCGATAAGCACCGCCGTGCAACAACGGCGAATAAGTAGCCGTGTGCCAGTTGGCACCTTAGAGGTGCGTTGTCTGTCTGAAATAATTACCTTAACCTTTTCCATAACTACCCTTCCTTTTTTTCTCCTCGCTATAGTTTTCATATGCTCGTACAATCTCCTGTACCAGTCGATGACGAACAACGTCCTTCTCGGAGAACCGCACAATGGCTATGTCCTCCACCTGCCGCAGTACCTTTGAGGCCTCCACAAGCCCTGATTTGTGTGTATCAGGCAAATCAATTTGGGTTATGTCGCCCGTTATAACCGCCTTGGAACCAAAGCCTAAGCGGGTTAAAAACATTTTCATCTGTTCGGGGGTGGTGTTCTGCGCCTCGTCTAAAATTATAAACGAATCGTCAAGCGTTCGCCCCCTCATATATGCCAGAGGCGCCACCTCTATATTGCCTCGCTCCAGATATCTCTGATAATTCTCAGCACCAAGCATATCAAAAAGCGCATCATAAAGGGGTCTTAAATACGGATCAACCTTATTTTGCAAATCCCCCGGCAAAAAACCAAGTTTCTCGCCGGCCTCCACAGCCGGTCGGGTGAGTATGATGCGGTTGACCTCCTGCGCCCTAAACGCCCTGACCGCCATAGCCACCGCCAAATAGGTCTTGCCGGTGCCGGCGGGACCTATGCCGAATGTGATGGTATTGTCCTTTATTCCCTGTATATATTTACCCTGTCCCACCGTCTTGCTTTTTACCGGCTTACCACGGGAGGTTATGCACAGAACATCACTGCCCACCGAACGCAGTGCCTCCTCCTGACCATCCCGCACAAGACTGATGGTGTAGCGCACAAGGTGATCGGTCATCTCCTCACCGCGCTCTATGCATCCCAATAATTCCTGCACCGTGCGCACCGCTGTGGGGACATTCTCGGCCTGACCGCTCACCTTGATCTCGGTGCCACGGCAAATAATCGATACACCGAAATGCTCCTCCACCAGTCGTATGTTCTCATCATAATTGCCAAACAACGACAGTGCGTGTTCCATTCGGTCTATATTTACAATCTGTTCTATCATAGGCAGGCTTTCTTCCTCTTTGCTTTAACTTGATGGTATTACGTTTATTATACCACATTTTGGTGATTTGTATATTATTATTCTGTAAATATTTCTTGCTGCAGGGCAATATTTTCCTCCAATTCATACATAATTCGCATGGTATAAACCCCATTTTCCAGTTCAGCCTCCTCATGACTGCTTAAAATTGTGGCCTCACCCAATAGTTCCTCCGCCAAAACAGCCATCTTATTTTCGGCATCCCGCTCGGCTTGCATGGGGCTTAGAGTGATGGGAATTTGCTCAGTCAGTATGTACTGCCTTGTCACAATGCCAATAGGCAGCGTTTGCCCTAAAATTACAAACGGGGTCTCCATGCGCTCCAATTTAAAGTTTCCCTGTGGCGGGCGGCCTATCCACAACGGCAGTTCGGTATTCCCAAAATATATACTATATCTCCTTAAAACCCCTCTGTACTCGGTCGTGGTCTGCTCTATGGGAACCTGCACCTCCAGTTCCCGCTCGGTACGGGCTATCACCGTAGCTCGGGCCGCCACAAGGTGCATATCACGGTTTTTATCCTCTACCACACCGCTTACAAGCACATCCCCCTTGGCCACGGCATCCCCCTGTGCCACCATGGTTTGGCCAACATACACCTGCATGGACACAATCTGTCCCGAACTGCCCGCCACGACATTGCATGGGGTGTCGCTGTCCAGTCGTTCGGGAGGCATAACCCTCTCCTGCACCTTGACATCGACCTGTGTGCCACGTATGTTTACCGCCACCCATCCAATCTGCTCAAAATGCATCATAAGCCGGCGCTCGACACTGCGCACCTCCACCCCACTGCGTACCGCTCCGACATAAACCCCCAAGTTTTCAAGTTGCTCTAACACCTCCCTCTCCTCGAGTGTCACAAGCCCCTCGACCGAAATATCCCACAAAAACACATTTGACAGCAGTAGTGCCACCACACAAAAAAAAGCCCCTATCAAAACACCCCATCTTTTTTTGTGGCGACCGAGTAAAAACGGTAGACCCATCCGCTTTTGCACACGCATTTTGACCTTCGATTTTTTGGCACAGTGGCGCAGTTTTGGGTAGAGTGTCGCCCATGTGTGAAATTCATACCCCTCACCGGTTTTTTTACTGCCCCACAGCGCATAACCCCTTGTGGCACAGAGATTCATAAACCGCTCGGGGAAACGCCCCACAACCGAGAAAATAACCGTGCCCCTTAAAAACCTTATAAGTTTTCTCATGTCGCCCCCCTGTTACCGCTCGAACTGTATGGATGCAATCTCACCCGTCACCACCGCTGTTGACACGCTAAGGCATCTAAGCTCCAAATTTTTCCCACTAAAACACACAGTTCGCCCCGAGCACCCCAGCCTTATATGTTCATCGCTATAGGCCAGTACACCCTTGCACCCCTCGAGTACGGCTTGACTGGTACCTATCACTTCGAGATGACTCCCCGGCAAAAACGCATTTTTTTGTTCCTCTAAAAAACGCCCCAACCCCTCGGTCATCCCCTTTGTGCGTCGGGGGGGCTTAAAACTCGATTTTTTATGTGATGACACGCTGTTTCCTCCCTTTGGCAAACCCTCGAAATACCTTACCTATATATCATGGTATGCAGTATGTACTTTGTCCTAAAACCTCACCCATCTCAAAGGCGTCTCCCCTACATAATTGTGACGCATTATGCCCCCTATCCCCCACATACAATTATTAAAAACATCTACACATAGGGGTTGTTAGCGTGAAAAATTTACGCTAACACATTATTTCTATGGCCTCGCCCTAGGACGGGCGAGATGCCGAAAAAACCTCCATTCTGCCGGAGGTTTTTCAAAACTATTTGTGCTGTGCACAGAATGGAGATTATTATGCTCTCACTCTCACAAGCAAAACCAATAACTTTAACTGTTTTAGTGCTGATATTGGCCGCATCACTACTACTTCTGCCCCATGCCGCTTTGCAGGGCATGAGGGAGGGGCTGGAATTATGTGCCGTGACCCTCATCCCCTCCCTGTTCCCCTTTATGGCCATATCCTGCTTTGTCGCCACAAGCTCGGTGGGTCAGTTTCTTTCAAAACTTTTCTCTGTGCTCACCCGCCGCTGGCTACGCCTGCCACCCTGCATGGGTGCGGTGGTGCTAATGAGTTGGATAGGCGGCTACCCCGTGGGGGGACGCATGATGGCCGGGCTTTTAGAGGATGGATATATCACCACAGAACAGGCCATGCGTTGCCTTAAATTCTGTATCTGCCCCGCACCCTCATTTGCTATTTTGGCCGTGGGGGTGGGACTGCTGGGCAGTGCCACGGCGGGCGGTGTGATTTATGCCTGTCACGTATTTATCGGCCTGCTTTTGGGCGGATGGTATGCCCGTACCGCCAAGGCCTCCCCACCCGATGCCAAAACCCCAATCCCCACACCATTGTCGGCCAATCTCGCCCTCATAGACAGCGTCGCATATGCCATCCAGAGTATGCTCATAATCTGCGGATTTGCCCTGCTATTTTCCACACTGGTCTCTCTTATGCAAGTGGTGGGGATTATGGCCACATTTGACAACCTCATTTTGGCCGTCTCACAGGGGTTTGTGCCGGCAGGGGTGGGCAGTGCGTTTCTTTCGGGCACACTCGAGATCACCTCCGGCCTGTTTGTCTCCCAAAACCTACCCTACTATGCCCTATGTGTGCTTGTACCCTTTCTCCTCTCCTTCGGCTCGCTGTCGGTCATGCTACAGATTGCCGCCTGTATGCGTGGGCATAAAATCTCCATGTCGGCCGTGATGCGCTCCCGCTTTATCCACGGTGTGCTCACCTCAGTGATGGCCGCCCCCCTGCTTTGGCGCATAGCCCCCGCACAGTGGGTCTCGATCACCACCGCCCAACCCCTTACAGAACCTTCCACCCTCCTATCCACCGTGGGACTACTCTGTATGTCGGCCATGCTACTACAAAGCCTGTGGACCTACCCCCTGCCACAAAAAATAAAAAACACGCCTCAAAATGATAAAAATTAACATGGTTTGTCCTTAAAATATATGCTATAATCTAAATAAGTGTAGTTTAAGGGGATAAACATATGGCAAAGTACAAATATTTCGGCAAACGAATAGACCCCGCCTGCTCCCACTGTCTTCATGCCCACACCGTTAAAGGCTCCAAAAAAATAAGCTGTCAGCACAGCGGATTTGTCGAGCCTTTTCATAGTTGTCGCCTTTATGAATACGACCCCATAAAGCGAGTTCCCACCCCCCATAGATTTTTACCCGACTTTGAGTCGGAAGATTTTAAGGTTTAGCTCTACTTGCCAACACAGGAGGATATCATGATAAATGCCGTAAAAGTTTTAGTTCCTATCGTCTTAATATTGGTTGTATTGGTGGGGGTGGTTTTTTCTATAAGCCACCTACTTGATCTCGACGAACTTCCCGAGCTACCACCACAGCCCGAAACAGCCTCATTTTTCAGTTACGGCGACTGCAAAGGCTTTGTGATAACCACAGGCATATCCTCCGACTTCCCCGCCCGTCCGGGCATGGACAGCACCGAGCAAAAGGCCACCATCGACAGCATACTGGCCGATGCCGTGGCCTACGGCTACAAAACGGTATTTTTTGAGGCCACCGACGGCATGTCGGCATTTTATGCCTCTGATATTCTCCCCTCAAGTGCCGCATATCTTGAAAATGAGGGAGATTTCTCCTTTTTTGACCCGCTTGATTACCTCTGCACACAGGCTGCCGAGATGGAAATAGAGGTGTATGCCCTTGTAAGCCCCTATGACGGCGGAGTGGCGAGCATCACTCACCACGAGGACAACCCCATAAACAGTCTGGGGGATTCCGTGACCACCTCGGATAATCATCTATATCTCGACCCAAACGCACCCGAAGTCACCGCACTTGCCGCCGATATCTGCGCCGAGTTATCCCGCTATGCACTGTCGGGGGTGGTGCTGACAGGCATAGACGACCTGCCGCAAAGCATCACCTCCGAGCAGGTGGAAAATCTACTTGTAACCATCAACACCGCCATGTATGAGTTGGCGGGGGACTCACGCCACATAGGGCTTGTTGTGCAGGATGCTGCGGATGAGGGAAGCACAGGTATCTCCCCGGACCTTGTAACCCGACTTATGAGTGATGGCATATTAAATATCATACTTCCTGTTCTCGATATCACCCCCGATAACACATCCACATCCTATGAAAGCGCCCTGAACACCTGGGCGGCCACCGTCGGTGACAGTGACGCCCGAATGGTGGCGCTTTTCGAGATAGATGATTACTCACAAAGTATGCAAACCGTGGATTATAACATGTTTATAACCTCACTGCATTCTGCGGTCAGCGGTGCGGTTTTTGACGATTACAGTCGCATAAAAACCTACCCCGACCAGAGCGAACGGCTGATGAGCTACCTCTTTGAGACCACACCACCGCCCACCCATGATCTGTCCATCTCGACCGAGCTGGCTGTGGGCAACCCCGCCGGAAGCAGTGTTACCCTCTCAAATGATTATACAAAGTATTACATCACAGGCACCTCCGACCCTACACAGGAACTTCTGGTAAACGGTGCGCCCATAGAGCGCTACACATACGGTGGCGGGTGGGGTGTTTCGGTGCCACTATCGGTAGGGCAAAATACATTTACGTTTACACAGGGCGATAAATCGACCTCGGTGACCCTTGTGCGCAGTCAGGCGGCCACCCCCACCGCAATTTCGACCATCACCGAAAACAGCATATTCCCAACCCAAAATTTAGCCTATAATGCGGGGGATACCATCACAATTTCCTGCACCGCACCGGCGGGGGGCAGTGTGTCGGCCACGATAAACGGTGTTACACTGCAAATGACCCAAACGGCGGCGGCCTCCATGGCCGGTATTCCCGCCACCTTCACAGCGACCTACACCATACCCGCCGACGCTTCACCCTCACAGGTCAGCAGCATCGGTAAGGTCACATATACCTTAAATTACGGTGGAAACACCTCCAATTATACCTCAAAGGGAGATGTCCTTGTGGCCGGTAGCGGTGTGCCGATATTGGCCGAAGTTACCGCCCAAATGGCGGGGATATACACCAACACATCGACAGTGAGTGATTTTATCACCTCACTTGTCACAGGCAGCACCCTGCGCCTGTCGGGGGATTATAGCGGTTCGAGAGCCGAGACCCCCGACGGCGGTTTTGTGCCACTCGACTCTATAAAAATCCTCACAGGGGAAAATCCTCCCACCATAACCTATAGCGACATCACATTGCAAAAGTCGGACGGCGCAGAGCAGTTAATATTTGAGGGTAAGGGACTTGCTCGCTACGAAGTTGAACACACCGACACCGCCCTGACGGTTGCTCTGCACAATACCACATTTGAAAACACCGATTATTCGAGCATAGAGAGCGATATGTTTAGCAGTATCACCGTCGAAAATCTGTCCGACGGCTCGGCACGTCTGACCCTCACCCCCACGACCCAAGGCGGGCTGTGGGGATGGGATTTCACTCTAAACGAGCAGGGGCAGGCTGTGCTATACTGCAAAACCACACCCACCCTTTCGGACACCTATGCCCGCCCGCTTGAGGGTATTCACATCATGGTTGACCCCGGCCACGGTGGCACCGACCCCGGAGCTCTGGGCTCGGCGGGAGAAAACGGCCCCCACGAGCATACCCTTAACATGGCGGTGTCGGATATCCTTCGTTATCGCCTTGAACAACTTGGGGCGACCGTGACCATGACCCGTGGAGATGACAGCGTGTTTATAAACTTGATAGGCAGAGTGGACATGGCAGCCGCACTGCGCCCCGACCTATTTTTATCGGTGCATCACAACAGCACCGCACTCACCACCGATGCCACCAATATTGATTACGCCACGGCTTTTTACTGCTTTGGCATTAGTGAAAGATTGGCCGATGCCACACTGCAAAATCTGTACGAAGCCACAGGGCGTGAGATTAAGGCCGCCGACCACGCCGCCTACTACGTCACCCGCATGAGTTATGCCCCCTCGGTGCTATTTGAGGT
>CAYJGR010000003.1:45468-90133 GCA_964370005.1 uncultured Oscillospiraceae bacterium
CCCGCTCAACAGGAGCAGTGTGCAGACCAAGCCACCGTATACAAGACGGCCTGCGCCTTGGCCGATGCTGTGGTGCAGTCCTTCGAGTAGCATCAAAACCCCACGCCCCACCTGTACAAGCTACAAAATATACCCCCTTAACATAGAATATAGCATCATACATTCTATATAAGGAGGTCATTATGCCTAAGATATACTTAAGCCCATCCACACAACAGGCCAATATGTATGTGACAGGTGGTAGTGAAGAGTACCATATGAACAAGCTTGCCGATGCCATGGAACCCTATTTATATGCAAACGGCATTTCTTTCATGCGCAATACCCCCGACATGACGGCGGGGTCGGTCATAAGTCAAGCCAACAGGCACGATTATGATTTACATGTTGCGCTACACTCCAATGCCGCCGGTGATGGAAACGCAGGAGGCAGAAACGGCACCGATATCTACTACTTCCCGGGTAGCAAGAAGGGTAAGCGTGCGGCCGACATCATGGTGGAACAGTTTCGTAAAATCTACCCCTACACCGACAAGGTGCGCGCACTACCCACCACGAAACTCGGCGAAGTGGACAGAGTAAAAGCGCCCTCGGTATTCATCGAAACAGCTTTCCACGACAACCCCGAAGATGCCAAGTGGATTGTACAAAACAACGAGAAAATCGCCCGAGCCATAGTCATGGGACTTTCGCAGTATTTTAATTTGCCTTTTGTTGAACCTGTGATGCCCTACACCGCCAAGGTACACACCATGAACATGCGTTCGCATCTAAACATACGAGAAAAACCCGCCCTCGATGCAAAAGTTGAGGGACGCATCCCAAATGGTGGCATGGTCACGGTCTATGGCCTACTTCCCTCCTGGGCCGCAGTCGAATATGAGGACACCCTCGGATTTGTAAGCAGACGTTTTTTGCAGTCATAATGATTGCCGGATGAGAGAAAGGGATTTTAAGGGCAATTAGATGGCGGGGTGGGGTTTTCCACCTCGCTTTTCCGCTTATGTGGCGGTGTGTTCGCGCACGTACATCAGCCCGAGACTGGGGGGCGGTCACGGGCATCAGTACGCCCACGCCCATCCCACCACCTAACCAAAAAATCGTAGCAGGATGAGCAGAGCCCCTCCCCTACATATTTTTTCTCTCATCTATCCCCTAAATGCATTTCATCCCCTTTTGTAGACTATTTTTTATGTTTTTTTGCATGTGGGCTATTCACAGTGGATAAATTGCGTTATAATATATATCGTAGTATTGTATGTACAGGGATATATCGTATAAATATTTGACAAAAATTTTTTTCGGTGCAATAAATTCACAAAAAAGCGGCACATGATATATGAAGCCGCCCGAAAGGTGGTGTGACATGAACGTAGACATCGGCGCAGTACGACGCGCAAAAGAGGGCAATGCCGAGAGCTTTGAGCTTGTATACGCTCAGGTTGCCCACGATTTATACCGCATGGCTTTGTATATGCTTGGTAACACACACGATGCAGAGGACGCTGTGAGCGAAACATTTCTCGAGGCCTACAAGGGCATAAAAAACCTCAGGGATGAAAATAGTTTCCGCCCTTGGATTATGAAAATATTGTCGGTGCGTTGCAAACAAAAGATAAAGGGATATATAAAAGAAAAGAATACCGCCCACGTTGATGAATTGGTGGGTCTTGCCGGCAAGGATGTGGACATGGCCGTGACGGCCGAGGTGACAGCGGCGCTGGGGCAGCTTTCTACCGACGAGCGCATGATTGTTATTTTATCGGTGGTGCAGGGATACACAAGTAAGGAGATCTCCCAGGTGCTATCCTGCCCACAAGGTACTGTCAGCTCAAAATTACACCGTAGCTTGCGCAAACTGCGAGGTATGTTGTCATAACGTAAAACCATCGCACAGCGAAAGGAGGGGAGTGCCAATGAAACAGAACGACGAGCACAATTTATCAAGGCAGGATTATGAGCATGTACAAAAGCGTTTGACCGAGTTTGATGCGTCGATATCCATGCCGGCCTCCCTGCGCCCCGAAAACTTGAGGGCGAAAATACCCCCACAGGAAGTGCGCCGTTTTGAGGAGATAGGCCGTCCCAACTTTGCGGTTTGGAAACACTACGGCAGTCTTGTAGCTACTATGATTGTGCTACTTGTCATGGTGGTGATGTTTGTAAATCGCGATGTGTGGTTGGGTGGACAGCTTGAATCTGCCACAGGGGAAATGGCACAGGATACCGCCCCCACCGAGATGCAAGAGGAGGGTGTGACCTCCGAGTCAGCCCCTGCCGAGACCTCCTCCCGCAGCAGACTTTACGCCGACGACTACGAGGAAGTTGCCATAGCGTTGGGGCAATTGCAGGCCTCCACAGATACAGGCCAAACCTCCCTGAACTCTACAACTTCCACCACCCTTACCGCCGGTGATGCGGTACTCAGTCAGATGGCGGTTGTATCGACCGATAGCGGTTATGGCGGACTACAAAGCGGCAATGCAAGAGCCGACATTGTCACCACCGACGGCACCCATCTTTTCTACTACACCGCTCAAAGCCATTTGCAGGACAGTGGCGTAGTGCATATTGTGACCGCCGATGGGCTACAACCCATATCGACCATAGATGTCGGCACTTCTTCCCAGACACTACTACATGTCAGCGGGAATCAGTTGGTGGTCATTTCGGCCGATGCTCAGGTTGACACCGAGCAGATGTATGATCAAAACGTCACCGCCACACTTGAGGGTGAAACCACCCTACCCACAGGCCAAACCTACAGCGTCACAGCAGTTTCTATCTACGACATATCAGATATAACGGCACCGTCCCTCGTGCGCAGTTTTTGGCAAGATGGGGATTATATTGACTGTCGAGTGAGTGATGGGGAACTTTATTTGCTAACCCAAAAGCATCTGTATTACCAAGATGCGGTGAGATTTGACCCGCAATTACACCACATCGCACCTGTGATGCATGACAGCGTTATGGGGCAGTCATATGCCATGAGTGCCGAATTTATCGCTATCGCACCGGACTGTATACGACAAACCTACACAGTGCTCACAAGAATTGATACCGATAATTTGCAAACACCTGCCAACTCCCATGCTGTATTGGGTGGCGGTGAAGTTTTTGTAGCCGATGATGCCATATATCTATATTATGATGTAAATCCCACCGCAAACACAAGCAGGATAGGGATTGTGAAAATGACCCTCGGAACTGAGTTGCAGGTGGCAGCACAAACCGAGGTGGATGGCGATCTGTCAAGACCATTTGCCATATCCCAACAGGGTGATGTCATCGCTCTTGCCACCGTAGCGGTCGAATACAACACAGGGCGAGTGCGCAACAATGTGTATATGCTTGACGGCACCCTGCGGATGCTCGGTTCTGTAGAGGGCATGGTGTCGGGCGAGAGCGTGCAGTCCTACAGCTTTATGGATGATCGTGTATATGTTCAAACCCATGAGGATTTTGAGTCGGTCTATGCTATGGATCTATCCGATCCCTACGATCCCGCCATTTTGGGCTGGGTGACCCTCGAAAACTTTTCGGGGCAAGCCAAAGATATCGGCAACAACTTGATGTTGGGGCTGGGTGGGGTGGAACGTGAGATGTCACTGTGGATGTACAATATGGCGCCACTGCCCCCCGAGGAGCTTTATCGTCAAGATCTGCCCGGCAATGAGGGCTATTCGGCGGCGCTCGAAAACTCCGATGCCCTCTTGTGGAACCCCGGGCTCGGTGTTGTGGGGCTGCCCTTAATATCCCGCCAGACAGCTATAGGACAGGATGATTTATTGTACTGGGGATATGCCGTTTATGGCTTTGAAACCGGTGTGGGATTTAGCTGGAGGGGGATTGTAAGCCATTCGGATGAGCTTGATGAGAGTTATATCCTCACCAATCTGCACAGCATAGAACGTGGGATTACCTTGGGCGATACCCTTTTTACATTCTCGGGTAGCACCATCCAGGCCACAGACCTTAATACCATGACTACAGTAGGACGTTTGTCACTGGTATAAAATTTATATCTATTCTCTAAATGAGGGCATCCATCGGGTTGCCCTCTACACTTTTATTACATAACAAGGAGTGTACCACCATGCCACTCAAACCCTATAGCACAATACATGCGATGGCTGAAGATGAATTTGTTGAGCGACGTTCAAGATTTATAGGCAGTGTCGCACCCGTCACCACCGAGCAAGAGGCCGTGGAGTTTCACCGCAGTATACGGGATAAATATAAAGGCGCCAATCACCATGTATTTGCATTTTTACTGCGGGAAGGGCGCAGTCGTTTTTCGGACGACGGCGAGCCGAGCGGTACCGCCGGAAAACCGATGCTTGATGTCATAGCAGGCTCGGGGCTTTGCGACATCGCCGTGGTGGTGACTCGCTACTTCGGGGGGGTACTGTTGGGCACAGGGGGGCTAACCCACGCTTATTCTAAAGGGGCTTCGGTAGCCATTGCGGCCGCCACCCCACGCCACCTACACCCCGCCACCCCAATGAAGTTGTGCTGTGACTACTCATTCTACGGCAAACTGTGCCACATTATGCCACAGTACGATATAGTGGTGGAGCAGTCGGACTTCGCCGCCGATATCACCCTTGATTTGTGGTGCAAAACCGAGCTTGTGACAAAGTTTTGCGGTGAAATCACCGAACATTCGGGTGGCAAATTGTTTCCCGAGTGTGGGCAGGAGGAGCATTTGGTTTTTAAATGAGGGAGACCACCGAAATATCCAAACGCATGATAGCAGAATCTTCGGGCAAGTAACTTAATATATTGCGCACAACGGCCTCGGGGATACCCCGAGGCCGTTGTGTATACATCTTTATTTACTTTACAATACAATCATACATCTCATCTATGGTAGTGCACAGCACAGTTGCGCCCGCACCTGTCAGCTCTTCTTTGGGGCGAAATCCCCACAGAACCCCCACAGTATCAACGCCGGCATTCAGCCCGGTGTAGATATCAACATCCGAGTCGCCTATGTAAATTACCTCGGCCTTATCGCTCACGCCGGCATCCTCCATGATGCGATACACCACAGCGGGGTCGGGCTTTTTGGGGATGTCATCCCTCTGGCCGTAGGCAATGTCGATGGTTTCTTTGTAAAGGCTGTCCATGATGTACATACACATGGTGTGGGGTTTATTTGTGGCCACGGCGGTTTTTATGCCCTTACTCTGCAAACGCCTTAGCATATCAAGCACGCCGTCAAAGGCCTTGCTGTTGTTTTTGCAGATCTCGTCGTATAATTCTGTGAAACGGTCGCCCACTTTTTTTAGTATATCGGGGGTTTGGTGCTCCTTTGCAATACTGCGCTCGAGAAGCACTGCCTTGCCACCTCCCACAAAAAAGCGGTAGGACTCTATGGGATGAGTGGGCAGTCCCGCCTCATGTAGTGCCTTGTTGCAACTGTCGGCCAAATCCCCCAGTGAGTCGAGCAATGTTCCGTCAAGATCAAATATTGCCAGTTTTTTCACGTCTACCCCTCTTTTCGGTTGTCGTTAATATCAATCGTTATACTTGCGATTTAATTTTTTTAGCTTGTACACGCTCCAAAAAGCGTTCTCTATGAATTATCGCACGGGTGTGAGTTCCCTCACCTATAGGGCCGTATTCATCCTCACCCCATACTCTAAACTCCAACGTTTTGCCCTCAGATGACACAAGTTCGGCATAACAAATGACCTGCATACCAATAGGCGTGGCCGCAATGTGGCTCACGGCAATATATGTGCCCACTGTGGTTTGCCCCTCCTGCAAAAATTTTTCCACACATTTGGCAGCGGCGTGCTCCATTGTGGCCACCATGCTCGGGGTGGCAAATACGTCAACATCACCACTACCCAAATTTCCGGCGACATTCGACTTATTTACCTCCACGGTTATTGATGCAACAGCTCCAATCTCCATACACTTTTACCTCCTGTAAACACATAAATCATCAATACTGCGTTTAATTATATAATAATTTTATTTAAATTAAAAGGGTAAAATGTAATTTTTTTTTGCAGTTATCGTCCGAAAAACCAAATTACCGCAAGTGAGCTAAATACAAAGCCGGCAATATCGGCCCCTATAGCGGCCGGCAGGGTGTGACGGGTTTTGGTGACCGAGGCGGCACCGTAATATATCGCAATGGTATAAAACGTTGTTTCACTTGACCCCTGCATAACACTGGCCACCCGCCCGATAAAGCTGTCAGGCCCATGTGTTGCCAAAATGTCCTTAAACAGCACCATGCCACCACTGCCCGAGATTGGGCGCAGTATGGCCAAAGGCATAACCTCCTTGGGTAGCCCCATAATCACAGATACAGGGTCAAGTGCGTTGGCCAACAAATCCAGCGCACCCGAGGCCTTAAACATACCCACAGCTGTCATAAGTCCTATGAGGGAGGGCAAGATTTTAACGGCGGTAAAAAGCCCCTCTTTTGCCCCTTCCAAAAACACATCGAATACTTTGACTCCATTTAAAAGTCCGCTGACCAATATGGCCGCAATGATACCCGGAACTATGTAAAAATTAAGGCTTTCCATGGCCACTCCTTTCACCCGATTTTACACGGGACATAGGGGTGAGGACACTAAGGGTTTTAGCGAGCAGCACCCCCACGATAACCGATGCCGAGGACGCCACCCATACAGATGGTAAGATATCAAAAGGCGATGCGGAACCGGCCTGCATTCTCAGTAGGGCGGTAGTGGTGGGTAGGAGGTCAAGAGCGGCGGTGTTAAGCACCACAAACATAACCATATGATTGCTGGCTGTGCCCTCCACCGGGGATTCTTTGGCCAGTTCCTGCATGGCGACAATACCAAGCGGGGTAGCGGCATTACCAAGACCCATCAAGTTGGCTGACATATTCATGGATATGGCCTGCATGGCGGGGCTTTTGGGATCGAGCCCCGGAAAGGCCAGACGTGTGAGAGGCGAGAGCAGGACGGCGAGTTTTTGGGTAAGACCCGATTGTTCGGCCACTCTCATGAGGCCACTCCACAGGCACATAACACCCAACAGACCTATAAGCAACTCAACTGCCATCCCCCCTTCTGACATAGCGGCTGTCGAGATATCCTCCATTCGCCCCGTAAGTATAGCTACTATGACAGAAAATAATATCATTGTGCAAAAAATCGCACTCATCATACTGTTTTTCCTCCAATTACTGTAAATTCAATAAAATGTTTTACAAATACACACACCCAAAGCATGAAAAAAACATAGATATATGCCTATTTTTATTGCAAAGCTAATAAAAATCATATGGAAAAAAAGTGTAATTTTATCAATATCTTGACAATTTTGCAAGTGAGTGGTATAGTATTGCTGTAGATTTATGTCGTATTTTTTGATTTATATAGATTTTATGAGAAAATGTCGTATTTTAGTATATTTTGTGTTCACACAGCAAAAAACTCGGGGAAATATATACAAATTGTGTGAATTTTACATTATGTAGAAAAATTGAAGGATTGGGGGATCTGTAATGAAAGGAACGGGTATTGTACGACGGGTCGACGAATTGGGGCGAATTGTTCTGCCGATTGAACTTCGCAGAACGCTCAACATCAATGAGCGTGACAGTGTTGAGATTTTTGTTGAGGGTGTGCAGGTAATTTTGCAAAAATATGAGCCTGCATGTGTATTCTGCGGGGGCAATGATGATATTGCTGATTTTAAGGGTAGAAATGTTTGCCAGAAATGCCGCAGACAACTTTCGGCTGTCTAATTTTGCGTTTTAAATAGGCAAATTCAGTATGTTTTTTCAAGCGGTCGGGGGATATTCCCCCGCCGTTTTTGCTATATTAAGTCTATCGCATAAAATATCACCGTTCTTTTTTTGGTCTGTTTTGTGCTTTTTGCAGAAAGGAATGCTCATATTTATGAACCAACAGTTTAACGTCGATTCCGGGTACTCGCAGGCACTCGTGGTGCAACGCAAGTTTTGTCGCAAATCTTTAGGACGGATAGCCCTCGCACTCGTGATAGCACTTTTTATGTCGCAACTTGTCAGTATCATGCTAAGTTATTGGATCAGCACAGTCGCCCCCTTAGCCTTAGAGGATTCCTGGGTCACCCTTGGTGTGGCTACCCTGCCGCTGTATCTGTGCGGACTTCCTTTGGCCTGGATGGTGGTGCGCACCATGCCCACATCCACCCAGCAGCCCGAATACCGTATATCAGTGCTCGAATTTTTAGGTTTTTCGACCGTGGCCTATTCCATGCTTTATATCGCAAATATTATAGGTCTGCTTTTTTTAACCTTGACCGAGGTTTTCTCGGGTCAACCTCTTGTCAATCCAATGGATGTGTTTTTAGACCTAAATCCCTTAGCTGTATTTGTGGTCAGCGGTCTCTTAGCGCCCATCATAGAGGAATTTTTCTTCCGTGGTATCCTGCTCAAAAGACTTCTCCCGGGCGGTGAGATGTTCGCCATCATCTCCACCTCGGTATTTTTCGGGCTTTTCCACGCCAACCCCTTCCAGATACTCTTCAGTTTTGCGGTGGGTATAAGTCTTGCCTATATCACAATACGCACAGGAAGGCTTGTTTACGCCACTTTGCTCCATATTATTATCAATTCTTTTAACGGCGTGCTCCTGCCTATGCTACTCGAGTATTCGCAGGTGCTCACCGCCATCGTTGGTCTGCTCATTCTTTTGGTGGTCGTCGTCGGCATAGTACTCGCAATTTTATTCTATAAACGTATTTATATCCTCCCTCCATCTCCACCCCTCTCAACCCCCCGCCGCCTTTTACAAGGATTTGCCACCCCCGGGGTATGGCTGTTCCTCATTTTAAGTGTGGGATTGTCGGTATTTGTTGTTATTGCGATTTAATCTTTAAAGGATAGAAAAGAGAAAAAGGTCAAGGGCAACCGTGTGTGATTGCCCTTGACCTTAGTTTTTTATTGCAAATTCCACCGCCCCGATTTTTTGGGTAGGGGGTGATTTTGGTGGGGGCGTACTGTTGCCCGTGGGTGGTCTTTGCCCTCGGGCTATTGTACGTTCACGCCGAAACCGCCCTCTACACGGAAAAGCGGGGTGGTAGCAGTGCCTGTCTCCTTATTGTCTGAAATACAAATCTATCGCAAAGCGATACCATATTGCCATTAATTTGCTACCAATTTCTCCCTCATCATCAGCAGCAATTTTTTCTCCCGCCTTGATACCTGCACTTGAGTCATGCCGAGTACCATGGCCGTTTCACTCTGGGTTTTGCGCTTATAATATCGCAGTTCTATGAGCTGTCTATCCCGCTCCTCCAGCTCCCCCACCACCTGTTTTAGGGATAGAATATCAACAATTCGCTCCTCGGGGGACTGCACCGGCAAATCTATCTGCCCGCCACCCTCATCCTCCCGCTCGGTCAGGGAAATTACAGGGGAATTTGCCATGGAGGCTTCGGTCACCTGTTCCTGCTCCACCCCCAAAAACTGCGCTATCTCCCCCACCGTAGGCTCTCTCCCGCTGTCGGTGCAAAGCTGGGTTCTGGCTCGCTGTACCTTTTGCCCGAGTTCCTTTAGGCTTCGGCTAACTTTTATGCTCCCACCGTCCCGAAACAGTCGCCGTATCTCGCCGAGTATCACCGGCACGGCATAGGTGGAGAACCGTACACCTCGGTCATAGTCAAAGGCCTCAGCCGCCTTGCAAAGCCCTATACATCCCGCACCGAATAAGTCCTCATACTCCACCCCCCTGCTCCTAAAGCGGTTTGCACAGGCGTGTACAAGGCCTATATTCTCTTCAACAACTATTTTTGTCTGCTCCTGTGATGTCGATCTATCTTGCTCATGACTCAAAGACAGTGCAGACATACTCACTCACCCTTCGAGGTAATTGTTCGCTCTAAAACCACCGTCGTGCCCTTGCCTGCCACCGATGCCACCTTGAGCTTGTCGCACAGTTCCTGCATCATGGCAAAACCCAAACCGGCACACTCGCCTGTGGTCGAGGTGGTGTAAAGAGGTTGCATGGCCTTTTGGATGTCAGGTATACCACATCCTCTGTCCCTCACCCGAACAATTACCTTATTACCTTTCATCTTGGCATGTATGTACACCGTGCCGATTTTGTCCCTGTAACCGTGAACGATAGCGTTTGTCACGGCCTCGGATACCGCTGTGCGTATATCACACAGCTCGTCCACTGTCGGGTCGAGTTGCGCTACAAATCCACCCACCGCCGTGCGTGCCAAGCTCTCATTGATCGAACGACTGGGAAAGCTTATACTCATCTGATTATCTGTCACCACAAGCATCCTCCTTTTTGTTCCACTGCTCTATGGGAACCCCTAAGTGATCAATCCCCGCAAGCCGCATGACCTTTTTGATATGTGCGGGCAAATTGCATAGCTCCAAACGCCCGCCGAGGTCCTGCATGAGCTTATATCTACCAATCACAAGCCCTATACCCGAACTGTCCATAAACTCCACCCCACCAAAATCTATGCGCAAGATTTCGGGCATAACCCTCTCGACCGCCCCATCAATTTTACTTCTAATTTGTCCCGCATTGTGGTGATCGATCTCCCCTGTCAAAAACACATCTACAATCTCCTCGGCCACATCCACTCTCACCGACATATCTCACTTCACTCCTTTTTACGGTTGTCCTATATCTCGAAAAAATAAAAACAGCCCTCTTGGTCAGAGGACTGCTCTTTTTTTGCGCCACCGTCCTACCTCTAAAAGGATAAGACATCCGGCATGAATATTCAGTCGTATAAGCAGAGCGTATTTCGCCTGTCTTTGCGACATTTTAACCTTTATTATCGCTATTTGTCGTACCGTGACAAAGCACATGTTCACGCATCTCACTCGCAAGATAGAGTGAACCCCAAATCAGTATGGCATTACCACTTTGTTCGGCCAAATTCCACGCAGTGGTTATATCCTCGCAAGCACGGCTATGACAATACTTCGAGGCCTCCTCGGCCAGCTCTTTTGCATGAAGCGCACGGGGATTTTTAGGAGTCAGGGCATACAGCTCTTTGCAGTGTGGGGCGATGAACGCCACCGCCTCCCGCCACTGCTTATCTCCCAGCATCCCACAAATGGCCGTGATTGGTCGCTCGCCCAACAGAGGAATAGCCGCCGATAGGGCTCGCGCACCGGCCGGATTGTGCGCCCCATCGAGTATCACAAGGGGCTGTTTGCGCAGTATTTCCATACGTGAGGGGAAAGCCGTGGCCGCTATGCCCATTACCACATCCCGCTTTGACACCCCAAATCCACATCTGCCAAGCGCCTGAATTATGGACAGGACGGTCAAGCAGTTGTCAATTTGATGACGCCCTATCAGCGGCAAATCTATTTCATAATCCCCTACAGTGAAACGAGAACCCCCCAAATCGCACCTGTGAATATCCACAGCCTCGGGGTTTGACATCTCAAGTGACACCCCATGCACGGCGCAGTGCTCCATTACAACAGCCAGTGCGTCGGGATGTTGCCTTGGGTAGCTCACGACCATGCTACCCGCTTTTATGATACCACATTTCTCATGGGCAATCTCCTCCACCGTATCTCCCAACACCTGTGTATGGTCAAGGTCTATGGCCGTGATGACCGACACAAGCGGGGCAGGGATAACGTTTGTGGCATCAAATCGCCCGCCAAGCCCCACCTCGAGCACCACAATATCACACCCCCGCATATTGTACCACAGCAGGGCGGCGGCTGTTATAATTTCGAACTCGGTGGGATGATCCTTCAGGCTCTCGGCGGCATCCTTTACCCGCTGTACCACCTCGCAAAGCTCCTCATGCGATATCATATCTCCGTCAATCTGCATCCGCTCACGAAATTCGGTCACATATGGTGATATATACAGCCCCGTGGTGTAGCCCGCCTGCCTGAGCACCGAGGCCGTCATGGCCGCCGTGCTACCCTTACCGTTTGTTCCTGCTATGTGTACATATCGAAGCCCCTTGTGTGGGTCGCCAAGCGCTGACAGCAGTTTCTCCACCCGCTCAAGCCCCGGCTTGCTACCAAACCGCTCGAGACTGTGGATATATTTTAAGGTTTCGTCGTAGGTCATGCGGGGCTCCTTTCAGGGTTAGCCAAGGGTCGCTATACTATCCTGCACAATCCTCATGCGCTCCTGTGCCTTTTCAAGCTTTTGGCGCTCGGCCTGCACAAGGGCTTCGGGGGCTTTGGCCATGAAGCCGGGATTGCCCAGTTTACCACTAATTATATCGATATCCTTCTGTGCGGCGGCACGTTCCTTTTCAAGGCGGGCAAGCTCTTTTTCCCTATCGATAAGCTCGGCCATGGGGATAAGCCCACGCCCCCCCGCCGTGATAATCTGCACTGCGCCCGGGACCTCAAATTTCTCACCCACCTCAACCGAGGTCAGCGACGCAAGACGGCACAAAAAGCCCTCACAGGCTGTGAAAATATCGGGGGTCTTGGTCTCGATGTGCAGAGTGGCCTTTTTGGAGTGGGGTATACCCATCTCGGCACGGCGATTGCGCACACCTCTTATCATATCCATAACTTTTTCAAACTCACCCTCTTCGGCCACAAAATCCATATCGGATTTGACAGTAGGCCAGGGTGAAGTCATGATGCTCTCTCCCTCATGGGGAAGTGCCTGCCAAATTTCCTCGGTGATATAGGGCATAAAGGGGTGTAGCAGCTGCATTGTGCCACGCAGCACATAACAAAGTACCCTCTGTGCCGAGGTCGCACCCTCTCCACCGTCCGAAATACGGCTTTTGGTCAGCTCTATATACCAATCACAAAATATATCCCATATAAAATCATACAGCTTTTGCACCGCCATGCCCAGTTCAAAGGCATCAAGATGTTCGGTCACCTCGCCCACAAGGCGGTTGTACTTGCAAAGTAGCCACTTGTCCTCGACGGTCAGCTCCTCGGGCAGGTCGGTATGCGAAAAGTCCTCGGGCAGGTTCATGAGCACAAAGCGGGTGGCATTCCAAATCTTGTTGGCGAAGTTGCGGCTGGATTTCACCTTTTCATCCGAGAAACGCATGTCGTTACCGGGCGAGTTGCCGGTGGCCAGCGTGAAGCGCAGTGCATCGGCACCGTAAAGCGCTATAACTTCGAGAGGGTCTATGCCGTTGCCCAAAGATTTACTCATCTTGCGACCCTGTGAGTCACGTATAATGCCGTGGATGAAGACCGTCTTAAAGGGTATTTCGTCCATTTGCTCCACGCCCGAGAATATCATGCGTGCTACCCAGAAGAATATAATGTCATAGCCGGTGACCAGTGTGTCGGTGGGGTAGAAATATTTAAGCTCGGCGGTTTTTTCGGGCCAGCCCAGTGTCGAGAAGGGCCAGAGCGCCGACGAGAACCATGTGTCGAGTGTATCTTCATCTTGGCGCAGTTTATCACTGCCACAATGCGAACAGGTAGTGACATCCTCCCTCGATACCGTCATCTCACCGCAGGCATCACAGTAGTAGGCCGGTATGCGGTGACCCCACCACAGCTGTCTTGATATGCACCAATCACGGATATTTTCCATCCAGTGGTAGTATATCTTCTCAAAACGCTCGGGTACAAACTTTATTTCGCCCTCACGCACAACATTTATTGCGGGTTTTGCAAGTGGCTCCATCTTTACAAACCATTGACGGCTCATAAGGGGTTCAACCGTGGTGGAACAACGGTAGCATCCCCCCACATTATGGCGGTGATCCTCCACCTTTATTAGATAGCCCTCGGTTTCCAGATCGGCTACAATCTGCTTGCGTGCGGCATAGCGCTCCATGCCCTCATACTTGCCACCGCTCGCATTTATGCTGGCATCCTCATTCATGACGTTGAGTATAGGCAGATCGTGGCGCAGACCCACCTCGTAGTCGTTGGGGTCGTGGGCAGGGGTTATCTTAACAACACCTGTGCCAAATTCCATATCGACATAGCTGTCGGCCACCACAGGTATTTCCTTGTTCATAAGGGGAAGCATGACTGTCTTGCCCACATATTTTTTGTAACGCTCGTCCTCGGGGTGCACAGCCAGTGCCGTATCACCGAGCATAGTCTCGGGGCGGGTGGTGGCTATTTCAAGATGGGCATCCTCACCCACTATAGGATATTTTATATGCCAGAAATGGCCATCGTGTTCGCTGTACTCCACCTCGGCGTCGGATATGGAGGTCAGGCAATGGGGGCACCAATTTATAAGGCGCTCACCACGGTAGATAAGCCCCTTTTCATACAGATTGCAAAACACCTCACGCACCGCCGCCGAACAGCCCTCGTCCATGGTAAAGCGTTCCCTCTCCCAGTCGCATGAAGAACCGAGCTTTTTAAGCTGTTCTACAATGCGCCCGCCGTAAACCTCTTTCCACTCCCAGGCACGCTCTAAGAATTTCTCACGGCCGAGATCCTCTTTTGTAATGCCCTCGGCACGCATGGCCTCAACAATTTTGGCCTCGGTTGCAATGGAGGCGTGGTCGGTGCCGGGCATCCAAAGTGCCTCAAAACCCTGCATTCGCTTATAGCGAATGAGGATATCCTGTATGGTATTATCCAGTGCGTGACCCATGTGGAGTTGTCCTGTGATATTGGGTGGTGGGATCACGATGGTGTAGGGCGGTTTGCCTGTGTCGGGGGTGGCATGAAAATATCCGCCATCCAACCAAAATTTGTAGGTACGATCCTCCACATTTGCGGGGTCGTACACCTTGTCGAGTTGCCTTAGCATAACTATGACCATTCCTTTCTGTGAAAGGCACAAAACAGACCTAAAAAGAATGGTCATAGTTTGTGCCATGTTTTTCGGTTGTCACGAAGTGACGAGAAAAACGGCTTTTTTAAAATTTAGGTTTGAAATTTATTTTCAAACCTAAAACCTCCTGTGTGCACCGCCGATAAACTCAGGCGAAATTGCATATGAAGTTATTATAGTGTAAATACTGCCTAAAATCAAGACTTTGTGCAGATAATAAAGGACAATTGATAATACATATAAATAATTAAAAATCCCCCCTCGGAACAAATCCAAGGGGGGGAATTTCATAAGTATTATGTAACTTATTTAAGGATCTTGATTGCACCGATGAGGGGCAGGGGGTTGCCTGTGCCCTTAACAGCGCTGATGATGCCCATGATGCAGAAAATGCTCACGGCCAAAGAGATGATGTAGCCAACGATAGCTACAACATTCAGCAAAATGGTTGCAACAATGTAGGCCAAGAAAAGGATAAGACCCTGGTTTGCATGGAAACGAGCGTAATCAGATTTCTTTGCTGCGCCACCCAGAATGGGGATAAGCACCAAGAAACCCAAATAGGACATAATACCCATTGCCTTGTTTTGTGCTACATCGTTTGCGTCGAATGTTACTTGATTTGTCATTACAATTACCTCCACTTTTTTATTTACCTTCAAAAATACGAACAAATTGCCTACCAATTTTTGATAACCTCGCTTACCAAAAAGGCCACACAATCCATCTCGCAGACAATTATACCAAGTTTATGTGATGTTGTAAAGTGCTATAACTACATTTTTATATTATTTGATACAATTTATAGGCCTTTTTAGCCTTAACTATAATTTTTTGTATTAGTCGCAAATAGCCTGCCCATCACTTGTTATGAATATCTCAACCGGCGCCGGCAGTGAAGCAAACTGCATGGGAGAAAGCACGGCGGCATAACTGCCTGCATTGGTGATAAGCACCACATCGCCTGTATTCATTATGGGGAGCATCACATCTTTTGCGATTACATCGGCGGCGGTGCACAGGTTACCGACAATGGTGACCTCCTCCAAATCCTTCTCCTGCACAAGTGGGATTATCTCAAATGGTGTGGCGCTTGTAAAGAGAGGTTCGTAGCTGTTGGGGTGGACATCCTCGGTGTAAGCTCTCACCATCATGGAAAGTGAGGGGCGAGCAAACCCATTGAGGGTATTTTGGAGTATGACAAAGTTTTTGTCGTATGACTGCTTTTTATCCATAACCTTTGTGACATACACGCCGTTTGGCCCCACCAAGAAACGGCCGGTCTCAATAAAGAAGGCCGTATCGGGAAGCTTTGTGCGAAATGCCTCCACAAGTCCGCTCATGGCTTTGCCAAGCATGGGTATATCCAGGGGCAGATCATTTTTTTCATAAGGAATACCTATGCCCGAACCAAGGTTGACAAACTGAAGTACACACCCCAGTTTATCCTGCACCTCCACAGCGAGGTTTAACATGTTTTCGTAGTAGCGCTCAAGTACAGCCTGTCTGAGCTCCTGGCTACGCACATGCACATGGATACCGATGACCTGCACATTTTTAAGACTCTTTATAAAATCAATACGGCGATAGAGCAGTTGTTGATCAATACCAAACTTAGAAGGGTCGCCCCATTGCCCAAAGAATGTGAAATCGGGGTTTATTCGCACCCCTATTTGGGCAATAATCCCTTTTTCGGTGGCAATTTTATTTATGCGCTCAATTTCACCTATGCTATCTGCTACAATGGTGGCGCAGTCCATGGCGGTTTTTATATCATTTTCGCTCTTACCCGGAGCTGAGAAGTGGATTTTTTCAGGTAATACACCCTGCTCACGGCTCATGAGAACCTCACGCAAGCTGGCGGCATCGGCACCCACCCCGCAATCGAATATGCTTTTTAGGATGTGGCGGTTGGGATTTGCCTTTATGGAGTATAAAAACTCGACCCCAACAAAATGTTTTTGCAGGAGTTTTGCGGCACTCTCAATGCCTTTTTGGTCGTAGAGATAAAAGCTGTCGTGCTTTTGTGCTTGTGCAAGAACTATTTTTTTGTCATATGTCACAAACCAGCCCTCCCTTTGTTATGTCAACTGACTTATACATTATAACAGAATTGTGCATTAGAGACAATGGGAAAGAGAATATTTTTACAAAAAAAAGATTTCTGTGTGTGCACATAAGTTTTCTGCCAATAAAATACAGTATTTTTCAAATTATGGAGGGAATTTTAATATGTTGAAAAGTAGCACAAAATCCCTTTGAGTCGGGAAGGTTTTTAACAAATTTTCGTTGAAAACTCCCCAAATTGCGATAAAACAAGCCTCCACGCGCAAATTCCGGTGGAAAACTATGTTGAAAGTGTTGAGTACTTGAGTATACTACCTGTTATTATTAAATGATAATGAACTTAAAGGATATGGTAATTATTTAAATTTAACTTTTTTTGACATATGCGCAATTAGGATATAAGCTTCAAAAAAATTAATTATATAAATACAAATTTTTTTTGAAAATTATCAATTCATGTTGTATAATGTTATAATGTTTATGGTTATATATTAAAATATAAAATTATTACCAAGGAGCAGGTTAGGTATGTATGAATTTAGAAGAAGAAACCATGGGGGACAAGGTAAGCGCAAGAAGCTACTGTACTTTGTGGTTGGCATTATAGTAATTGGTGGGCTGTCGTTTGGTGCGGCCGCTTATTGGCAAAGTTTAGCGCAAGCATCGGTCGAAGAAGCACCTGACCCGTCTGTGCAGTCCAATTTATCTCAGAGCGGTGAGCCCCAGTCGGCTACCGACCCACAAGCGAGCATTGCTACAGAAGGTTCGCAGTCCCAAAGCGACGGGCAGACCCAGCAGTCACAGCAGAGCAGTCTTACTGACAGCACCGACTCCCCTTTTGAAGATTTGGCCGAGGTAGTTGTGGCCAAGGGTGACTGGGTGGATTCGAGTTATTTTGATGATGCGGCCTTTGTGGGTGACTCTATCACCTACGGTATGCAGGTGTATAACACCATGACCAATGCCACTGTAATCGCACACACCGGCATAAATCCCCAAACAATTCTCACAAAACGTGTTATAGTGGATGGCGAGGAAACCCTTACCGTTTTGGAGGCGCTTGAAAGAGACGACCCCTCAAAGATATATGTTATGATGGGGGCAAATGGTGTGGCCTTTTTCGATGAGGTAACCATGATGAACTTTTACGGCCAACTTCTGGACAGCATAAAAGAACAGCATCCCAATGCCACCATTTATGTGCAGTCCATCCTTCCGGTGACGGCCGAGAAAAATGAAGACGCACGATATTCAAACGATAAAATTGACCAGTACAACATCGCCCTTATGAACTTGGCCAAAGAAAAAGGCCTTTATTATCTCAATGTAGCCGAGGCCTTTAAGAATGAGGAAGGGCATTTGCCCACCGAAGCAAGCCCAAAAGATGGTATGCACTTCGGTGCCACCTATTATATGAAGTGGTTTGACTACCTCAAAAGTCACGCCGTTTTGTAATATGTAAATGAGCAGTTTTTAAAAATAACATCACTTGAAGGAGAACACAAATGATTAAAAAAATCAGAATTTTTGCAGTTGTTATGGCCATTGCTTTGGTATTTACAGCCTGTTCGCAGACACAAAGCGAGGGTGAAACCGACACCCCCGCCGCCCAGGTGGCACCGCCCGATCTTGCCACCCTTGCCGACAACATGCACGCCGCCGGCACTTGGGGGGATGAACTCATGCTACTTGACCCCGCAGTAATCCCCAATCTATACGAGGTTGGAGAGGGCAATGTAGCCGAAATCTTTGTGTATTCGAGTAGCACAATGAGCACAGCCGAGGAAGTTGCAATATTTATGGCTGAGGACGAGGAGTCGGTGGCCTATATCGAGGAAATGATTGATTTGCGCCTACAGAGCTTGCAGTTTGCATTTGAGGATTATATCCCCGAAGAGATGCCCAAGATCGAAAACGCAAAGGTGATAACAAACGGCCTGTATGTGGCTCTCATAGTGGCCGATGACACCTCAGCTGTAGAGGACGTGTTTAACGCCGCCTTTGGTGGCTAATAGCGACACCACGAAATTGACAACCGATAGGGAGGGCGAAATTATGGTTACAGAATGTGCGGCAATTGTGGTAATTATATTGCTGTTTTGCGCCATTACGGCAAGACAAGGCAAAGGGGGCACAGCCGTGGCGGTGTTGCCACTGGCCATTACACCCCTTGCCTATCTCATAGGAGTGTATGCCGCCCCCTTTGTGGATGCCCAAACCCAAAGACCTATGCTCCCACTGTTACAGGTCGGCTCGGTGATGGTGGGAGCGCTTGTGGCATGTCTTATTATGGGATTTATCTCAAGCCAAATAAACGGCAAAAATAACCGCCGTGGCTATATGCTATTGTGCGGTGGTTTTACACTGGTGCTTGCACTGGTGATTTTGTCGGGGATTTTGTAGGGCAATGAGGAATGAGTAGTTAGTAATTAGGAATTATAGTAAAGGTCAAGGGCAACCACACGGATGCCCTTGACCTTTTCTGTTCTCTATTCTCCGACAATCTCTCCTCTAATAGGCGTGGGCGGGGCGGAGGATTTCACCTCGTAAGGGGTGCGCCACGCCCGCAAGGGCGGGGTGGGTGCCCGCCGAGTGTGCGAGGCGATAAGGCACCAAATCCGTAGCCCCGTCCACGCCGTGGCAGTGCCTATAAGTAGGAATACAGCATAAAAACCCCGCCCCCCTGCGTCCTTTGCAGGGGGCGTTTAAAGTTTTCGTCCACCTTTTACAAAAGGTGGCAGGGGTTCGGGGACAGCGTCCCCGAGGTCTTGCCCTTGACCTTTACCCTTATCTATTCCCTAATCTCAAACCGCGGATTTACATGCACCATGCAGTGTTTTACACCTTGTATGGTTTCTATAGTATCGTGTACATCTTGGGCAATTTGGTGGGCATGGGTGAGGTCTATGGTGGCAAGTGCGGCAATTTCTATATCCACATAAATTTTGTTGCCGAACATGCGGGTTTTTATGTCGTCTATCCCGAGCACCCCATCCTGCTCGAGAATTTTCTCCCTCATTATCTCTATCGTTTGTTCATCACAGGCTCTGTCCACCATTTTGCTTGTGGCATCACGAAATATATCAAAAGCCGCCTTTATGACCAAAACACAAATGAGTATACTCGCCAATGGCTCAAGGGCTAAAAATCCCATTCTGGCACCGAGTATACCCGCAAAACTGCCAAGGGAACTTAGTGCATCGGAGCGGTGATGCCAAGCATCGGCCATAAGTGCATCGGAATTTATTTTCTTGGCGGTATGCTTTGTGTAATGGTACATCCATTCCTTGACCACCACCGACACCACCGCCGCCACCAATGCCAAGGTGCCGGGGGTTTTTATTTGTTCATTGCCCCCCAAAAGGAGCTCTATGCCCTGTAGGCCTATGCCAAAACCGGTGATAGCCAGTATGACCGACAGCACGACCGAGGCGACACTTTCGAGTTTTTCGTGGCCATAGGGATGGCAATCATCCGAATCTTTTCCGGCAAGACTCACCCCAATCATGACGATAATTGTGCTAAAAACATCGCTGGCCGAGTGTACAGCATCCGAAATCATAGCGCTGGATGATGCAAATATACCGGCAAAAAGTTTGAAAATAAATAGTAGCCCATTCACTATTATGGTGATCCAAGACACTCTCATTGCAAGCTGTTTTTCCATACATAACCCTCCTCAAATGGTATTCTGATAAGCAAGAAAAGTCTTATATAGTATTGCCCACACATAAAAAAATCCGTGGGACAAATTACTGTCCCACAGATTGATAAAATCTGTTGTCTAAAGACCCGGCTCCACGCCCATGTTGACGGGCGGCGGCCTGCTCAGTTATAACGAGATTTTACATTATAATTCAGTATATGTCAAGCATAAAAATTGTGTCACTTACAGTAGGCCAAATCCCCCGAGAATGCTGACCCACACAAATACCGTAAATATGGAGCACAGCGAGGTAAAGACCACCACCTGTGCGGCAAGGTCGGAGTCTCCCCCCATACTTCTTGCCATGGTATAGCTCGAGACAGCCACAGGGCTACCGTACATAATAAAGAGCACCATGAGTTCCACCGATCTAAAACCCAAGGCCACAGCGATGGGGATAAATATGAGGGGCACCAAAATAAGCCGCCCCACCACGGTCAGAGTGAGCGCCCCCAAACTGCTACGCAGACCACGAAACTCAAACGACCCACCCAGAGCGGTCAGGGCGAGGGGGGTAGCCACTGCACTGAGATCACTTATGGGATCGAGCAAAACAAAAGGCAAATCGATGTCGATAAACTTAAAAAGTAGCGCTATAGCCGAGGATATTATGAGGGGATTTTTTATTACACTTAAAAATATAGACTTTATACTGCTACTTTGGGCTGAAAAACGTTGGAGCACCACCACAGCCAAGCAGTTAAAGAGCGGTATGAGAAAAGCGAGGAGTATTGCGGCAGTGGACATACTTTCATCGCCGTAAATATAGGCTATAACCGGCATACCGAATATGGCAAAATTACTGCGAAATATCCCCTGAATTACCACGCCGCGTTTTGTATTATCTTTTATAAACAGCGGAATCGTCAGCATGAGCACCAAGAAAGTTAACAGCACCGACCCCAAAGCAAACGCAATCATCATAGGGGAAAAATTCACCGCAAAATCACTCTCATATATGCTGACAAACATCAAAAGCGGTAAGAATACACGGAAAGTGAGTAAATTTAATTGTTCGGACAAATTGGCAGTGAGTATGTTTATACGCCGTAAAAAATATCCCAAAGACATCATACAGAACAGCGGAAACACAACTGAAAAGGCCAAAGATAGATTATTCACGCAGGCAAAACTCCAGACAAGCATGTTTTATGCTAAGTATTGGGCGATGAGGTGCAAGCAAATCCCCCGCCCTACACTTAATTATATCATATTGCATGGGTAAAATCCACATACCTTACGGGTAAATTTGGGACATGTAATTTGGTGTGGTAATGGCTTGATTTGGGTTTTATGCTGTGATAAAATAGTCACAGCTACAGTGAAATGGAGGAAATAATTCATGGCATACTGCTCAAAATGTGGCGCACAGACAAATGAGGGGGATTGTTTTTGCCCCAAATGCGGAGAGACGCTAAATGGCGCACCCTATGGCACTGCGCCCAATCTTTCACAGATGAAAAGTGAGGGACACGACTATACGATACACTTTTCCCCGCAGGATGTGGAGGAAAATAAGTATATTTGTATTCTTTGTTATTTGGGTATTCTGTTTGTACTACCGCTTATAATTCGCCCCGAGTCCTATTTTGTAAAGTTTCACGCCAATCAAGGGCTTATTACATTTTTGCTAAGTGCCGCCGCCGGATTTGTAGCAATTGTACCGCTTGTGGGGTGGGTAGTGAGCGTTGTGGCCGGCATTGCAGCGACCATATTTGTGATAATGGGCATAATCTTTGCATGTCAAGGCACGGCACAAACCCTGCCTATAATAGGTGGCATCAGCATAATAAATTGACCCGATATAGGAGGATACAGGTGAGAATACGCACAAAACCATGGGCTAAACCCGAGCTGGCGGCCTGTCCTTATTTTGTGGCCGAACCAAAGACTATGCGGGGGAAATGGGTCGAGTTGTACCCTAAAAAACAACCTCTACACCTTGAAATAGGTTGTGGAAAGGGTGGATTTATTTCGGGGATAGCCCCACAAAATCTGCATATAAATTATTTATCACTTGACATACGCCGTGAAATGGTGGCCATGGCAAGACGCAAGGTTGAGCGGGCTTATGCCCTTGCAAATCTCCGGGTAGATAACCTGCAACTCACCCTTTGTAATGCCGATTTTATACATGAGTTTCTATCCCCCGAGGACGGTGTCGAGAGGATATATCTTAACTTTAGCAATCCTTGGCCAAAATCGGGGCATCATAAACGCCGACTTAGCCACCCACGCTTTCTTGAGAAATATGCGACATTTTTACTCCCCGAGGGGCAGTTGCACCTCAAAACCGATGACCTACCCTTTTTTGAGGCCTCTCTGAGCTATCTTGAGCAGTGCGGATGGAAAATACTCGATTTCACAAGAGATTTGCACGCCACCCCGCCCGCCGATAACATCATGACCGAACATGAAAAGATGTTTTTGGATGAGGGCAAGCCGATTTGTGGGGTTAGGGCGATGAAAATCCGTTAGGAGTTACATAAAGTAATTCTTGACTATGCCCTAATAGGTTTTATCTTTTGTTTATACACATATAATTATGTTAAGGTGTTATCATGATGTACGCTGTGAAAGGTTTTATTTTATGACTTTTGGGGATATTTTTTTAATCGGCCTTGGGCTTAGTATGGATGCTGTGGCGGTCTCGGTGGCGAATGGGCTGGCTTATCCCAAGCTTTCCCTACCCAAAAAGCTCTCCATGCCGATATCATTTGGATTGTTTCAAGGGATTATGCCCCTTTTCGGTTTCTGGGCAGGTACACTGTTTTCGGATATTATCAGTCGTTACGCCGGTATAACCACCTTTTTAGTTCTATGTTTTATCGGTGGCAAAATGCTTTGGGATGCATTTCACCCCTCGGATGACCATGAGCGTTCCCTCCCTAAATTTTCTTTTGGTATGCTCATGGCACAGGCGGTGGCCACCAGCATAGATGCCTTTGCCGTGGGGGTCAGCTTTTGTGCCATCGGCATCAATATTGCCACTGCCGTGCCCATCATTGCAGTTATCACCCTCATCTGTAGCGCCATCGCCCTGTATGCAGGCAAAGTTTTTGGTGAAAAAATAGGCGGTCGTGCCCAATTTATAGGCGGTATACTGCTAATTTTCATGGGTGTCAGCGCACTGTTTTAATTTAAGTTTACTTATGATGTAAAAGACCCTCCCGCCCGCAGAGTTTGCAGGTGGGAGGGTCAATTTTAAGCTTGCAATTAATAATTTTTAGCCAGCTGCTGGAAGTAAGCCTTGGGATGATCACATACGGGACATACGGCGAGTGCATCTGTTCCCTCATGGATATGTCCGCAATTGCGGCACTGCCATACAATTTTGCCATCCTTCTTAAATACCTTGCCGTTCTTCACATTCTCAAGGAGTGCCAAATATCTCTCCTCATGCTCCTTCTCGATGGCAGCTACAGCGGTAAAGAGTGCGGCAATCTTGTCAAAGCCCTCAGCCTTAGCTTCCTCGGCGAACTTGGCGTACATATCGGTCCACTCAAAGTTCTCACCGGCAGCGGCATCTGCCAAGTTTGTGATTGTATCGGGCACCTCGCCGTCATGAAGAAGTTTAAACCACATTTTAGCGTGCTCTTTCTCGTTGTCAGCGGTCTCTATAAAGAGCGCCGCAATCTGCTCGTAGCCCTCTTTCTTGGCCTTGGAAGCGTAGTAGGTGTACTTGTTGCGGGCTTGGCTCTCACCTGCAAAAGCGGCGGCGAGGTTGGCTTCTGTTCTTGTTCCTTTTAGATTGCTCATTTCGTATTCTCCTCTTTGTTTATATTTTTTTGGCAGTCTTTGCAATATCCCCGTATCATAAGTTCTTGACTGAGTAGCGCAAAGCCCGCTTTTTCACGAAGGGTTTTGTCCATTTCCTCGAGAAACGGTAGGTCAACATCCTGTACTTGGCCACAGTTTTGACAAACCAAATGTTGATGTTCATGATGTTTACGGTCGAAACAGTCGGGTGAATTGCTCAGGGCAATTCGCCGTATCATTCCGTGTTCCACAAGCTGGTTTAGGTTGCGGTAGACCGTGCCGAGGCTGAGGTTCTTGTGCTCGGCTTTAAGCATGTTATAAATATTATCGGCGGTGGGGTGCTCATGGCTTTGCTCAATGGCCGCCAATACAAGCTCCCTTTGTTTGGAGAACTTCAATTTGTTCACCTCAAAACAGTAATGATTATTACTTTTACTATTATACTTATAAAATAATAATTGTCAAGTATATTTTGAAAATATTTTTTGATATTATAATGTGACAATTTCTCGAAAATAACCACTTGTGGCAAATTATATTGCGTGGTATAATCAAACATGTTGGAAATTTTGTTGTATCTAAGGAGTTATGCCCATGAATATTCATGAGTCGGCTGAAAATTATTTGGAGTGTATATTCATGTTGGAAAGTGAGCATGGTTTTGCTCGCTCGGTGGATATCGCCGAAAAACTTGGAGTGTCAAAACCGAGTGTGAGCGTCGCCATGAAGCTTTTGCGTGAAAATGGATATATCAACATGGAACGAGGCAGCACCATAACCCTCACCCCTGCAGGGGAAGCAGTGGCACGTCGCATGTATCAGCGCCACAGATTGCTGGCTGAAATCCTTATAGAATGGGGCGTAGAACCCGCTGTGGCCTACGATGACGCATGCAAAATGGAGCATGATCTCAGCGATCAAAGCTTTACGGCCATATGTGCCAAGGCCGGACGTACCCCCGCAAAGCTCGATTAGCCGTAGCCACACCACATAAGCCAAAGACCGCATATTAGAAGTGTGTATACCTTCTAATAGCGGTCTTTTTTAAATATTACTCTGCAATCACATTGCGTAGTACGCCTATGTTCTCGATTTCGACCTCGCAAATATCCCCCACCTTCATGGGGCTGATGCCTGCGGGGGTACCTGTGGTCACCACATCGCCCGGGTTTAGGGTCATGCACTCGGTGATAAACTCCATCAAAAACGGAATATTCCACATAAAGTGCTTTGTGCTGCTGCTCTGCTTGATCTCGCCATTTACCTTACAGCATATGTCCAAGTTATCGCCGTCGATATCGGTGACAATCACAGGGCCTATCGGGCAAAATGTATCAAAGGCCTTGCCCCTTGTCCACTGCCCCTCGGATTTTTGTATGTCCCTTGCTGTGACATCATTTAGACAGGTGTAGCCGAATATATAATCGAGCGCCTCTTCTTTTATTATATTCTTAGCCGTCTTGCCCACCACAAAAGCGAGTTCCCCCTCGTGGTCAACCCTACTCGATATCTTGGGATATATTATGTTTTGCTCGGGGCCGATTATCGCCGACAAGGGCTTAAAAAACAGCACAGGCTTTTCGGGCATAGGCTCATTACTAAACTCCAACACATGATCATGATAGTTTTTGCCCACCGCCACCACCTTTGTGGGGGTCACAGGTGCTAAAAATTCGGCCTGCGTTTTTGCTATCTCCTCACCTGTATAGCTTATACCCTCATATGGTGCTTTTTCGAGTATGCGCAGGTTCTCTTCCACCTGCACCCACACCTGCTCATTCTTGTATAACACTCGCGCAAATTTCATATCCCATTACCTCACTTATGTCGTTTCGTTTTCGGCATGACTCACCCATTTATTTTGTCTTCGTTCCTTGGTGGTCTTTATAACCTTCAGGCGGGAAAAATCCTCCCGTTCCTTCTCCTCGAGCGACTCACTTATATACTTTGTCGTTTTATTAAACTTAGGGATAACTATATTTTCAAGGGCGTTGGCACGGCTCTGGGTCTTCTTTATGGCCTGCGCCAATCTATATATGCTGTTCTCTACCTCGGCCAGCTTGACCGTGAGCATTTTCACCTGATGAAAACACAGATAGGCATAGTCAAGCTGCGAGTTGGTGTCGGCCATGCTGTATATGGGGGGAGGTGCCTCGGGGCAATCTATCGTGACGGTGGGCAGTTCCACTCCCATGACACTGCGATACTGCACCGACACCCCGTTCTCTTCACTGACCGAATTTGCAATCTCGTCACATATCCCCAGCGTGATATTAGCCCTTTGCAGTGCAATATATGCCTGCTTATAGGTTCTGTCTATATCCCCCCGCACATCGCTCGCCTTGTCAATAAGGGTCATCATCTCACGTATGAGAATATTGCGCTTTCGGTCAAGAAGATCATACCCCACCTTGGCCAGATGAAGCGACTTTTTGCCCGCCAATAAATTCCCCTTTGTTGGAAATACGGTATCCTCGCCTGCCATGACTTACCCCCCTTTGCAATGTGCTAAATCAAGGATGTTGTATAGGCTTTTTATCCTTTTTGTCACTCGGATAGTACTGCTCAATGAGCACATCGTCCAGACGGTCGAGAATTTCCCTGGGCAATGTCCCAAGTAACTCCCACCCAAGGCTCAATGTCTGCTCCATAGTGCGGTTTTCGTCAAACCGTTGTCCTATAAACCTTTGCTCAAACTCCCGCCCAAACCGCAATAACAACTTGTCGGTAGCGCTTAGCTCCTCCTCGCCTATGACAGAGGCCAAGGAGCGGGCATCCTGCACTCTGGCATAGCAGGCGAAAAGCTGATTGGCAAGCGGGGCATGATCCTCCCTTGTGTAACCCTCGCCGATGCCATCCTTCATAAGGCGGGACAAACTGGGTAACACCAACACAGGCGGATATATCCCTCCCCTATCAAGGTTGCGATCAAGCACAATTTGCCCCTCGGTTATATAGCCGGTCAAATCGGGTACGGGATGTGTGATGTCGTCGTTGGGCATGGTTAGTATTGGGAGTTGGGTCACAGAACCCTGTGCCCCCTTTATGATGCCGGCACGCTCATAAAGCGAGGCCAAATCGGAGTATAGATATCCCGGGTAGCCCTTGCGCCCCGGAATCTCCCCCTTTGAGGAGGAAAATTCTCGCAATGCCTCGGCATAGGAGGTCATATCGGTCAGTATCACAAGCACATGCATGTTGTGATGATAGGCCAAATACTCAGCGGCAGTAAGGGCACAGCGTGGGGTCAAAATGCGCTCGATTATGGGATCATTTGACATGTTGAGGAACATAACCACATTTTGTAGTACACCGGCCTGCTCAAAGCTGTGGCGGAAGTAGTCGGCCACGTCGTTTTTTACACCCATCGCCGCAAATACCACGCAAAAGTTTTGATCCCCTCCACCCGTCAGGCGGGCTTGGTTAACAATCTGCACGGCGAGCTTGTTGTGCTGCATCCCCGATCCTGAGAATATCGGCAACTTTTGCCCACGTATGAGGGTCATCATGGCATCGATTGCCGATACCCCTGTGTGTATATAGTTTCGGGGGTAGACCCTGGCAACAGGATTAAGCGGTTTGCCGTTTATATCGCCGTACTCCTCGGCAAACACCTCACCCAGACCATCCACAGGGCGACCTGCACCGCCTAAAACCCGTCCAAGCATCTCTTTTGAAAGAGGTATCTGCATGGGATGGGCAAGCAGACGTGTTTTTGTATTGGTAAGTGAAAGCCCCCTTGTGCCCTCAAACACCTGTATGACCACCTTTTGGCCGTCGATTTGTACCACACGGCCTGTGCGAGTGGTGCCGTCTTGAAGCTCGAGTTCTACCATCTCCTCGTAGCTTGCGCCCACAACGCGGTCGAGCATGACAAGTGGTCCGTTTATATCACTGAGCCCCACAAATTGAATGCTCACTTTTTGACACCTCCCCCGCTCACGCCCGAAAGACCCGACAACTCCATATCGATATCGACCTGATATTGCTCAAACAAATCCATACGGTCGTTGGGAATGTCATACTTCATCTTCACAAGCTTTTCAAATATTTTGCCACCGAGCAAATCACCTAAAGTCACACCAGTATCGAGCAATGTGCGACACTTATCGTACAGATATAGTATTGTCTCCATCATTTTTTGTTGTTTTTGGAGCGAGACATAGGTGTCGTCGGCATGGTAGGCGTTTTGCTGCAAAAATCCCACACGTATGACACGGCAGACCTCCATGATCAGCTTTTGGTCGTCGGGAAGCACATCGGAGCCGATAAGCTTGACGATCTCCATGAGCTGACTCTCCTCCTGTAACAGCGATATCATCCCCTGACGACAGCGCAAAAAATCCTCGCTGACATTGTGGCGGTACCAGTCCGACAACTCATCTGTATATTCGCTGTAACTGGTCATCCAGTTTATGGCGGGATAATGACGTGCATAGGCAAGGGAACGGTCCAGCGCCCAAAAACAGCGCACAAATCTCTTGGTATTCTGGGTCACAGGTTCGGAAAAGTCGGCCCCCTGTGGCGACACCGCCCCTATGATGGACACACTCCCCTCACCACCCGCAATGGGTGTGACATATCCCGCACGCTCGTAAAATTCGGACAGGCGTGATGGCAGATAAGCGGGAAAGCCCTCCTCGGCCGGCATCTCCTCAAGTCGTCCCGATATCTCACGCAGTGCCTCGGCCCAGCGTGAGGTCGAATCGGCCATTACCGCCACATGATAGCCCATATCCCTGTAATATTCGGCCAGAGTTATACCGGTGTAAATCGAGGCCTCACGTGCTGCCACCGGCATATTGGAGGTATTGGCGATGAGCACAGTGCGGTCTGTAAGTGCCTTGCCGCTCTTGGGGTCTACAAGCTCGGAGAACTCCTCGAGCACCTGTGTCATCTCATTGCCACGCTCGCCACAGCCTATATATACAATTATATCGGCGTCCGACCACTTGGCCAGCTGGTGTTGTGTCATGGTTTTACCGGTGCCAAACCCACCGGGCACCGCCGCCGTGCCACCTTTGGCTATGGGGAACAAAGTATCAACAACTCGCTGTCCCGTTATAAGCGGACGGCTTATGGGCAGGCGGTTTTTTACAGGGCGTGCCACCCTTATCGGCCAGTGCTGACAAAGGGTAATCTTATGTTCTTCACCCATGCTGTCGGTCAGTTTTATGATGCAATCATTTAGCGTATAACTACCCGCATCGGCCACCCAACTCACCCTGCCCGATAGATTTGGGGAGAGCATACAGCGGTGTTCTATTAGTGGTGTTTCGGGGCAAGTGGCATATATCTCACCGCCCGAAAGCTCCTGTCCCACCGACACGGTCGGCGTGACCTCCCAGCGGATATCCTCGCTAAGCGACGGTATGCCCGAGCCCTCATCCAAGAAAGCCCCAGTCTTGGCCTCCAAATCTTTAAGCGGACGACCAATGCCATCAAATATGTTTGAAAGTATGCCGGGGCCGAGGGTGGCACTTATGGGGGAGCCTGTGCCCTCCACAATCTCACCCGGGGACAGTCCCGTGGTCACCTCATAGACCTGTATGGTGGTATATCGATCGGATATGGAGATTACCTCCCCCACCAAACGTCTTTTGCCCACATATACCATCTCCATCATGGAGAAATCTTTTGTATTTTCAAGCCTAATCACCGGCCCGTTGATAGAGTAAATTTTATTGCTCATCCTAAAAATTCCTCGTCTTATTTTAATCGAATGTAAGCCCCGAATGTGAGTAGAACCAGGGGCGTTGTTCATGAAGTTTTGTGTCAAGGGTCTCGTCCACCACAAGGCCGGCGTCGGTGTTTTCAAGGCGCAGACCACCTATTGTTATTGTGCTGTCGGGGGTGACGGTACACCCCTGTCCCACTATCTCCTGCAAATCGCTAAGGAGCGCACCGTCAGTGGGGCAAATCATCAGCTTGCCACCATGCAGCGGAAAGCGATCGGCCATATCCTGCGCCGTCTGTATCAGCTTTTTGCGGTAAGTCGAGGTCTTGGCGTAGTCGAGTAGCTTCTCAGCCACCATGGCAAACAATTCTTCGGTCAGTTCCTCACGGCGATGCAGTAGTGCCTGCCGATGTTCGGTTTCGTGGTGGGAAATGTCGGTGGTGGCGGCGGTGTGTAGATGGGATACCTCTTTTTGGATTTTGCCGTACAGCTCACCTAAAATTTTATCCTCCACCTTGTCAAGCTCACGCTGTCGGTATTCATCGGTTTGCTTTCTTATCTCGTCGCTCTCCTGCCTTGCCTCGGACAATACAGCTCGCTCTATCATGGCCATACGATCTTCAATTCTTGCCATATGGATATTCTCCGTTCTGCCGCTTTATTTTACAAAAACTCGGATAGCGACTCTCCAAGGTATTATTCACTTTAAATGCTTATACCCACCGATTCCCTGACATATCTCGTTATAGTCTGCGATAATCCACTTCCACCGTGACGGTCACTTATCTCGACTATAAGGGGCAGTTTTTGGGTGAGCTTATAATGATACACAAGCTCGGGGCAGAGCTGTACAAGTTTGGAGGTTATAAGCACCACCCCCACATCACTCATTCCCACAGCCTTTTCAAGTTCCCGCTCGACCTCGTCGGCCGTATGAACAACTGTGCCGTTTATACCCGCAAGCCTCATGCCCACACGGGTATCCACATTGTCACTTATAAGATAAAAACGCATAACAGCCTCCTTATGTGTGGCTTACAGGCTGTTTATTATGAGTATCGAAATAAGAATACCATACAGCGCAACACCCTCACCCATAGCCACGAATATCAGCGCCTTACCAAAGGCTTGGGGATCCTCACTGAAAGCACCTATAGCGGCAGGGGCAGCGGCGGCCACAGCTATTCCTGCACCGATGGAAGAAAGTCCCGTAACCAGTGCCGCGGCAAGATAAGCCATGCCTGTGCCGGTCGAAACACCCACGATGTTGGCCACACCCTCGGCCACCTCGCTGACCTCGGCCGCCAAGGACACATTGGACAACGGCAATATTATCATGAGTATGGCCACTCCAAAGAAGGCGCATAGATTAAATATGACTGCATTTTTTGCGGCTGTGCCGGTCGTTATCCCCTTATAGATGGGTATAAGAGGCATGGAGAGCAAAATAAGGGCGGCCAGCGGTGCGAGTAGCATCATTGCAATAGACATAAGAGACATCCTCCTGTATTGGGCGATCGGTTCGCCTTTTTGTAATATTTTGTGTATTTATACTTATAGCTATTATATATGGTTTGCCGATACCGGCGCATAGGCTTTGCCATTGCCATCGTAAAAACGGCTAAATATTTCGTAAAACTCAAGGCGGAGCACCTGTATGCCAACAATAAGCCCCTCCATACCCATGACAAATATATTACCTATAATTATGACAACCGGGCTTGCAGCTGTCGAAACCATGCCCGAGAGGGTGAACACCACGGCCATCATGCCGGCATGCACCAATACAAATCCCCCCACACGCAAAAACGATATGGTATTTGTGATAAAGCTCAGTAGCACCTCAAACATTTCAAATATACTCTCGGCTAAAAAAGTGCCGACGCCCTCGTGGAACAGGTCTTTTTTACCTGTAATAAGCTTCGTGAGTGGGTGTTGGAACATCATGAGCAGGAAGGGCACAACCAGCAGGGGCACGACATAGGCCGGTATCAATAGGTCATATCCAAGCGCCAAGCTCGACACCGCCGCCCCTATGGCCGAGAGGTAAAATACAAACCCCGCAAGTCCGTTATTGGAGAAAAATGCTCGTCCCCATTGTCGTCGTTTTATGCTTAAAATTATATTTAGGCTCATGGAGAGTGAGATTATAAGCACCCCCAGTCCCACGGCAATTAACAGGATAGCATTGGTCGTGTCGGGCGCCATAACATGTACCGGCTTGTGCGAGAAGCCCAGTGCCAAATACATGGGATCGAGTAGATGTTCAAATCCGAACACCGAGCCGTACACCAATCCAAACAGTGCCGACACAAAGCCCATTCTAAGCATAACAGCACCGATTTCCATCTTCTTAAAGCGGTAAAACAGCCACCCTAAAAGCGAGATGGTCAGCCCCTGTCCCACGTCGCCGAACATTATGCCAAACAACAACATATATGTTATGGAGACAAGGGGTGTGGGGTCAAAATCCTTATAGTTTGGTAGGCCGTACATGGTGACAAACATTTCAAAGGGTCGGTTGAGCCAGTTATTGCGCAGGCGCACCGGCACTACGAGTCTTGCCCCTGCGGCATCGGCCGGCTTTACGCTCATTTTGACATCCAGCCCCTCCAAGCACCCCTGAAACTCGGCCACACTACGCTGTGGCACAAAGCCTATAATTTCGAAGTGGTTATTGCCTGTGGCGGCATAGTGGCGCAAATCCATGGCACGGAGTTTCATATCCTCCTCATGCTCCCAATATTTGAGTGCGAGCCACGCCCTTACAAGCTGTCCACCATCCTGTTTTGCCATGCTTTGAATATCCGCAATGGTGTTATCGAGTGATTGCTGGGTGGTCTGCATATGGGTGCGTATGGTCTGTATGGCCTTGGAAGGGGTGCCGTGGGCGTAACTTGGGATAATAAGTCGCTCAAAGTAGAGCGATGCAAACAGGTTATCCACCTCGGTAGCATCCTGCTGCGATGTCAAATAAAGACTCCAATAATACTCGCTATCCCTATCAAATGTAAAAAACACGAAGGGTTTTTCGTCGTAAAAATGCAGTTTATCGTAACTATCCACAGGCAATCGACCAAAGCGAATTTTTAGATATTGGCAGGAAAACAAATCATCGAAATTCACATCAAGGGTGGCCAGATGTTCAAGATGGCGCAGGGTCTGGTTGTGGGTCTCCATGGC
This sequence comes from uncultured Oscillospiraceae bacterium, assembly GCA_964370005.1. Lineage (GTDB taxonomy): Bacteria > Bacillota > Clostridia > Oscillospirales > Ruminococcaceae > Heteroruminococcus. The sequence continues at coordinate 78,584 of CAYJGR010000003.1, forward strand.
TTGGTTGTAGCCCTGTCGTTTGCCCTCCAATTTTTTGAGAGTAAACCCGAGTTCATCCAATACCGCCGTTATCTCCTCGGGGGTATTACCGGGCTCTTCCCCCCAAATGAGCGGTTCCTCCATGCCGAGATGTTGCAAATATTCCTCTGCACGCCTCAAAAGAGGGGTGTAGGTATTCTCTTGGTGCATGGGGGCAAGTGTGCCCGAATATTCCGAAATAACTGCCGCCTGCTCGGGGTGAAACAACCCCGACGAGGCACAGCGCAAAAGGGCGTTGTCGAGGTGTTTTTGTTCACCCTCAACCGTCACCAAATTCATTACTTCGATGCCCATGCGTCGCACCGCCTTTCCTTTTTAATTTTTTGTGCAACTACAAAATAAGCATATGATGAATTTCATCCCTTGAGAGCTCGTAACGGATGCCCTCAATGATATTTGTTATGTTGTCAATTTCCTGCTCGAGGTGGGTCATATACGACATAAGCACCACGGCCGGCGAGGAAGAAAAATGTATGTTTCGCAGTGCTAAATCGTACTCTTTGCGCCCCGTAAGTGCCTCTATATAATCGGGATTGTCGGGGTTTAGCTTACGATCGCTGTGGTAACGACTGCCCATAAGTGCATTGGTGAGTTCTCCCGGACTTTCGGCCAAAATCATATTCTCTATAACACGCTTTGAAGGCGTATCAAAGTTCAGCAGTGCCTTTCGTATTTGTTCGTGTGGTGTCTTAAAAAAACGTTTAAGGCGATAAACATATGTGAGATTTTGTATATCGATATGGAGCATAAGCATGCGCCGCAGTTCCTCCTGCTCCCCCGCCCCAAAATGCCCCTCAATGAGCCCAAACACGGTGTGATAATAGTGGGTCATAAGCGCTTGTTCACATGCTGTAAGATCAATGAGTTTTTTATTGGCCGTGCGGTGGCGACGCAAAATCGGGTAATAGGGCGTGTGTTCGAGCACAGCCAAAAGTTCATCAAAACTGGTCGCCCGCCCCAACTTCTCAAGGTCAAACGAGGCGTATTTTATGAGGTAGTTTGGCAAAATAAGCAGATAATTCTCGGGGGAACCCGCCTGAATTAACCTTAACATGGTTATGATCTGGTCAACCTCACTGCGCAGTACCACATAGTTATAAAATTCGTTGTCGGCACCCGGTTCAAAGCCGGCCAACCCCGCATATTGGTCAAACACATCCCGTCGCAACACCGCCTCAAGTTGACCCCGATGCACATGTATCGCATCTATGGTCACAAGTGCTTTGTTATAATGGGGGTGTTTTTTGAGATAGCTTGCCACATCGCTCACCGAGGACAGCGAGCACAGTTCCTCATAGTTTTTCACCGTGAGCCTGCGCCCGAACCTTGCCCGCACCTTGGCAAGCATCGCCTTATCCGAATAACGTCTCAGCATAAATATGAGCATCCCTTTCTACCAAAGGCATAAAACAGACCTTTAACGGTTTATAGATTAAGTTTAGAATTTATTTCAAATTTACTTACCTTCCCACGCATCGCTCAAACAACTCATTGCAGAGCTGATCTCGGCGCTGGGCATAGGTGTCTTCAAGCATTCTTGTCAGTTTCTTATACCGCTCCTCCATGTCGTGGTCGGCATTGGCGGTGGTGCGGTCTTCATCCTCGTGTATCAAATGCAGGCGATTTTCAGCCCTCGACATATAGCTCTCACGTAAGGTAGCGATGTCGGTGCTCAAATTATTCATGGTGTCGCTGTTGTATTGACGAGCGGCAATCACCATAGCTCTGGCCTTTTTATCGGTCTCTATGAGCTTTGCCAGCATTTCATTCATAACTCTTCCCCCTCTATGTGCTAACATATATCTGCTATTATCTGTTTCTTATAATAATATACCCTTTATTATGTCAATTCAATACAATAATCGAAGAATTACCACAGATATAACATAATAAATTGTGTATATATTACAATTACTCGACATTGAGGGCACAGAAAAAGACCATGGGAGTGTTCCCACGGTCTAAATCCTATCATTCAAACACAAATATGTCCTCAATTGGTGCACCGACTGCACGTGAAATATCTATGGCAAGCTTTAGCGAAGGGTTATAGCGTGCGGCCTCAAGACGAATGATGGTTTCACGGCGCACCCCCACCTTGACGGCCAGTTCATCTTGGGTCATATCGGCCAACTGACGGTATTTTTTTAGGTTACATACAAACTGCTGCATACCTACCCCCTAATGCTTGTCGTAGAACCAGAATAGCGTCGCATATGTGACAAGGGTGGCCGCATATCCAAGCGCACAAAACAGCACCAAAATTTCTTTGTTAACATTCGGTAGTCCCGCGAGCATCCCCGCCACAAAGAGCAAAACGAGTGGAATGGGTGCGATGTTTTGCTTAGCCTTGGCACAGTTTTCGACCATTCGCTCGTCGGGCATTTCCCGTGCGAGCACACCCACCCAAAAATAGGCAAAAAAGCCGAAAAAGCTAAACCAAAAAAGTGAGAACACATCCCCGGTTTCAAAGTAACTAAAACCCTGAACCCCTAAAAACCCGAGGAACCCCCACACCCATCTGAACCTGCGAATCTTTTGCATACCTACCATCCTTTCTATGTGATTTAATTATCACTTTGTGTTACAAATATATCACATAGATTTGAATATGTCAAGCATAAAAATAAAAAAATAAGGATGCAGAGCTCACGCCCTACACCCTCAAAGGATTTTGATATATTTACAGCACCACAATCAAATAAGCCGCATAAGAACCGAGCAAGATCAGGCCATGAAGTTTCGAGGCCTTTTCACGTATGAGCAGTGGTACAAAGGCTATAAGTGTTATGCCCAAACATACCGGCAAATCGAGCATAATACTCTGCTGACTCACGGGGATTTGTTGCCCCGACACCAGCGAACATAGCGGGAGTATCAAACTTATATCTATGGTATTTGCGCCGATTAGATTGCCTATTGACAGGCCGGATTGTTTTTTGACAATGGCTGTGACGGTGGTGACAAGCTCGGGTAGCGAGGTACCCACCGCCACCAAGGTCACGGCTATTATACGCTCGGGCACACCAAAGAAGGCGGCAATATCACTGCCACTGTTGACAAGGAACTGCGAACCCACCACAATTGAGGCCGCCCCAAGCATAAACAGCCCAACATTCTTGGCAAGGTTTTTACGGCTTATATCGGGGCGCTTGGTTTCCTCCATGATCTCCTTTGCATTTTGCACATTGCGATACATAAACAGCCCAAACAGCACAAGCAGGGCGATACTTCCCCAAATGGAAAGACTTCCGCTCATACTGGCCACCAGTAGAACGGTGGCCGCACCCACCAATATGGCACACTGCATCAAATAAGCCTTGCGACGGATGGTGATGCTCATAAATATCATAGCGATAGCAAGTATAAGACCGGTGTTAGCGATGACCGATCCCACTGCATTGCCTATGGCCATATCGGTTTTGCCCTGTGCCGCCGCTGTCATAGAGACGATCATCTCGGGCATGGTGGTGGCCACACTCACTATGGTAGCACCAACAATAAATGGAGGGATGCCCAGTGCCTTGGCCATCCAGCTTGCGGCATCCACAAACCAGTCGCCCCCCTTTATAACCAATACCACACCAACTAAAAAAATAAACGCTGAAATCAAAATCTCCATACAAAAACACTCCCACTATGCCGCCATTATTCTTTCACGCAAAAACCCCCTGCGGCAGGCTAAGGATTTTTGCGGTTAACCTTCGGATATGTATTAAAAAAGAGACTCACCTGCAAAATGCAGATAAGTCTCGTCTATTACTTCCGAACCAGACGAACTTGCGTCATGATGTTGACTCGGAAACGCTTGCGCGATGACTACTCCCTTATCGGTCAGCTAATAATAGCATGTAAGGATATATTTGTCAAATTAGTTTTTAGACGTTAGTTAAGGGCCGTGTAGGGCGAGAGCCCCCTCCCGCCGTTTTGCCGTTTTAGGCCACACATCGGCGAGATCGTAGGGGACGGGTTTCCCGTCCCGCCGTTAGGTTTATTGTATGCCCCACGGCGGGCGGGCGCAGCGCACTACAATGCGTTCCCTACGGGTTTATTGCCATGTTACAGGGTTATTGTTCTACCGCCGGCCAGTATGCTTATGATATTGCCGTCGGCTGTTTGCTTTATTGTTATGTGGATGGTGTTGTTGCCGGCCTGGGCTATTAGGCTGGCTATTTGCTCGGCGGTTAGCTGCATGTTGGCTATGCTGTTTTCTATACTTAGGCTTTGTTTGCCGGCAAGGGCGGTGGGGTCGAGCTTTACTATTACGCCGGTGGGGCTTCCCCCTATTACTGTTATGGTGTTGCCTGCCTGTAGCATTTGGGTGGTGGATTGTTCGTCCGAGATTTGGGTGTAGGTGGGGACAAAGGTGCTGCCACCTGCACTGCCACCTGCACTGCTACCGCCATTTGTGTTTAGTGTGCCTATATACCATGCGCCACCGGTGCTACTGCCTGTGCCACCGCTACCGCCCGCACTGCCACTGCCATTTCCGGGGTCTGGGTTGGTGGTGGGATCCGGTTCGTAGGGGCTAATGTCACTAAATTTAAATCCTGTTGCATTTAGGGCAGTCTCCCAACCGCTGTAGTTTTGGTTGTATTGGATGGTATAAGTTCTGCTCCCAAAAGTGCTTTTAAGGGAACTGTACAGTTCACTCAGCATATCATCGCTTTTTTGATTTTCATACACACCCGCAAAGTTTAGGTTACGAACTGCACCACCAAAGGCATATTGATTTATTGACCCTAAATTGCTACCCGCAAAAGTGATGGTGGTGATGGGAGTATCATCAAATACGCCCTCCCCCATCGTTTGCGCACTGGCAGGTATTGTGATTGAGGTCAACGCGGTGCCCTTAAACGCCCATCCTTCAATCGTTCTAAGCCCTTCGGGGAGGTCTATAGTGGCAAGGTCATTGCACGTCAGAAATGCATTCACCGAAATAGTCTCGAGCTTACTGCCATTTTCAAAGATAACCGAGCCGAGAGAACGGCAGTCAGTAAACGCACCCATCCCTATTGAGGTTACACTGGCGGGAATGTTTATGGCGGTTAAGTTTATGCAGTAATAAAACGCGTTAACTCCAATAGCATCAAGCTTGCTGTCCGCCCCAATGGTAAACGAGGCGAGGGAGGTGCACTTCCAAAACGCATTCTCCCCTATTGAGGTTACGCCGGCGGGGATGGTGATGGCGGCTAAGTTTTCGCAGTAATAAAACGCACCAGACCCAATTGAGGTTACGGTGTAGGTGTTTGTGCCATCACTAACGGAGGAGGGGATAGTGAGGGCGCCGGTGGTGGCGTCGTCGATAGCAGTTTGAACCTTACTCGTGTCACCGAACACCTGCACTTCCAGTGGGGAAACACTGGTCACCTTGACTTTCATTGTAATTGGGTTACCGTTTATAGTCGCCCCTGTTACATCAATTACACTGCCTACCGTCGCCCCAAACGCCACCCCCTGTAGCATGGTAAGGCTAAGGGCCAAGGCTAACATTAAAGCAAAAAATCTTTTTAGTTTCATTTTCTTCTCTCCTTTTTTTATGTGTTTTATCTATTTTAGCATATTTTGGGGTGGGTGGCAACCATGAGATAGAAAAGGGCAACTAAGGGCTAAGAACTAATAGTGAATAACTGTGGAATCGCTTTGCGATGGATTTGTATTTTAAGGGCATGGGGCGGTAGAAAGTGGGCTTGGCGGTAGGTGGGGGTGGGGCGGAGGCTCGCCCCTGCGGTTTTTGCAGGGGGGCATGTGCGGTTTTGGCACATGCGGTCGGCCACCGAGCGTGCGAGGTATGGGCGACCGAGCCGTAGCCCCGCCCACGCCGAAGATGTGCCTATGGACAGGGGGAGTCATAAAAACTTTGCCCACCTGCGGTTTTTGCAGGTGGGCGTTTGAAGTTTTTGTTCAAACTTTTTACAAAAAGTTTGCAGGGGTTTGGGGACAGAGTCCCCAAGGTCTTGGGGTGGGGGCAGAGCCCACGGCTCAAACCTCCTGGATAATAGGCAAAATCATGGGACTACGTTTTGTGCGACTGTATAGGAAATTGCTCAGTTCATCGCGCACACGCTGTTTTATGATGCCCCATTCCTTGCACCCGCTGTCCAGACAGTAGTTGATGGTATTGCGGGCGAGCTCCTCGGTGGTGCGCATCATGTCCTCGGCCTCTCTTACATACACAAACCCACGCGATACCAAGTCGGGCCCTGCCATAAGCAGGCCTTCACGTGCATCGATGGTGGCCACCACCACGATGAGCCCATCCTCGGACAGATGTTTGCGGTCGCGCAGTACTACACTGCCCACATCGCCCACACCCAAACCATCAACCATGACCCTACCGGCCGGCACATTGCCACGGAAGGCCATTTTTACACCATCGGTCTCCATAACCTTGCCTATATCACCGATTAAAATATTCTTGGGATCAAATCCCATCGCTTCGGCCAAATTGCTGTGTTTTTTGAGCTGTTTATATTCGCCGTGAACCGGCAAGAAGAATTTTGGGCGGGTGAGTCCGAGCATCATGCGCAGTTCATCTTGGCAGGCGTGACCCGACACATGCACATCGTACATGCGCTCGTATATGACCTCTGCACCGAGTTTCATAAGGTCGTTTACCACACGCCCTACCGTCTTCTCGTTGCCCGGAATGGGGGTGGCCGAGATAATAATACAGTCGTTGGGGGTGATGTGCAGTTGACGGTGATCACCTCTGGCCATACGAGTGAGTGCACTCATGGCCTCACCTTGGCTACCTGTGGTTATGACGACAATCTGATTATCGGCATACCTTCCCACCGCCTCCAAATCCACAAGCATGGTTTTGGGTATATCCAGATACCCAAGCTCGACCGCTGTGTTGACCACATTGACCATACTGCGACCCGATACGCACACCTTGCGCCCATACTTGGCGGCCGCCTCGACAATCTGCTGTACACGATGGATATTGCTTGAGAAGGTCGCCACAATTATACGGCGTTTGGAGTTGCTGTTAAATAGTTTATCAAAACTTTCACCTACTGTGCGCTCGCTTTGGGTGCTGCCGGGGCGTTCGGCGTTGGTCGAATCGGACAGCAGTGCCAAGACACCTTGACTGCCCAGTTCTCCAAACCTTGCCAAATTGATGACCTCACCTTGTATGGGGGCGTAATCAATCTTAAAGTCGCCGGTTTGTATTACCACGCCGGCGGGGGTGTGTATTGCCAGTGCGCAGGCATCGGGAATGGAGTGGTTGACATTGATAAACTCAACCTCCATGCATCCAAGCTTGACTCGATCCCCGGGTGATACCACATTGAGCGATACCTTGCCCAAAAGTCCATGCTCTTTTAGCTTGTTTTGGATAAGCCCTATGGTGAGCCTTGTGGCGTACACAGGGATATTTACCGTCTTTAAGAGATATGGCAGTGAGCCGATATGATCCTCATGTCCGTGGGTTATCACCACGCCTCGGATATTTTCGGCATTGCGCTCTAAATAGGTAAAGTCGGGGATTACCAAATCCACCCCAAGTAAATCCTCGTCGGGAAAAGCAAGCCCACAATCCACCAACAATGTGTCATTGGCACACTCGTAAACCGTGAGATTTTTACCGATTTCTCCAAGCCCACCAAGCGGAATTATACGCAAGGGGGTCTGGCATGGAGTGGGCTGTTTGGGTGCATTTTTGCGACCACTTGGGCGGCCTCGTTTCTTGGGCGCTTTTTGGTCATGGGTAGGGCTTTGGCTCTTTACAGTCTCGGGTTTAGCCACTTTCTTTGTGCCCTTGGGTTTTGCGGGGGCATTTCCCCGCTGTGTTATTTCGTTACGGCGGGGCTTGCTCTCTTTGGCACCCTCGGCCGTCACAGCTCGCTTCTCACTACCCAACAGGGAAAGATCGAGCTCCTTCTTTTTTTGTGCTGACACTAAATTACCTCCAATTTGGAGTCTGCAAAACATAATGCCCTAAAAACGATCGGCATATTTTTATGCGACAACAGCCACGGTATCACCAATACATGTGATACCGTCCCCTGTTCTTCGATTGCACAAAAATAATCGCCGCTTTGTTAATAAGCAGAATTTTTGGCTCCTATTTTTTAATATTCAACTAAGCCCGCCATCAAAAAAGATGCGGGATTTCATTTATAATCACAATGGCTCGTATATCTGCCAAAAAATAAATCGTTACTCTTGGTTACATTGTACACATATCGAAGGAGTTTGTCAAGGTTTTTCCAGATTATGGGCAATGAGCATCGTTTTTCATTCTCTGATTTTATTATAGGAACAAAACAAAGCTTTCATTCATCACTTGACATCAATATTGTATAACCACAAAAAATATTATATAATATGTGCGGGGTCGCACTGACCAATCCCCCCACCCGCACACAAAGGACGTGTGCCCCTCCCCCTTGGGGGAGGCGACGGGGGGGATTTAGCATAAACAAAACGCCATACCACGCACCACACAGGATGTTATATACACTTGCAAAATAAGCGTACCCCACTGCAAACCCACCGCCATGGCATAAATAGTTATAAGAAACGAGGTAGCATATATGAGCTCACAGCAAAAACAGGTGGAACTTTTCACCGATGGCGCCTGTTCGGGCAACCCCGGCCCCGGCGGGTGGGGAGCGGTTTTGCGTTACAAGGGGCAGGAAAAAGAGCTTTGTGGCGGAGAACGCGACACCACTAACAACCGCATGGAACTCATGGCCGCCATCCGTGGACTTGAGGCGCTTAAAGAACCCTGTGCCGTCACGCTTTACAGCGATTCGAAGTATTTGGTGGATGCCATAACCAAAGGATGGGCAAAAGGCTGGCAAAAAAACGGCTGGCGCAAAGCCGACCGCAAACCCGCCTTAAATGTGGATTTATGGGAACAGCTGCTACCCCTGATCGACAAACATACCGTGACATTTGTTTGGATAAAAGGTCACTCCGGCCATCCCGAGAATGAGCGTTGTGACCGCATGGCGGTGGCTAAGAGTATGGAGTTTAGTCGGTAGGTGTTAATAAAAAGTATTAGAAGACAGCGCATAAAAAGCACAAAGGTCAAGGACAGCCCACACGGTTGCCCTTGACCTTAAATTATTATCTAATATCTAGGATTTTAAAAATATATCCCTTATAACATCTATCTCATTTTCCTGCACATCTATATAGCTCATGGTGGTGTTTGTGGCTGTCGAGTAGACAAATAACGAGGCCTCGTTGGGCTCGTCTACGCCGCCACTGTAGCCGTGGCAATAGTACTTTTCCCCTGTGTCAAATGTGATGGTCAGGGTGTATAGACCAATTTGTTCCCCATAATTTATTCTGTTGCCTGTCACATTGGCCTGCACAAAGGGGATGGCGCTTTCGAGCGCTTGTGCAACCTGTGCGATCACAGCGGGATCGGTTACATCAGCCGTGATATTGTATTCCTCGGTGCTATCGGTACCCTCAAACTCCATGCGCTGTATGCTGCCTGACTGCATGGTGGTAAAGGGATATACGCGCAGGCGGTGGTCATAATCAAAATTGTTCTTACATCTATTGATATATTCTGTGGGGGCAGAACCACCAAAATATAAATACTCCTTGCCCGCACTCGTCTCGAGCACATATCCAAACCTTGCGGGATTTTGTGACTCGCTCGGGTGATCCTCTCGGTAGCTGTCCAGCTCGCTGAATAAATCATCACTGATATAAGATGTAGCCGCCCATCCCTTTTCAGCATCAAGGGCATACAGCTCGATTATCTGTCCATCTTCATAAAGCTCCTGCCACGACTGTGTTCCCACTGTGGCGGGGGTTTTTGTGCTCTCCTGCGACTGACTCTCGGGGGTTATAGGAGGTGGTGGGGCAATCTCGCTCTGAGATTGTGTTTCGGATACCGAAGAACTCTCGGACTGTTCTACCGCCTCACTCTCGGATTGCGCCTGCTCGGTCTCCGAACTCTCGGGTGGGGAGCCTTCACTCTCACTTTGTGGCGGGTCGACAGGCGCCATCGTGGGGGTCTTTGGCATCAGGCTAATGCGTATAGATACCACTATCAAAACTATTATCGTAAGTGCAATTACTCTTTTGTTCATTTATGACCACTCCTTTTGTCAGAAGATAGAAATGCGAAAACAGAATAGTTAAATGCCTATTGAACCGTCACAGTCTCGGCACTGTCGATGCCTGCCATCACATCTCTCAGCAGCAGTATGCCGTCTATACCGATATCATAACTCATTGTGCGGTTAAGATCGCTTGTGTGCACACTTATTGAGGCCTCGCTGAGCTGACCATACCCCACATCGCTGTAACCCGATATAAAGTATTCCACCCCTGTGATAAACTTTATGCGCATGGTATAGAGGGTGGCGGGGGTGTCGAAATTCATCGCCCCTTCGGTTATACTCGCACGACCTGTGGGGATTACAAGGTCTTTTAGTGCCTTTGAGATGGTCATTATCTCGTCGGGATCGGTGGCGTTTACACTCACACTGTGTGTGCCACTGCTATCAAGTCCGCTGTACTCAATACTGCTGATTTTATAAGGATCCATGTGGGATAGCCAGTGTACCCGCAGGTTGTTTTGGACGGCAAAAAAGGTCTCGCACCGATTTACCTCGGGTTCGGCGGCCGACTCACCCAAATATATATACTCCTTATCGGCACCCGTGTATATCATATAAGCAAAGCGGGCGTAGTCCTCGGCCTCCTCGGGGAAGTCCAGACGATATTCGTCAATCGCCTCTATCATGTCAGTGGTGGGGCTCACCACGGCGGTCAGGCCGTAGTCGCTGTCCACGGCGAACATCTCGGTAATCTGTTGCCCTTTGTAGAGCACCGGCTCGGCGGGGGTCGGGGTGGTGGCGGTCTCTGCACTACCAATCCCATCCACGTATGCATCTATCGCTCCTATGGGACTTTGTGAGTTCATATCAAAATATAGCACCCCTGTGTCAGGTGTCCATATGCCGAAGAACCCGCCGTATGCCACCGAGGCCTCCAGCTCGCCCTGCTTAACATAGATACTGCCACCTCCACCTGTATAGGGATTGCGCAGTGTCTCAAAGGCCTCGTCGGGGGGGATTATGGTCGGCGACATGCTAACAAGGGTGGCAAATACGTCATCCACCACACTTTGTGGTATGGCCGTGCCGTCAAGTCCGTAGTCCTCCACTATGTGCATATTAGATATAAATACCTCAAGATGGGCGGGGTCAAACTTTGCAAAATAGGCCTGCAATGTCTCCAAATCCTGCTGCGTGGCCGGCACTTTTGCGTCAGGGGCGGCGGGGGAATTATCTATCGCATCATATTCACTGCTCGCAAGTATGACAGCGGTTGTTTGTATATTGGGATCACTGCTTGGCTCGGGGGCTGTCTCGATCTCGTCGGCCTCTTCACCTGAGATATCCTGTTCCTCCTGCTCGGCCTCATTCCCACTCTCGGGCGGGGGGGGGACTTCGCCCTCGGGCACTGCCTGTCCGCAGGCCGACAGTGTCAGCATGATAATCAATATAAGCGCTATGATTTTTTTGT
>CAYJGR010000004.1:0-63233 GCA_964370005.1 uncultured Oscillospiraceae bacterium
TATGCCCTGATGTCAAGTGAATAGATGTTATAAGCTTAAACCAAAAACCACCCCCCGCAATTTTCATGATTGCAGGGGGTGGGGTGATATTTGTTATGTTAAAGTTTTACTCCACCACAACAGCCGTGCCCGAGGCCGACACCATGAGCATACCGTTGTTGGCGCCCAACACCTCGTAATCCACATCGACGGCCAGTACAGCATTTGCGCCACGCTCGGCGGCACGTTGGGACAGCTCACCCAGAGCAGTTTCACGGGCGTGGGTCAGCTCGTCCTCATAGCCCTCACTGCGTCCGCCGAATATATTTGTAAGGCTAGCGCCGATATCTCGAAACATATCAATGCCGGTTATGACCTCGCCGAACACAATGCCTTTGTACTCCCTGACCGCTTTGCCCTCAATGGTATTTGTGGTTGTTACAATCATGGTTATCCTCCCATAGAAATATATAGTATAGTTTGAGCCGCTGCACAACTAAAATCCCCCCATAACCGCAGTTGTGGGGGGGAGTACTGCATTTTAAGGGCAGTAGGGATTGGGTTTGAGTAGCAAAAGCACCAAATCGACCACCACACCCACTATGAATAATCCACCGGTGCATATGTAGATTATCCCAAACAGCACCTTGCCCTCATAAAATTTATGTGCCCCCAATACGCCCAAAAACAGGCATAAAAAGAAGGCTGTCCATTTGCTTTTTTGCATAATAATCCTCACTTTCATTGTGGTTATGGTCGCAAACCTTATACCGATATTGTACAATAAAAATATAGGAATTACAACAGGGGGGCGTCTGGCTTAGATATACAAGACATCTTGCCCTATATCTCCTCGGCACTATTCCTTTTGTTGTAAAGTATTCTTCGCACTTCCATCACGTCATCGTACACAACGTAAAATATGGTAAAGTTTTTAACAAATATACGGTAGTAAGGAAAGCGTCGTTCTTTGCTTGAATGGTATTTTTCAAATGACTGGGCTATAGGCAATCTGTCATAAATTGCTTTTTCCACATCATCGATTAAATTTGTCGCCGCTGTGGGATTGTTTAGCTCGATGGCAATATAATCTATAATTTGCAATAAGTCTTGCTCAAAAAGCGATAGAATCAAAAGCCTATAATTCTTTTTCATTCAAATGCTTCCTCGCCCTGTCAAAAACATCTCCGGCATTGTGTCTCACATCGCTTAAATCTGCGGCCATGTCGGCCTCATCCAATTTTAACTCAACATCGTCTATAAGATTGCTATATTGCTCAAGACTGAGTAGAACCATGCTGCCGTGACCGTTTTTTGTAAGATATACGGGCTGGCCGCTTTTTAGCACGGTGTTTTCGATTTCAACAAATTTGTTTCGCAAATCAGATACAGGTCTGATATTTATCATACTAAACACTCCTTTGCAAATAGCATACACAACTATCATAATATTATCATAATTCTATCTAAAGTCAAGCGCAGGTGGAGGTTTCGATAAATAGTAAAAAACCCTTGCAGTTTACACTACAAGGATTTTTTGGTGACCCGTACGGGAATCGAACCCGTGTTACCGCCGTGAAAGGGCGGTGTCTTAACCGCTTGACCAACGGGCCGTACATAAGGGCAGGAACTTCTTCCATACCCTTATTGGTAGCGGTAGTCGGATTTGAACCAACGACAAACCGGGTATGAACCGGTTGCTCTAGCCACCTGAGCTATACCGCCATATAACGCCGATGTCACATCAGCGACGGCAATCATTGTAACCCACCACAGGGGTGTTTGTCAATACGTTTTCTCACAAAATGTAAAAAAATACCCATATTTTCATCAAAATGCCCCTTTGCAGCCTCAAAAACTACCCTTATCAGCATGTTTTATCGCCCATAAGTGCTACGCAAAAGCTCTGCACTTTGTTCATCCAACAAGAAAACATTCTCGGGGGTTTGGTACATACCGCTTATACTTAGAGCGCCGGCGGGGCGCACCGAAAGCTCAGCCAAAAAGCGGGCGGCCTCCCGACGACTTTCAAAGTCGAGCTGTGTAAAATCGGTTTCGCAGGCATTTACCGCCGCCAGAAAGACTTCCTCGGCCTCGGGACCCTGCATGAGGGGTAGATGGGTGTTTATCACGGTGGATATAATCTGTGCCGTCAAATTACAGCGTTGGGGTTCGCCGTTGGGAAAGGCCGCCAAAAACACATCAAGCATCTTACTGCCATCAAGTTGTTGCAAACCCATGCCGAGGGAAAGTTGTCCCATGGTATCGGATAGGTCGTAAGGTATCTCAAAATCCACACTCCCCACTCTGTTCACAAGGTCGACAAATTCCCCCGACTGTATGACGGCGTAGCGATCCATACTCACCTCCAACACACTGCTCAGCGCCGAGCTGACCATCTCGCCTCCACCGGCGCGATAGATACCACTGAGGGTGTCACTGCGGTGCTCCCCCTCAAGGTAGGTGTCCTTGGGGAGTACGGCCACAGTGATGTTGCCGGTGTCGGGGAAAAAGCCCATCAGTGCAAATGTGAGGGTGCCGGTCACACCGTCTTCACCAATCACAAGCAACGTGAGCCTATCTTCACTTTTGGGGAGGTAGGCACCGTCGCCAAAGGAGGGCTGTGTCTCGGGCGGTGGGGTGTTTTGAGGCAGAGCACCAAAGGCCACCACTAAAAACATAAGCCCTACAATAAGAAATGTCACGGCAAATGATAGCGCAAACAAGCGCCATCTGCGACTGCGGCGCAACTTTTTTTCTTGATCCATACGCCCTCCTATAGGTACAAATTTGCAAAATCATGCACTCACACAATATTAGTTTGGCTAAAAATTGTGGGGATAAGCACAACATATCAAAAAATCCCCCACCTACAAAGAATAGGTGGGGGGATGTTTTGGGGATGGTTTACATCTGCATATTGGCAGAGGTATCGCTTACAATATCCTTGCCGAACTCATAATCGTTGCCGGGCAGTACAGCATTGAGGAATATGCCCAAGATGGCGGCGATGGCAAGGCCGGAAAGGCTGACCGTAAAGCTCTCACTCGAGTAGATGGTAAGCCCGCCTGTGCTGCTGAAGCCCAAGGCGCTGACCAGTATCACAGCGGCGATGATGAGATTGCGGGTCTTGGTGAAGTCAACATGATTTTCAACCACATTGCGCACACCCACGGCCGATATCATACCGTACAAAATCAGCGAGATACCACCGATGATTGCGGTGGGGATGGTATTTATCAGGGCATCGAACTTGGGGATGAAGGAAAGAATAACTGCCACAACGGCGGCGATGCGCACGACACGGGGGTCATAAACCTTTGTCAGGGCGAGCACGCCGGTGTTCTCACCGTAGGTGGTGTTGGCGGGACCACCGAGGAAACCCGAAAGACTGGTAGCGATACCGTCTCCCAAAAGGGTACGGGCAAGGCCGGGTTTTTGAATGAAGTTTTTACCGGTGGTGGCGCTGATGGCGGCCATGTCGCCGATATGCTCCACCATGGCGGCCAGTGCGATGGGGGTTATGGTGAGTATAGCGCCCAAATCGAACTTGGCAAAAGCCGAGGGGTCAAGGGGAATGCCCACAGCCGGGGCGGAGATAGCCTGTGTGAAATCGACTGCTCCCAAAGCAAGCGCCAACAAATAAGAACCGACGACGCCGAGCAGTATAGGTAGTATTTTGATCATACCTTTGCCGAATATGTTACAAACAATGACAATGGTGAGCGCCACCACAGCCAGCAGCCAGTTTGTGGAGGCATTAGAGATGGCCGAGGGGGCGAGTATAAGCCCGATAGAGATGATGATGGGACCTGTGACGATGGGGGGGAAGAAGCGCATAACCTTGCTGGCACCGAACAGCTTGATGAAGAGTGCCACCAGCACATAGACAAGGCCGGCTACAACCACGCCTCCGCAGGCATAGGGTAGCATTTCGGTGTTGGGGATGGTGAGATTGCCGTCGGCATCGGCAAGTTTTGGGGCAACAAGTGCAAAGCCACCCAAGAAAGCGAATGACGAGCCCAAGAACGCGGGGACTTTACCCTTTGAGAGCAGGTGGAACAGCAGGGTGCCCACGCCGGCCATAAGCAGGGTGGTGGCCACGCTAAGGCCTGTGATTATTGGCACAAGCACGGTAGCGCCAAACATGGCGAACACGTGCTGAAAGCCTAAAATAAGCATTTTGGGGATACCCAACGAGCGGGCATCATGGATACCGGTTTCTCCGATGATTGTTTTTTGATTTTCCATAGAATTTTTGCCTCCTCAGATTTTTGCTTTTTGTATGATAATGAGCATAAAAAAACACCCAAACAATTTCAAAAGAGAAAAAGGGGTGCAACAGAACCTAAAATAGGGGGCGGAACAGCTTACATAGGAGGGGGATGTTGGAATATTTTCGGCGGCGCATCTTTTCATAATCGACATGGCTATCCCTCCCACACAAATTTTAATAATGATATCATACCGAGGGGAAAAGTGCAATAGAGTGGGAAGGAATTTTGAAAAATTTGTAAAAAAATGGTGAATTTCTGCGTATTGCACAAAATGGGGGCGCGATTATATTAATGAGGATAAATAAATCTAAAATATTAACAATGGCGTCTAAATCGTTTATTTTTAGACTAAATTGTAAAAAATAGGCACAAAAGGTTGCGCCCGTCACACAGGTGTATTATAATAATGAAAACGGTAGGATGGTGGAGGTCTCTGATGCACACATTTATATATGACCCTAAGTTATATTTTTATCGCAACACCTTGACAGGTTATGCACTGATTGCGATAGCCCTGTACAGCATTTTTGAAATTGTCACAAATTTTGGTCTGAGCATATGGCTTGTGATACTGCTTGTGTCGGCTTATGGTGCTATAAATCAGTTTGTGACGGTGGCTAACCCTCGTGAGGCCGGTGTGAGTGGTGATACAATATATTTCACTGATGGACGTATAAAGCACACATATGAGATATCCCAGCTTAAATCTTTTCAGATAAAAGAGATAGGTATAAACGGTTCTATATTTATTCGTATAGCAGATACCAAGGGGATGAGGGCACGTTATTGGCTTGCATATCGCTACTTTAACGACAGCGACAAATTGTTGGCCGAGATGTATTATATTGAACGTAAGCTCAACCCCGACCACATAAAGTTCCGTGGACGAGATGAATGGGGTAAAGAAAGACCCGATTATACAAAGCAACTCGACACCGAAAGCACCATCTAATTTGCGGTTCTAAAAGTGACAATATATAGATTATGAGGAGAGAAAAAACAATGAGTGAGCGTATCAATTTTTCAAATCTTATCCGTGAGGATATGATCCTGTTGGGGGTTGAGGGCAATACCCGTGACGAGGTGCTGGAGAACATCGCCAAGGTGTTTGTCGAGAAGGGCATTGCAAAGGATACATTCTATGAAGGTCTTTTGGGTCGTGAGAATGAGTTCCCCACCGGCCTGCCCATGGGCGAGTACAACATCGCCGTACCTCACACCTACCCCGAGCACTACAACGACGTAGGCGTGGCCATCTGTGTGCCCAAGAACCCCACAAAGTTCTTTAACATGGGGGACAAAGAGGATGAGCTGACCGTACAGGTTATCGTTTGTTTGGCGCTTAAAAAGATGGACGACAGCATCAAGATGCTTCCCTCGCTGATGGAGTTCTTTGTAGAGCAGGAAAATATCAAGGCTGTTATGAATGCCAAAACCCCCGCCGAGGTAATGGCATTGTTTGCCTAAATTGCAACTTGAAATAAGAACACCTGCCATAGATTTTTGGCGGGTGTTTTTGTCGCAAATATTCTTGATAAAATAACTCTATTTAAGAGGGGTGGTAAGCGATGCAGTACAAAATAGGGCATATAATAAACTCAAACAAAGGTGAAAGCTTTATGACATAGGGAGGTTATAGCATGAAAACCAATGTATTTATCGGAATTATGATCGCCGTGGTGGCGGTGCTGATGGTGGCGGGTACATTTTATGGCGGGGTGGTAGGCACAGCCTCACAGGGGGAGCAGTCACAGCAAAATGAGACATCCGACACCGCACAGCCCGAGATTGCCCCCGACTTTACGGTTTATAACAGCGCAGGGGAGCAGGTGAAGCTGTCCGACCACATAGGGAGGCCCGTAGTGCTCAATTTTTGGGCGAGTTGGTGTCCGCCCTGTCGTGAGGAGATGCCCTATTTTGAAACAGCCCACGCCGATATGGGTGGGGAAGTTGAATTTATGATGGTCAACATGACCGATGGTGGTCGTGAGACGGTAGAGGTGGCCACAAACTTCATCACTGAGGGTGGCTACACCTTCCCCATACTGTTCGACAGCGACACCGAGGCTGCGCAGGCCTACACCGTGCTGGGCGTGCCCATGACTATGTTCATAAACGCCGAGGGCGAGCTGGTCCACACAGTTCGTGGGGCGGTGACCGAGGAGACATTGCTTGAGGGGATTGAGATAGCCAAGCAGTGACAAACAGTCGCAAACACAAAGTGGCACCAAAATGAAAACCGGCAACCACACAATATAGCGTGGTTGCCGGTTCAGCTTGTCAAAAAAGTCCCCAGGACTTTTTTGACAAGCTGAAAGCATCGCTGACACGATGCCATTTTGTGCCCAAGTGCACACAAAATATGCCTCTGCGGAGGCGAGTTATCCGCTTACGCTCTATGCGAAAGAGAACCCTGACGGTTCCCTTTCACACTATCCTTCCCTCCGAGTTGGGGAGGCTTTCGGCTTTTTGATAGTCCGAACCGGCAACCACACAATATAGCGTGGTTGCCGGTTCTCTTTTTGCTCATGCGTAAACGTCGATATACTGTCCCAGTGGGGGAGCAGATTGACGTTGTTGCTGCTGTGGCAGCATATCCAACATCTCGGTAGCGATGGATTCTGACGCTTCCATGGCCTTATCAGCGACAGCCAATGACACTTGGTACTGCAAAGATGCAGCAGAATTACCCATGGATAGGGCAGCAGTCGAACTCATAAAATCACTACTCCTTTCGGTCGTTTTTTTGTGGTGCAGGCGCAGAGGCAAGGGTCGCCCCCAACGCTTTGAGCAACTGTGGTGTGGTTTGTTGTGCGGCATCCTTGTTTACCCCTGCAGCTTGTTTTAGTTCACTGCGAAGGATGGATAAATCTTTGGGGGCACGGATACCTAAATTGACATTGCCGCCGGGGTCAACCGACAATACTGTAATTTGTATGTCATCACCTATGAGCAGGGTTTCCCCCGCCTTGCGCCGCAAAATTAACATGAGGCATCCTCCGTGTACGAAAACTCGCCCAGAGGATGACGCATATTATAATCTTCACAGTCCAAAATCGCCTGCATAGCAATGCGCTCATCGGGATTGACGGCAATGGGGCAACGCAGATTTACAGTGCTATCCGGCACGGGCTCCCGTACAACACAAAGTACGTAAAAACAAAGTTCCTGACTTTGCGTAACCTTCATTTCGCCAAGCTCTTTATCCCCTAAAATAGGGGTATAATCGGGCTTGAGGGAAAAAGGGTTCATAGCAACAAAGGCAAGATTAGGGGTAACCACGCTCTGAAAACAAAGCAGATGGGCATCCCCCTCAAAAGGTAGGAGCAAAAACTGCTTTTCATCTTCAAAACCAAAAAGTCCCTCCCCAAAGGTCAATATATCCTCAGGGGTATACTCAATGGTTCCAAAATATTTTGTGGACAAATTCAAGGCAGAGGCCTCCTATCAGGCTTTGACATCTATAGGCTCATAATCGGGGTCGGCCGAGGGTGGGACATACAGCGGGCCGCCCACATACTTAATTATGACATCGGGTTGTTGTGTCACGGTAAATTCAATATCGCCGGGGGTGAAATTAAATTCCATCTGGTTCATACGCCAATCAAAGGATAATTTATCCATCTCATAGCGCACATTGATTTCGCCACCTTCCCAAGATATGTCGGAGCCACCTTGGGGCAAAAATTGGACATTTACGTTGTTTAGCGTTCCCGTATTCTCCTGATTTGCAAACTGGGGCACCATATTTTGACTGATCTGAGCTCCTATCGCGGCACGCTCGTCTTGGGCGAGCACGGCGGTAGCCTCATAAATCTGCTGATTACCCTGATTTGCGGCTCGACTTGACGTAGCAGAAGGCGACATGGAGTCGCGTGGCTGGAAAGTATCAAGTCTAATCTGGATAGGGCGGCTACGAATATTTAGTCCACCGTCTCCACTGGAAATTTCCATTTCGGCGGTGCCACGGGCATATTCGAGCTTGGCGTCGGTTCTTTTTACTTGAATTTCGATCGGTACTGTCTTAATCTCTATAAGCGGATTCATCTAACATGCTCCTTCCTAATATATTGCAACTCAAAAGATCCTTCCTTTGAGCTTTATACGATTTATTGCATGTAGTCCATAAGGGACTGGGGTATGATGCTAGCGCCCACCTGTAGTGCGGCGTTGTAGGTGGTTTGCGCCCAAGACAGCGCCATAATTGCATCGGCCATGTCAATATCCTCAATGGTCGAACGCTCAACATTCAGCGCATCAAATGTGTCTTCGATTTGCCCTCTTGTCTTGTCAAGGGCATCGGCCTGTGCGCTCATCTCGGCATGTTGATCGATCATCTTATCCTGTGAGGTCTGGAATTTGTCTATAAGACCACTGGCCTTATTATAAGCGACGCTATCATGGCTGTCGATAGCAAGATCGTCGAACTCGTCGGCTATACGGAGCATGATCGAGGCGATGTTCTGGGGGTCGCCGTCAGCATCTATGCCGTAGCCCATAATCTCAAGCCCCGAAAGCGAGGCGTCAAAGGCGGTGGAGGGAATAACATTGCCCGCACCATCCACCTCAAAACCAAGGCCTACATCGACATAAAGACCTTCATCGTTCCACTTATCAAGAACCTCTTGGTTTGTCATGGCATTGCCACCTGCATCAAGCATTTGATTGCCGTCAGCATCGGTATATATTTGGGCAAGCTCGGCGGCATCATCTATGCGCACACCACGGAAGGTGACATGGGAAAGCCCTGTAGTGGCATCTTTCTCAATGGCAAACGGAGGATTGGAGGTATCTGCCCCCGCAAAGATATAATCGTCGTTGTACTGGGCATTCATACTGCTGACCATGGCCTCGGCACCGGTGCGAAGCATAAGAGCCTGCGAATCTATAGCATCAAGGTTTGTGGCGTTAAGTCCACTGAGAGCGGGGGTGTTACCCAAGGTGTTGGCCAAATCGTCCACCACCTGCTGCACATTGCTCCAACCTGTCTGATACTTGCCGATAACCGACTCAACATTGCGGTGCTGGGTGTTGGCGGCGTTCAGCGAACTGTGTATCTGAAAAGAACGAGCCGAGGCCGCAGGGTCTTCGGCAAACGATGTAAAATTGCGCCCTGTCATCAGCTTATCCATAGCATCGTTAAGCTGATTTGCAGACTTCATAAAATTTGATTTGTAGTTAAATAGAGCACCGTTTGTGGTCACACGCATCATAATATTTTCACCCCTTATTTAACACTTAAAAGTGCGTTTAGCACCTCGTCAATTACTGTCATGAGACGGCTGGCCGCCACATATGCCTTTTGATATACCATAAGCCCTGTGGCCTCGTCGTTGAGATCAACGCCCGATACGCTCTCACGAGCGGTGTGGATGTCGCTGGCCGTGAGCATGTGGTTGTTGAGTACAGCCGTGGTGGCCATTTGATCCTCGGCCAAGGTAGCCTGCATATCGATAAGAAAATCCTCAAATGTTGACATGATCGGTGCACCGTCGGCACCTGTATTTATGTCATCAGGGTCAAATTCATGCTCCTTATCAAACAGATATAAAAACTGTGACAGATTCGAAGTGTCGCCACTAGAGGCCATAGGGTCGGTCGAGGGTATCATAGACACATCGCCGTTTGCCCAAGCTTGTGACACCGAGATATTAGAGGCCGTGATACCGGTCGCATCGTTCGAGTTACCCGCATTGCTGAACAGATTGCCCTCACCGTCCACACCTGTGCCGGGGTTATTCAGGGCGTTCATCTGGAAGGCAAATTCATGCGCCAAGCCATCAAGCGCCATCTGGTAGTAGGGGATTCCTCTTTTTATAGAGGCATCAGAGTCGATAGCGATATCGGCGGCGGTGGCATACTCACCCTTCTCGGTCAGCATCTCACGCTGTGCCTGCAAAGAACCGTAAAGCTGATTGTCACCAAAAGTATAATCGGTAGAGCCGGGGAAGGTGTCATCGTTGTGGTCTATGAGCGCCGCCGCCGTCACGTCCATATAATCGGCCGAGGTGGGATCGGTTTCAATGCTAAGTTGGCTGTAAAACTCACCGTCTATCATGGTGTGGGTGCCGTCCTCGCCCATATCAAACTTTATGGTCAGCTTCTCAATCATGACCCCCGCCCCGATGTCCTCCATGGAGTATTCGGCGGTAATTCTGTTGTGTTGAGCAAGTTCATCTATGAGCATATTTCGCTGATCACGAAGTTCGAGCGCCTCATCCCCGCGAATATCGGAATTTCGGATGGAGATGTTGAGATTATGTATATCCTCAAGGATTTGGTTCATGCTGTCAACATCCTGCTCAATGGCGGTTAAAGCTGTCTTTTCAAGCTCATCAAGCTTATAGGCATAGCTGTTAAAAAGCGATGCAAGCGCACCCGCTGAGGTGCGAATAATCGAATCATAACCATCAATACCATTGGTGTTGGCTTGGCTTATAAGGTCACGTAAATCGTTTAGTTGGCTTAGAATAACACCGTCGTCCTGCTCTCCGTCACCCTTGCCGATTTCGTCGAGTATAACAGCCAAGTCCTCAAGGCCGGCAAGTTTTGAATCGGCCTGCCCCACATCGGCACTGACCTGTCGGAATGCGATGTCAAGCGACGGATCGCGAATTTGCGACACCCCCGTCACCACAACACCCGCCCCCACACGTGCACTGGTGGGGGACATGTACATGTCGTTTGAGGAGGTTATTAGGCTGGACTGATCAAGCCGTTGGCGGGTATAACCCTCGGTATTGATATTTGTTATATTGTTACCTGTCACCTCAAGACCTTTTTGGGCGGCGTATATGCCCAAGCGAACGGTGGACAGAGTGCTGAATGTACTGGAATGTATCATTATATATGTCCTCCCTAAACTTTTAAGTCGGTGCGCATTTTCTTGGGCTTGGGTGGTGGCGAGGACTTGTAGCCCTCCTCGGCCCCGGTCAAGACCCCTTTTTGTTCGAGTGCTCCCTCGACCTCATGCAGATGTCGTTCAAGCATAAGTTTTGCCCTTTGCTGCAGACTGGCAAGCACTTCATAATCCTTCATCACTACCTCGACCACACGGGCGGTCTCGGCTTTATGCTGGGGTGGGCATAACTGTGGCATCTGTCGCATAGTAGCGTCTTTATAACCGAGCTCGGATAAAAGTGACACACGCCGTTGTTCCAATCCCCGCAAAGACAGGCTCAGTGCCTGTTCTTTTCGTATACACTCATTTATAGTATCAAGATCAAATGCCTGTGTAGCATCGATTTTGCGCTGTAAAATCTCGACGAGCGACACAATGTCTTTTTGCAAATTAAGTAGCAACTGTATATAATCGCTGTATTGTGCAGGCACGGTTTAGTCCTCCTTATTTATAAGAAGCATACGTGCGGCAATCTCACCCGCATCGGGCACATAGGTACCTTCTTCCACTTGACGCTTTATTGTTTGAATGTCGCCATGGGTGGGGCGGATGCGTGCCTGACCGGAAATCTGGGCAGTCAAATCCTTTGTGCGAAGCTCCTGTCCCTCGGGCATCTGTGAAAAGGACATGAAATCGTAATTTTGTATTCCTGCTTTGGCCGAGTCGGCAGTGGTGCGCTGGGCAGTGTGGGATGTCGAACGGGTAACACCAAAACCGCCACCTATATCTATTCGTGAAAACACGGCAAAGCCTCCCTTCAATCAAGTTTGTGGCTATACAGTTTGCTTTGCTGTAAGACCGACAATTATTTCTTCGTCCAAAACCCTCAAAAATTAAGGGCAAAACCCACATTTTCAAAAAAATAAAAAATTTTTCCATCTGCTATTATCTTTCCTTAAAATAAGCCGAAATACTGGATGTGAGGTTCCGCAATCCGGAAGCGGGACGGCACGACAACATTTCGCACAACCGGCGGGAAGGCCTACGCAGGAAAGGCGAAAACAAAAAAATAGGATGGGAAGGAACCTATCCGCAACAATTTGAAGGAGGAACTACACTATGCGTATTCAAAACAACATCATGGCAATGAACTCTTACCGTAACTTCTCGAACAACACCTCGGCTCTGGCTCAGAACCTTGAGAAGCTGTCCTCGGGTTACGCAGTTAACCGTGCAGGCGATGACGCCGCCGGTCTTGCTATCTCGGAGAAAATGCGTGCCCAGATCACAGGTCTTGACGCAGCTCAAAAGAACGCTGCCGACGGCGTTAGCCTCATCCAGACCGCTGAGGGTGCACTGACCGAAGTACATGACATGCTAAACCGTATGGTTTACCTGGCAACACAGGCCGCTAACGGCACTTATGATGACGATACCGACCGTGCTGCTCTACAGGCAGAGGTTGATCAGCTGCTTGACGAGATCGATCGTATCGGCGAGACTGCCAACTTCAACGGCATCACACTGTTCGACGGTTCCCAGATGACCCTACAGATCGGTGATACCGCAGTATCGTTCAACCAGCTCAGCGTAACCATGAAGACCATGAGCAAGACTGCTTTGACTCTCAGCACTCTGTCGATCAGCACATTGAGCGGTGCTCAGTCCGCTATTTCGAGCATCAAGAAGGCTATCAATGCTATCTCGACACAGCGTGCAGACCTCGGTGCTGCCCAGAACCGTCTGGAGCACACCATGAACAACCTGTCTGTAATGGAAGAGAACATCCAGGCCGCCGAGTCCGCAATCCGCGACACCGACGTAGCCGAAGAGATGATGTCCTACACCAAGAACAACATCCTGATCCAGTCGGCACAGGCAATGCTTGCCCAGGCCAACATGGTACCTCAGGGCGTTCTTTCGCTCCTCCAGTAAGAGTTTTAGTCGTATATTGTTTGCGTGCAGTAACGCATTGTTCCAAGAGGGGCGGGCATTTGCCCGCCTCTTAGCTATTAGTGATTAGTAAAGGGCAAAGGCATTGTAGGGGACGGGTTTCCCGTCCCGCCCACATTGCGGTTTTATCCATTGACCGGCAACACTGTATGAAACAAATCTATATGCACTTTGATATATAGCGGGTTGTTGCTACGTTTCGGGACGGGAGACCCGTCCCCTACAGGGGTGGTGTTGTTTTATGACGGCAACATCAAGCCGCAGGACATATCAACACAAAACACACGAGGTAACAACATGGAACTACCCAAACGGAAAACCATACGATTAAAGGATTACGATTACAGCGAAAACGGCGCATATTTTGTGACGATATGTGCAAAAAACAAGGAACACATTTTTGGCGAAATTGTTAGCGGTATAAATATGTCCTCCAATTCCGCTGTATGGGACGGGTTTCCCGTCCCGCCCGCGTTGGAATTATCACGTTTTGGTGAAATTGTGGAGAACCACATCGGAAAAATAAACGAAAAACATCCCACCGTACATGTGGATAAATATATAATCATGCCCAACCATATGCATGTGATTTTAATCATTGATAATGCGAATTGGTTAGGTGGCGGGACGGGAGACCCGTCCCCTACATTGGGAAATGTGATCGCATGGTTTAAATATCAAACGACAAAACAAATGAATATTGAAAAAAACACACAGGGTATAAAATGTTGGCAACGTTCCTACCACGACCACATAATCCGAAACGAAAAATCATACAAACAAATTTGGCAATACATCGACCAAAACCCACAAACTTGGGAGGACGATTGTTATTATATAAATACAGGGGATTTTTCCCACCGATTAACCCACGAAAGGAAATTTACATATGAAACGCAGAAAACCCTCGGGAGGCGGTAAACGCCTGCCCACAGACCGCCCCATACTCTCGATAGGCATGATTGTAAAGGATGAGATGCGCTGTTTACAGCGTTGTCTTGATGCACTGCAGCCACTGCGTGATGCGGTGCCCTGTGAGCTTGTGATAGCCGACACCGGCTCGACCGACGGCACACGAGAGCTTGCGGCGCAGTATGCCGACGTGCTGTTTGATTTCCCGTGGATAAACGACTTTTCGGCCGCCCGCAATGCTGTTATGGAGCGGTGTAGCGGGGTATGGTACCTATCTGTCGATGCTGACGAGTACCTTGATGAGAACATGGAGGAACTTGTGGCGGTGATGCGTGATGCCTATTCTTTGCAGTTTGATATATGTACCGTGGTTATTCGCAACTATTTGACAAACGACTGGGAGCGGGGGGGTTATTCGGATTTTAGTGCAGTTCGTGTCTATAGAATGGATACGGGGGTGCGTTATAGCGGGGCGGTGCATGAGTCGGTAGAGCTTGAGGGGCAAGTGACTGTTTACGAGTTATCACAGACATTGTTTCATCATGATGGTTATTCCCAGAACCTTGACCCAAAGCGCAAAAAAGAAAAAACCAAGCGCAACTTGGACTTGCTACGCGAGGCATTGGAACAAGAACCCGAGGATTTAAGGCGGTTTGTACAATGTTTTGAGTCCACTCCTTCGAGCGATTGGGAGGCAAAAGGCGAGTATATTGTGCGGGGCATGGATATTGTGAAGAACAATCCCCAAAAAACAAAAGATGCCTTTTTTCCCTCACTTTGGAGATATTCCATCGAGTGGGCAGTTGTAAACAAACTTCCCGAATTTGAAGAGTGGTTAAAACTTGGGGAGGACGACCCAAAACTCGAAAAAGATTTCCATTCGAGGGTGGATGTGGCCTTTGCGGTAGCCAAGTACGCCTATGATAAAAAAGATTATGAGAGGGTAGTAAAGTATGCCGAGCGATATATAAGCGGTGTTGAGGATTATCTTGCCAAAAATTATGATATCGCCGAGATATTACACCTTGTACTTGAGAGGGCCAAAAAGACCGATAAAATGCAGGTATGTAGCATGAAATCGGTCGCCCACATGAAGTTGGGCCAACCGGACAAAGCCCTTGCAACAATAGCGGACATAGAGCTTGACTACCAAGGTTTGACCGCCAACACCGCCAAGAACTACCTATTAGCAGTCGGCCACATCTACGACCAAGACGGCGTGCCCGAGCTTGTGCAGTCTCTCTACACCGCCATAGCCGACCTTCCCGAGGACGAGCCCGAAACCGAGCGCGTCAAAGCAACCTGTCGCCACGTTGCCAATGTTGCATTTGGGCAAAACGGGCGTGGCAGGCACAGGATGTTTGGGCTTGTGGGTGGCGACCTTGCCCGTGCCGCCACAATGATGGAGGAGGATCAAAGCGCCGAAACGCTGTCCGCCCTCGCCATCGAGGTGGAGAGCTGGGACGACCTACCCGTGGGCGCCCTGTATCGATTGCTACAAGCGGGGACAAAACTGCCCGACCCCTTCTACCGCCGCAGCGGACAGAAACTGCGCGAAGTGGCCGCTCTGCTGGCACAGCAAAGGGGTATGCTTTCCATGTTGCCTGCCATTGCCGACGGCGATGAATTTTTAAGCAGTGTGTACAAAAAACAGTTTTTGTTTGAGTTTGGACATGCTGTTTTGGCGATGGCTTCTTGGGCAGAGGATGAGAAAAAACAGGACGATCCATGGAAAGATGACGAGGATAATGACAACGTGATTTACCTGCCGGCAAACGAGGGGGATGCGCCGGCGGTTTATGAGGTGTTTGTGAGTGCGGCGAGGGCGTTTTTGCCATCGTATTATGCCCAGAGCTTGATTGAAAGTCCCGAGGACTGGTCGGCGTTGCCGGCGATACATAATGCGGCGCTCGTACTGCTTGACGCCCAAAATATGAAGGAGCAGGGTGACCTTGTGGGTTATGCCCGAACCTTGCGCCAAGCCCTCAAGCTCGATGGGACGCTCAAGGAGATTGTGCGACTACTGCAGGAGGAGCTAAAACAAAAAGCCGAGACCCCACCCCCCTCGGCCGAGCTTGTGGCATTGGCCGAAAAGGTGCGTGCTATACTCTCGCAGTTCCCCGCCGACCACCCCGCCGTCATGACACTGCGCCAAAGTGATGCATACAAACAGGTGGCGCATATTATAGAGGATAGATGATAGAGAAGCGTAAGAACATGTAGGGGCGGGTTTTGACGCCCGCCCGCAATAAAAAACCATTCCCGCACCATGGGAATGGTTTTTTTATAGTTTTTGCAAATGATGTTTTATGAGGGGGGCTATGCTATTACAGGGGGACTGCACCGTCACGGCGCCTATGTCATGTGCCACTTTGGGCATACCGTAGACCACACAGGATTGTTCATCTTGACCTATGGTGTAGGCGCCGGCCTTCTTCATGGCCAAAAGCCCCTTTGCACCGTCGCCACCCATTCCGGTCAAAATTATGCCTATCATATCACAGGTGACGTTATCAGCCATGGATTGAAACAGCACATCGACCGAGGGGCGGTGGCCGCTTACCTTTTCACCCGCAAGACAGGAAATAGTATATGTTCCGCCCGAGCGCATCACCCGCAATTGCAAATCTGCAGGGGCGACAAACGCAGTACCGGGTAGAATAGTGTCGCCATTCCTGGCCTCCTGTACCTTCATGTGACACAACGAGTTTAGGCGGTCGGCGTACATACGTGTAAAGCCTGTAGGCATATGTTGTACGATGAGCACACCGGGGGAATCGGCAGGGAGGTTTCTCAGTATCTCAAGCGTGGCCTCGGTACCGCCGGTCGAGGCGCCTATTGCTATAATAAACTGATTTTTGGTCAAACATAGGGGATGAGGTGGCGAGGGTTTGGCACTCCTTTTCGGAGGGAATGGCATGGTGGTGGCGGCCGGCGGTGCAAGGTGGGTAGCAGTTCGACTTTGTACCCGTGCGCATGAGGCGATCATAAGCTTTTCGGCAAGACTGCGCAGGAATACATCCTTATTGTGGGTACTATCCGGCTTGCGCACAAAATCTATAGCACCTGCGGCCAAAGCATCAAATACCCGCAAACCCAGCGAGGATACAAGTATGACAGGGAGAGGGTGTCGGGGTAGAAATTCTTTTAAAAACTCAATACCACTGCGACCGGGCATCTCGACGTCCATCGTGACAACATCGGGGCAAAGGCGCAATATCTTGGTCTGGGCATCGCCCGCATCCACGGCGTACCCCACAACCTCAAACAAAGGGTTTTTGTTCAAGGCTTCGATGATTGTCATGCGAGCGACAAGTGAATCGTCTACAACAAGCACTCGAATTTTTTTTGATTGCGTAGTCACCGTTAATCTCTCCCTAACTAATCACGTCTGTAAATTGCCGGTGCGACCATCTTGTAAAAATCGTTTCTTCTAAGGGACTCGGAATGACTTATGAAAAGATACCCTCCCGGCACTGTAGCATCATGAAAACGGCGCAACAGCACCTCGCGGGTGGGTTCGTCAAAATATATCATAACATTGCGACAAAATATTACGTCAAATTTACGCTTAAAAGATATTGGTTCCATGAGGTTGAAGTAACGATAAATAACATTTTGGCGTATGTGTGGGGCGATCGAAAACATGCCGGGGGTCTCGGCGGGAACAAAATGCTTTTGTAGCCAACCGTTTGGCATGTCATTGGGTAAAGGGTATACGCCCTCCTTGGCCTTCGCAAGGGCATTGGCCGAAATGTCAGTAGCTAAAATGCGGGTATCCCACAACGAGGACTGTGCCCCAAAAAACTCCTTTATATACATGGATAGGGTGTAGGGTTCCTCGCCACTCGAACAACCGGCACTCCAGATGGACAACACACGCTCACGCTCATGTTTTTTTGCAAGGGCAGGCAACAAGGTTTTCTCAAAATAAGAAAAATGCTGTTTTTCACGCATAAAAAACGTGTAGTTGGTTGTAAGCTTGTTTATTATGAATTCAAGATCATCGGGCGAATTTTTTTCAAAAAAGTTGTTGAGGAACTCAGAAAAGCTGCTAAATCCTCGAATTTGCAAATGATGCGAAAGACGTGTGACAATCAGCTGTTTCTTACCTTTAAGATTTATGCCGTACTTTTCCCGCATGAAGTTCTCAAGTCGGGTAAAGTCACTATCAGACATGGTTAGGTTTTTCATCTGCATCCCAATTATATACCCCTTTCCCGAGGCTCGGCATCATATTGAGAGTAGTCCGGCACAATCAAATATGAGCATGGTCTTTTGGTCGGGCAAACAACACATGCCGCTGACAAGGGAATGCTCCTGCTTTGCAGGGGCGGGCAATATGGTGTCCGAGTTCACACTGAGCATTTTGTCAACACCATCGACCAAAATCCCAAGCATTGATCCCGAGATGTTGAGCATTATTATACAGCTGTTATCGGAATGGGGATGATTTAGCAGGGTGCGAACATCAAGTATAGGTAGGATTTGCCCACGTAGGTTTATAACCCCACGCACATGCTCGGGCAAAAGCGGTACCGATGTTATGGCATGTGTGGTGATTATCTCTACCACATATTCCGACGATGCGCCGAACAAAATACCGCCCGAGGTAAAAAGCAGATATTTTTCACCCTCAATAAGTTGGGTTTCCACCTCTTGTTGTTCATCATGGGGAGCAAATAAAAATTCTTGTTGACTCATATAAATAATCTCCTATTCTGACACGGTATTATAACCCTAAATCGGTGAACACAGTTTGTTTGTGAGAATTACGGTTAGGATGCACCGCTGTACAGCGTTTCGACATTTAGTATAACACTTATACTGCCGTCGCCCAAAATGGTGCAGCCCACAATGCCCTTATCCTTGATGCCAAAGCTGTTAAAATAGGGTGGGAGAGGCTTTACCACCACCTGCTGTTCGCCCAAAAGCTCGTCCACAAACAGGCAGTAGGATTGCTCATCCGAATCCAGCCACATGAGTATTCCCTGCGAAACATCGCTGATGCCATCAGATATGCCCAAAACGTTGCGAAGTCGCAAAACAGGGTAATATTGCCCCATACTGCGAAACAGCTCGCCGCCGTAAGCATCCTGCACAATGTCCTCTTCGGTTATCTTAAATGACTGGCGAATATTGCGAATAGGAACGGTGAACACCGAGCTACCCACCGCAACCTCCATGCCCGACATTATGGCCATGGTGAGAGGTATTTTAAGGGTGGTGGTCATGCCTTGGCCGGGGGTGCTGGATATGGAAATTGTACCACCCACGCTCTCGATGTTCTGCTTGACAACATCCATGCCCACACCACGTCCCGAAAACTCCGTAACACTGGCATTTGTCGAAAACCCGGGTGCCAACAAAAATCCGAGTATCTCGCGGTGGGAATATTCAAGATCGGGTTGGGCAAGGCCGTTTCGTATGGCCTTTGAGAGCACGGCATCGTAATTTACACCCTGGCCGTCGTCGCTTATCTCTATTATAACTTCACCGCCGGTGTGGCGTGCCGAAAGTGTGATGGAACCCGTCGGGTCTTTGCCGACCGCCACACGCTCATCGGGACCGCTTTCAAGGCCGTGGTCCATCGAATTGCGCACAATATGCATAAGCGGATCGCCTATAGAGTCAACAATGGTCTTATCGACCTCGGTTTCCTCGCCTATGAGGGTGAGGGTGGCCTGCTTGCCGAGTTTCTTGGCCATATCTCGCACTATGCGGTGCATTTTCTGGAATGTGGCCGACACCGGTATCATGCGCAGTGACATGGATACATCCTGTAGTTCATCGGTGAGCTTGCGAAGTTGTCTTGCCGACTTTGAGAAGTTGGGCAGGCTTTGATCCTTTA
Source organism: uncultured Oscillospiraceae bacterium (assembly GCA_964370005.1). GTDB lineage: Bacteria > Bacillota > Clostridia > Oscillospirales > Ruminococcaceae > Heteroruminococcus. The sequence continues at coordinate 19,814 of CAYJGR010000004.1, forward strand.
GGTCGGGTGAACCTGTCACCATCGACTCGGTTATGACAATTTCGCCCACGACGGCAGCCAAATGGTCAAGCTTGCTGAGGTTTACACTTATAAGGCTTTCCTTTGATAGCTGAGACACCTCGGATTTCGCCGCTGTTTTGTTTGCGGTGGGGCGCTTGGTGGCGGGGGTGTCGCTTGCGGTATCGACGGCTGCCTGTGTTTCGGGTTCGGGGGCGCTGTCGATAGGCTGATATGTACGCACCGAGCCGGCCGAGGTCACCGACACAACGGCGGTATCACGGTCGGTCTTGTTCTTAAAAGAAAGTAAAAACCCCGAGGTGATAATCTGTTCGGCTGTCGTGGGATCACTCGCGACATTCTCGGGGGTAAATATAAAGTCATCCGATGCGCAAAACTCGGCTATAGATGTGACAAGCATCGAGGCACGCAAATTCTCCATGCCCACTCCCTCGTCAAAAAAGACCTGCAAACCAAATGGATAGGCGCTGTTTGTTGCCACAGAGGACATATCTGCAGAGGAACCGTTGGTCATGGCGCTTTCTTGTTCCTGTGGAGCCCCTTGAATTTGGCCGATCAAGCTATTAACTTTTCCCAGCAGGCTGTCGATATTCTCGGTGAGGGGCTGTTCGTTTTGGATGTTTTCGGCCTCAAGACGGAAAAAATCTATGCAAGCGAATAACAAATCAAACAGCTCGGGACGACGCTCCTGTGGTACAATACTTATGGATTTATCCCGCACGATAGAGAATAAATCCTCGGCACGATGGGCTATTTTCATCATGGCAGTGAACTCCATCATGGCCGAAGCGCCCTTTATGGTGTGCATGATGCGGAAAATGCTGTTCACATCATCCTCCGAGAAGTCCTCCTGTTGCTCGGCCGACAACACAATGCTGTCCAGCTGTTCAAGCAGTGAATTTGTCTCGTAGAGAAATGCGCCCAATATGCTGTCATTACCTGCACTCATAATCAAAATCCTTCCCTTATATGTTCCTATTTCTGCTTCTCTATTTATTCGACCATTTCGGGAGAAAAATAAGGGGTAAAAAAATAAAATCAAATCTTTGCCCTTGAATTTGTTAATTTTTTTGTTAAAAGGTGCTATAATGTATATAAATTGTGCTCCGCAATGCGTCGGAAAGGAATGGTTACAACATGGCAAACTTAATGGGTATTACAAACCCGGCACCGTCATATGATACTTCAAACAACAACAGGGCACTCCCCGTTGTGCAAAAACCGGGCGATACCCAAATACAAAACGTCATCGATCCAAGCCGTGTAAACCGCTCGGATGCCCGAACCGATCAACAATCTGCCCAAAACAACCTTACCACCCAACAACGCTATGACTCCAACCTGCAAACGTTTTTGCAGACACTGCGTGAAGCCCCCGACCTTGCAAGCGAGCTTAGCCGACTGGTCACACTGCTGCGAGGCAGCGTCGATACGCCGGGGCTAAGCGAGGGCATCGCAAAGGAGATGGCCACTCTCCTGCAAACGCTCAAAATGGACGAGGCGACTTTCAAAGAGTTTTTCTTGGGTCAAATGCAGGCCAACAACCGCTTTTCGGGGCCATTGTTTGAGATGCTTCGGCAGGCCTTTTCCCGCATGAATAACGATAGCATCCGTGAAGCCATTCTAAACTTTGCCAAACGTTACAGCGACTTTTCCTCCACTGAACATATAACCAAAAACCTCTCCCGCCTACTCGGTACCTTGCCTGACTACATGCCCCAAAGCTGGAAAGGCAGTCTGCAAAATATGGCCTCCCAACTGCAAAATCTGCTCGATATGGGCAACCGTGGTGAGGCACTGCGCCTACTACAGGGGGATATACTTCCCTATCTTGCAAATTATGCCTCCCGTACAAATGATATGGGTGGTTCCCGCGTGCTCATAAGTATGCTCATGCTCGAGGTTGCCCGCTATGAGAACGGCGGTGAGGAGGGACTGCTTCTTGCCTTTAGACAACTCGGCGGATATGGTGGGGTGTTGTCGGGGCTAAGTCGCATGGAGGACAATGCCCTCATGCAACTGCTGCGTGATAACGCCTTCACCCGAGCGGGGGCAAATGATTTATTCTCGGCACAGCTCGCCCAGACAGCCTCGCAGGCCTTGCAGGGCACTATGGGGGTTGATATCCGAGATGCTTTCTCGGAAATTATAAAGGCACTGCTCATAAACGAGAGTGTGTTCATGCCATTAAAACACGCCATGATACCCCTTGAGTGGCAGGGTAAGATGATGTACTCGGAATTTTGGGTTGACCCCAATGCCAAGGACGGCGGTGGTGGCGGCGACGAGGAAGGACAAGGGGACAAAATACAATTTCTCTTCAAGCTCGACATAGAGTCGCTCGGCTTTTTGGAGATGACGCTGGCCGCAAGGGGTGACCGTGTGGAGCTAAATGTATTTGGGCCCGACAGCGTGGCCGATAACGGCTCGATTATTGCCCGTGATTTGCAAAACATTTTAGAACTCAACGGACTGCGCAGTCAAGGCATAAAGGTGCAAAAAGAGGAAAACCCCATAGCTATAACCCAAGTGTTCCCCGATTTGTTCGACGGAAGGAGTGGCGTGAATGTCAAAATTTAAGGATGTGCCGACTGTGCCCTCCCGAGCGGTGGCACTGCAATACGATGGCAGCAAAGTGGCTCCAATAATAGTGGCCTCGGGAGCGGGACATTTAGCCGAGAGGATTGTAGAGGTTGCGGCCGAAAACGGTGTGCCGATATATGAGGACAACTCACTGGCGACGGTGCTCTCACAGCTTGAACTTGGCAGAGAGGTGCCGACCGAGCTTTATCAGGCCATCGTGGAAATTTACATATATTTTCTTAACTTTGACCCGAGCGATCCCGAGAAATACCGCCGAGAGCGAGAAATGTTTGCAGATAATACACAATCAGTCATGGAGGGGAACACATGAAATACAAATACACCATTCTCGACAGCCGAGGCGCACGTATAGGGTACGGTCTATCCAATGACAGCCCGGACAAAGACAGTTGGCATCTGATTGTCCAGGATGACAATATTGACAGGGTAGTAAAATACGAGTTTGTCAATCTTTTGGGGGCGGGCAAAGGGGCGCGCACCCTTGAGGCCAAGATTTTGCGCCAAGAGGGTGATATGATTGTGGTACAGGCTGTGCGCATGAGGGAAAATTTGCGTATGCCCACCATATTTAACAGTTATATATACCCTGTAAACGGCAACTGGGAGGGTCGCCTACCTGTGGTGGGTGAGGATCTCAGCTGTGGTGGGGTGGCATTCTCTTGTGATAGGGTGCTTGATGTGAATGAGCAGGTGGATATAGTAATCCCTGTGACCGCCAAGCCTATAATAATGACGCTCGAGGTACTGCGCCGCATAGACAGAGATGGTGGCAAGGAGTTTTATGCCAGCAAATTTGTCGATATACTCCACGAAGAGGAAGTTCTCATCCGTGAGGCGGTATTCGGATTACAGTTAAAGGGCAAAACAGCACCCCATATTGTAGATAGAAGTTGAATAAGCAGGAGATAAAATCCAGTATATGGTATATACAAAACGACACTTTGCGCACTTGCGAGGTGTCGTTTTTTGTAATAAGCTACAAAAACACAGAGAATAAGGTGTATAATAATACACAATAAGGCATAAAAAGTGTCCTTAAAATGCAAAAGTATTCAATTTTCAGGGTATTATTGCAACTTTTCGTATCAAATGTATATATTTAAGAGAATTTTAAGAAAAACACTCAAATATTTGGTTATTTTTGACTTACTTAAACTATGGTAAAAAAAAGTAAATTCGAGTATAATGAATTAGACAAGTATGCACAATATGGGTGGATTGTGTCCTTTTTTTAAAAACACTCGATAATTATGATGAAAAACATCCGAAAGGACGGTGAGTTTCACTATGAATATTTTGTCTAACAACTCCATGTTTATGATGGAGCGTTCCATGGATTATCTGTGGACAAAACAAACCCACATACTCGACAACATCGCCAATGTGGAAACGCCTGATTACAAGCCCACATATGCCACAACATTTGAAGAATCATTGCGCCAAGCGGTGCAGTCGGCCGATGCCGGAAGTCCTAAGAGTGGTGAGATGTACCGTTCCATTGCGGGGGCAGAGGTTAAGGTGGAGCAGGCCGATGTCAGCAATCGTCTTGACGGCAACGGTGTAAATATTACAGCCGAGTCCATAGAGCTTTCACGCAACGCACTGCAAATTCAATATGTGATGAATGCAATATCCAGTGAATTGTCGCTGGTGCGCACGGCCATAAGAGGATAATATGTGCCCAACGGGCAGAACGGAGTAGATACATATGGCATTTTTAGATTCTATGCGGGTTGTCGGTTCGGGTCTTACGGCACAAAAACTCCGACTTGATGTGGTATCGGAGAATATCACAAACATGAACACCACCAGAACAGAAGAGGGCGGGGCATACCGCCGTAAGATTGTGACATTTGAGGCACAAGAGGGGCAGACCACATTTGAGGCGGCTATGGCGCAGGCCAAAGGCACTACCCCCACAGGTGGCGGCGTGAAGGTCACCGGGATAATAGAGGATCAGTCCGATTTTAAGCTGGTATATGATCCGACACATCCCGATGCAAATGAAGAGGGCTATCTTGAGATGCCCAATGTCGATTTGATTAAAGAGATGGCCGATGCAATGGCGGCCAGTCAGGCATTTTCGGCCAACACCACCGCCTTTAATACGCTCAGATCGGTGGCGGCCAGGGGGCTTGAAATAGGGAAATAACATAGAATAAAATGTGTTTTTTAGGAGGATTCATATGGATTTTCAGCCGATTCAATCGATACAGCCTCTCTTTACGCCCGAAAACGGCACAAACGAGGCTTCCGGCACACAAGCGGACAGGGGGATGTTTGCGGACATATTTCAGTCGGCAATTGACAATGTAAAAGAGACCGAGGCTATAAAGAATGATGCACAATACCGTTTGGCTACAGGGCAACTTGATAATCCGGCCGAGCTCACCATAGCAGCAACACAGGCGGCGACCTCGGTGGAACTGCTGGTTCAGCTTCGCAACAGAACGCTTGAGTCCTACAATGAGCTGATGCGTATGGGTCTATAAAGATTTTCAAATAAAATGTGTAGGAATGAGTTGATCGAGCATAGCACCTCAAACAATAGCCGGGGGTAACAACAGTGCAAGAACAGGCGAAAAAGTACTTAGATAAAATTAAAAAGATGTGGTTGGGACTTAGTAAAAATGTCAAAACCATCATAATAGGCGGTTTGCTCACAACCCTTGTGGTGGTGGGTATTGTTGCCGTTATAAATGCAACGAGACCTTACACCACATTGTTCACAGGGCTAAATCAAGCCGATATGACCTCGGTGGTGTCTTATCTATCCGAGAGCGGGGTTACCGATTACAGAATAAGCGGTGATAATACCATCTTAGTACCCCCCGACCAAGAGGCACAGCTCAAGGCTGATTTGCTTATGCAAGGTTATCCCGATTCGGGTTATGGCTACTCGACCTATCTTGACAGTGTAGGGGGACTTACGACCGAATCCGAACGTAACACCCTATATTTCTATGCACTGCAAGACCGCTTGGCTGCAGTAATTCGCAGTTTTGACGGTGTGCGGGATGCCACGGTCAATATAGCCCAGGGTGAGGATCGTTCCTATGTACTTGATAGTGATTACATAGTGGAAGCCTCGGCGGCGGTTGTGGTTACCATGGAGGGTTCGACCGGTCTCTCTGAGGGACAAGTTGATGCCATAGGTTCTTTGGTGAGAACATCAGTACAGGGGCTTAAAATTGAAAACATAAGCATATCCGACACCATGGGCAATACATATACAACAGAGGGCTCGGAAGATACAATGTTGTCGAGCGTGCAGGATATATCTGCCCTAAAACTGCAACTTGAGAGTCAGGTAAACAATACAATTCGCAGCAATATATATCAGGTACTTGAGCCACTATTCGGCACTGCAAATATTCGAGTGAGTGTAAACAGTGTTGTCGATGTTGACCGCAGTGTGGTGGATTCGACTGATTACACCCTTGAAGATTGGGCGGCCGATGGAAGCACCGGTGGCGAGGGTATTATAGGTAGCAAGATATACGACCAACAGTTTATAAGAAACGATCCCGACGCAGAGGGTGCTGTGGGTACCACCCCCAATGCCGACCTTAACGATTACGTTGAGCAGGAGGCACAACTGGACGGCACTGAGGAGCAGGTGACCAATTCGGGTCAGGATGAATTTTTAGTTGATACCGAGAACTCACAGGTCGAGCGATTGGCAGGGCGTGTGAGCGATGTAATGATATCGGTCACAATAAATCAAGACGCAATGGGAACGACCGGCATTGACGTACTCTACCCACACATAGCACGTGCGGCCGGCATATCCATAGAGCAACAGCAGACCAAGATAAACATACTTGTTGCACCGTTCCAGATCACAGACGAAGGCGAGCTAATTACCACACAGGGTGAGCTTATAGCCGGCATACCCAATTGGGTACTACTACTTATAGGTATTGCAATTATAGCTGTGATAGTGATAGTACTGCTGACCAGACGCCGTGCAAAGCAGCGTGTGACCGAGCAGCAACAGGCACAGCAACGAGAGATCGATATACTGTATGGCCATCCGATGATGGGCGATCCTGTGATAAATGCACAGCGGGCGGCCGACATAATGGAGATGGAGACCGAGCGCAGTATGGAATTGCGGCGTGAGATTCGCAAGTTTGTTGATGAAAACGCCGAGATTGCGGCTCAGGTTATCAAGAACTGGGTGAGAGAGGAGGGCGACGAATGAGCAAGGCTACAAGCGTTAAAGAAGTCGAGTTAGAAGAGTTTGAAGAGACTGAACAACCGCAGGAAACCGAAAAGCCTCAAAAGACCGAAGAACCTGCCCCTCCCGCCGAGCCTGCCAAGAAGTTAAGGGAGCTATCCCGCCAAGAGAAGGCGGCGGCGGTCATAGTATCACTGGGCACCGACAAGGCCTCCAAGATATATAAATTTATGGACTCTGAGGACGTGGAAGATTTAACCATGGAGGTTGCAAAACTCGGTTTTGTGGATGCCGACACCTCCGAGGAGGCCTTAAAGGAATATTATCAGTTATGCATGACCAGCAAGGCGGTGACCGAGGGCGGTATGGAATACGCCCGTGCCGTACTTGAGAAGACCTACGGCTCACAGGCGGCTGAGCTTATGCTTGACAAGCTTACAAAGACCATGCAGGTGCGTGAGTTTGACTTCCTGGCCAAGGCCGACGGCAAATCACTGTTTAATGCCCTACAGCAGGAGCGCCCCCAGACCATCGCGCTTGTACTGTCTTATGTTGATCCCGACAAGGCCGCCATGGTAATTGAGGGGCTTGACAAGGAGCGACAGGTGCAGGTGGTACAGAGCATCGCCAGCATGGAGAGCGCCTCTCCCTCGGCCGTACAGGTGGTACAAGAGGAGATAGGTAAGCGCTTCGAAAGCCTGTTCGACAGCAAGGCAGTCGAGGTTGGTGGTATCGATCATGTTGCCAGCATCATGAACAACGTAGACCGTTCCAACGAGAAGAGCATCTTCGAGAAGCTATCCAGAAAAGACGAGGCACTGGTCGACGAAATTCGCAAGAGGATGTTCACTTTCGAAGATATCAACGATATGGACGACCGTTCGGTACAGCGCTTTATTCGGGATTGCGACCCCAGGGATCTTGTACTTTCTATCAAGGGTGCCCAAAACGACGTGGCCGAGAAACTGTTCGCCAATATGTCTACTCGTATGGCCGAGACCATCAAAGACGACCTCGAGGTCACAACCAATGTCCGCATGAGAGACGTGGAGGAGGCACAACAGCGCGTGGTGTCCATCATACGTTCTTTGGAGGAGCGCAACGAGCTGATCATCCTCAAGGGAGGAAGGGACGATATAATTGCCTAATATCTTTAAGAGTTTCCTGAGCCCTGCGGTGGATGACTACACATTTCCACCAACAGATGACATATCAGAGGGGGAGGCGGGTTCTGCCCTACCCACCCCTGAGGAGTTGGCCGAGCGCCTGCAACAGGAGATAGACAACACTCCACCGCCCACCCCAAGTCTCGATACCTCTGCCCTGCGTTATGCAGACATTCAGGCAAAGCAGATTGTGGAGGATGCAAACTTCCGAGCCAAAGAAATTGTGGAAAAAAGACTCCGAGAGGCCGAAAAAGAGATAGAGAGTGAAAAGCAAAAGGCACGTTCGGAGGGTTACCGCAAGGGCTATGAGGAAGGGCTTGTGCAGGCAAGAGTTGAGGCTGATGTCCATTTGCAGGAGCAGTTTGACCTGCAAGAGCGGCAAATTGCCATGTTCCTTGAGAAAGCTATGATTGCCAAGGAAGAAATGCTCACCCAAACCAAAAGCGACCTGTGCGACCTTAGCATAGCGGTGGCCGAAAAGGTTATACATGTAAGCCTGGGCAGTAGCCGTGAAATAATCGGCAAAATGATACAGGTAGCCACCGAAAAGCTAAAGCGTCGGGAATGGGTGCGTATATATGTCTCGGGCGAGAGTGCAAAACATCTGGCCGAGGCGCCCCCCGAGCTTGTCAGCGCATTGGCCGGCATATCGGACAACATAAAAATCATCCCAATGCCCGGAGACGAGGCCGGCACTTGTATAATAGAGATGCCCGACGAGATAATTGATGCCAGCGCTTCGACCCAGCTCAACAATATCAAAAGTCTTATAACTCAAGGATGACCCATCCCATATATCTTACCAAAAGGAGGACATGGACTCGGTGTTTGAACATACAATCCGCCAGTTGCGACAGGCCGAGACGGTCAGCTATATAGGTAAAATTGAAAACATGGTGGGTATGTCCATAGAGGCCTCGGGTGGCAGGGCGGCCGCAGGCGATATATGCCACATCTACAACGGTGAGGCAGGCGGGCGCATAATGGCCGAGGTTGTGGGATTTAAGGGCGATAAAATGCTACTCATGCCCTACGCCCCAATGAGCGGACTTTCGGCGGGAAACTTTGTGCGAAACACAGGCCGCAGACTTAGTCTTACAATGGGTTCATTTCTCAAAGGCAGGGTGATAAATGCCCTGGGTCAGCCCATAGACGGCAAAGGACCTTTTGTGGGGGGAACGCCCTACTGTGTCGAAAATGGGAACTATATAAATCCACTCACTCGTCCTCCCATAAGACAGAGGATGGAGTTTGGAATAAAAGCCATAGATAGTATGCTAACAATAGGAAAGGGACAGCGCATAGGCATATTTTCGGGTTCGGGTGTCGGCAAGAGTACCCTTATGGGTATGATAGCCAGAAACGTCAAGGCCGATATAAACGTCATAGCCCTTGTGGGGGAACGTGGTCGAGAGGTACTTGAGTTCATTCAAAAGGACTTGGGTGAGGAGGGTATGCGACGTTCGATTTTGGTGGTTGCCACCTCTGACCAACCTGCAATGCTTCGCAAGCAGTGCCCTTCGGTGGCCACTGGTATAGCCGAATATTTCCGTGACCAAGGCTACGATGTACTGCTTATGATGGATTCCCTCACACGATTTGCCATGGCACAGCGTGAAATAGGGCTTGCAGTGGGCGAACCGCCGGTGGCAAGGGGTTACACCCCCTCGATCTATTCCGAGCTCCCAAAGCTTTTAGAGCGCAGTGGCAATTTCCAAAGGGGTTCAATAACGGGGGTCTACACCGTACTTGTCGAGGGTGACGACACAAACGAGCCTATAGCCGACACGGTGCGAGGTATCCTTGATGGACACATAGTGCTCTCCAGAGCTTTGGCCAACAGCAACCATTTTCCGGCCATAGATGTAAGTAGCAGTATCTCCCGTCTGATGCCCGATATAACAAGTGAGGAGCACAGGGAGTTATCGGGTCGAGTGCGAGATGTCATGAGCATATTTGAAAAGAACGCTGACCTTGTAAACATAGGCGCATACAAAAGCGGTACAAATCCAAAACTTGATTATGCCCTGAGCAAGATAGACGGCATAAATCAGTTTCTCAAGCAGGGGATCAACGAAAGTTTTTCACACGAAAAAAGCATGGAAATAATGCGCAAACTGCTGTGATACGAGCGGAGGTAGCCAGTGAAACAGTTTAAGTTTGGACTTGAGAACGTGCTCGGATACAAACAACAGGTGCTCGACGGAGTAAAAAGCGAATATGCTGTACTTATGGGGCGTGTTCGAGACCAAGAAAGACTTTTGCAAAGAACAGAGCAAAACTATCGGGAGTTAAATGCAGAGTTTAGACAGGCTGAAACCGAGGGTATGAGCATAGCCAAGGCCAGAAGCTACGAGACAGGCCTTAGAATACTTGAACACCGCATACGCACCGAGACCGAAACACTTAGGCAATACGAGGCCGAGGCCGAGGAAAAGCGGGAAGAGATGGTTGGAGCAAAGCAGGAGACCGCAACGCTGGAAAAACTGCGGGAAAACAGGCTTGCAAGTTACCGCAAGCAGGCACAAAAGCAGGAGGAGCTGTTCATAGACGAACTCGTGGCCGCCACACGTGCGATGGCCGACTGAGAAAGTCATTGAGCATATACATATTATTTGGAAAGGAGGTGAAACAGAGATGAATGCATTGCAAGCGTTATTTGAGATGACTATGGCGGTGAGCAAAAACCCCACACCCTCACAAAGCGACAGTAGCACACCAAGCTTTGAGGAGATGTTACAGAACAAGAGTTTGGAGACGGCAACCACTACCACCACTACCACGGTGACCGACACCGACAAACCGACGACCGACGACACAGAGCTTCCCGAGGAGGCAGGTTTGATGGAGGCGGCAGCCACGGCGGTACTGCAAAATGCTACGACACAGACCGCACCGCAAATTCTCCAAAATGGCGTACAAATTGTGCCCGAGGAGGTACAGCAGGTGCAGGGTGATATGACAAACCCTGTGGTTATAGCACAGGTGGCCGACGAGGCGCCGGTGGTACAGCCCCAAACGGGGACCGATGCGATGCCAACCACAGATGCGCAGACCACCCAAACCGAGCCTACACAGGTTATCCCCACAGCCCAGACTGATGGGCAAGCCCATGGGCAGGAGCAGAGTGAGGCGGGCGAGGGTAGCGGACAAAACCTACTTCCCGACGATGCCGAGGTACTGGACACCCTTGACACCGGGCCCAAGGCGCTGTTTAAGGATACACAACAGATGCCGACCAAGGTGGGCGATGGTGCTACACTTGATACAACCTCGACACAGTTTGAGAGCAAACTTTCAAGCCAAATACTCACAGCGGCACAAAACGGCCAACAGCAGGTGGTATTACAGCTAACCCCCGAGAATTTGGGCAAGGTTGTAGTTGAGCTAAACTTGCAGGGTGGCATACTCAATGTTGTGCTACAGGTTGAGAATGAGAGTGCACTGCGACTGCTGACAGACCAAACTGCAACACTGGGCAATATGCTACAGAGTAGCGGTCAAGAGGTACGGGTACAGGTCACACAGGCCGATGGCAGCGAACAACCGTGGCAACATCCCGATCAAGAGGGTGGCAACAAGCAGCAGCAGGAAAGACAAAGGCAGGACACCCCACAGGAGGCCGAAGATTTTCTACAGAAACTCCGATTGGGACTGTTCCAAAATGAAATCGAATCAGCATAGAGAGGTGAGATACAATGGATTTTCTACCACTGGACTTAGGGGTAAATACCGGGAGTTACAGCACGTTTGATACCGACTTAACCCTCTCACAGCAGCTTGACATCGAAATATTTGAGCCGGGCGAGGACACAGGGCTTAATTTTGATGACTTTATGTTACTGATGATACAGCAGCTACAAAGTCAGACGATGGACAACACCATGGATACCACCGCAATGATGGAGCAGATGGTGCAGATGTCCACAGTTGAGATGTTATCTTCGGTGCAGGAGAGTATTGATGCACTGGTGCAAACGAATGTGATGTCTTATTCGGCGTCATTGGTGGGCAAGACGGTTACAGTCGGCACTTATGACGATTCGGGCAACCTTACCGAGACGGTCGGACAGGTCACAGGCACGGGCGTGTATCAAGGTGATCAGGTTATATTTGTGGATGGCGAGATGTACCCGCTTAACAGCATAATGGCGGTGGGCACATTGCCGGCAGCACCTACACCCGATGAGGGCGAGGGCGAAACCGATACAGATGCTGACAGCTCGACAGAGGACAATGTCACTGACGAGGGAGAAATCGAAACTATCTAACTTATATCGTCTGATGGATACAGACGAGCGTACTAAATGGAAGGAGGCGGTGAAATGACCGACCGGATAAATCAAGTCGGTTTGGGGACGCTGGGCACTGCCACAGTGGCAAAGCCGGTGACATCGCAGGGTGAGAATGGCACGTTTGCGGCCATGCTTTCCAAGGAGATGGGCAAATCCGAGGGGCAACAGGTAGCCTTTTCTAAACATGCGATGGAAAGAGCGCAAGAGCGGGGCATAGAGGTAACACCTAATCTCATGGATCGTCTAAATGATTCTGTTGAGAAAGCACAATCCAAGGGTGCAACCAATATACTTGCATTTGACCGCAGTTTGGCATTTATAATCAACGTTCCAAATCAGCGTGTAATCACCACAATGTCTCAGGATGAGATGAAAGAAAATATTTTTACAAACATTGACGGTGCCGTGATGTTATAATAAGATTAAGAGCAGGACCGAAAGGATGCTCAGGAGAAGGTCCGATTGACCGACTCCCTCTCGGCATGTAGGAAAGGAGCACTACAATATGGCATTAACAGGCGCAATGAGCGCAGGAATTTCAGGAATGAAGGCACATATGGAAGCCCTTAACACCACGGGTAACAATGTGGCCAACGTTAACACTTACGGTTACAAGGCAGGGCGTGTAACTTTTAAGGAAAGTATTTATTCGACACAATCGGCTTCGGCCGACGGCACCGAGCTTATCGGCGGTGTCAACGCAAAACAAACCGGTTACGGTGCAACTGTGGGGGCAATCGACCTCGACATGGGCACAAAGGGACTGGAGTCCACAGGCAAACCCAATGATCTTTCGATACAAGGCAACGGATTTTTCATGCTGGGCGACAAAGAAGGTGTACTTGCCACCGAGCTTGATAGTCTGATGTTCTCCCGTGTGGGTGACTTCCGTTTTGATTCGGATGGTTATCTTGTGGACTCTGGTGGTAATATCGTATATGGTTTTCTTAACTGTTCCACAAGTGATACCGGCGATTTCAATGGTGCAATCGGCACAGATGTTGACAATACAAAAATAAGTACCAACCTTGTGCCTATACGTTTGCCGGCCGAGTCGGATGGTAGCACAGCCATAGGAGGCAATACAGGCGATGCGGTTTACCCCGGTGCTACCGTTGGTGGCGCAAACTCCACAACTGCCGAATACGATGCTTTGCCCGCTGTTCAGCTTGAAAGCATGAGTATTGATCAGAGCGGCAAGATTATCGGTGTAAACTCCAAGACAGGCGATCCTGTCGTAGTTGGTTATATCGCTATCGGTTCTGTACCCAACCCCAGCGCACTCACCCACACCCAAGGTCCTTACTATAAGGCACTTGGTAACACAGGTCCTACGACAGTATCAGCCCCCGGCGGCGCACTTACAGGCTATCTTGACAATGCCACCACCGGCGATGCTGAAATGTCGGTCGAGGGCAACTCAGGCACAACCGTAATGCCCGGCTTCCTTGAGATGTCCGGCACCGACCTTGCCACCGAGTTTGCCAACATGATTTCCTACCAACGTGGCTACCAAGCCAACACCCGTATAATAACAGTAACCGACAGTATGCTCGAAGAGCTTGTAAACATCAAGCGATAATTATTTAGCTAAAAGCACTAAATCCTGCCCACTCGGGGCATGAGACATGTTCCGAGTGTGGCAGGGCAATAAAAGGAGGCAGCACAAGTGATTAGACTACAAAAGATGAATGGTGAATGGTTTTTGTTAAACCACAATCAAATTGAGTGCATTGAGTTGATTCCCGAGTGCAAAATTGTTATGATGAATAGAGACTATTATATCGTCAAGGATTCTGAGGAAGAAGTCATTCAAAAAATCACCAAGTACAACGCAAGGGTGCAGGACTTCCGCCGTCAGATTACCATTGCCGAGTCAAAATAGATAAGGAGTTCGCATTGGACTGACTCCAACATGATAGTAAAAAGGGGAAAATAAGGATGAATATTGTATACCTCATAGGAATAGGCGTAGCATTTTTCTTCATGCTATTCGGTATTGTTGTAAGCATTGACATATCGTCGGGCTTTGCCATAGGCTTTAACCCTGATCGTCTGCTCAACTTCTTTGACCCGTCGAGTATACTTATCGTTATCGGCGGTACATTGGCGGTTGTGGTGGCCTGTTATCCAAAGCTTGCACTGTCATTCCCAAAACATTTCAAGATAATGCTCAGTGCCAAAACATTTGATCCTGTGACTTATGTTGACCAGCTCACCGAGCTTGCCCAAATTGCTCGTAAGAATGGTCTGCTTTCACTTGAAGAAAAGGCCAATGAGCAGTCTGATCCTTTTTTCAAACAAGCCATCATGCTCATAGTTGATGCTACAGACCCCGATCGTGTGCGGCGTATACTTGAAAACGACTTGGAGCAGACTTCCGAACGACACCAACGTGTTATTACGATGTATGAAAAAGGTTCAGCGGCAGCACCTGCTTTTGGTATGATCGGTACGCTGATAGGACTTATAAACATGCTTAAAAACCTATCGGGTGCTGATATGAGCTCACTCGGACCCGATATGTCCACCGCTATGATTACCACCCTATATGGCTCGGCTGTGGCGCATATTGTTTTTAGTCCAATTGCCACAAACCTTGCAGCTCGTGATGAAGAAGAAGTGCTATGCCGACAGATTGTAATTGAGGGCATAGTGGCCATACAGGGCGGTGAAAACCCCAAGTTCTTGCGGGAATCGTTATACATATTTATGAACCAGAAACTGCGTGAGAGCGGAGTGGCGGCCATTCCCGATGCGGGTGGCAATGATGACGATTAAGTTCGAGCCACATTTGGTGCACAAAAGTCCTGCAAGGAGGAATGAGCCATGAAGAAAAAGCCAAAAAGTAGCGGCGGCGGTGCCAACTGGATGGACACCTATGGCGATATGGTTACACTGTTGCTTTGCTTTTTTGTTATGCTATATTCAATGTCTACGATAGATCAAGCCAAATGGAATGCGCTTGTTGAGGCCTTTAACCCTGATGTGACCATGGAGGAGTTGGCCAATACCTCAAACCCACCCAGCGACCAAAATGAGTTCACTGAAAATCAGATGGAACAACAAATGCAGGAACTATTTACAGCCATGAACGAATACGTTGAGGGTGCGGGTCTTAGCAACGATATAACATTGACCAACGGCAATGGATATGTGTTTATATCATTTGATGATGCGGTGTTTTTTGCGGGGGATAGTTATACACTGCTACCAAGTGGTGAGGCGGTACTTGATCAGGTGGCTTTATCCATAGCCGATACTGCTGAATATGTAAATGAGATTAGGGTGCTGGGTCATACAGCTCAAGCCCTACCCGATGCGGCAAATCCGGTATTGGCCGATAGAATGTTATCCTCAAATCGTGCTACTATGATAACAGTGTATTTGCAAGAGAAAGATATAATCGATCCTGCAAGAATTATAAGTGTGGGATATGGACAGTGGCGACCGGCTGCCAGCAATGAGACCGAGGATACAAGAGCACAAAACCGTCGAGTAGAGTTAATAATCAGTGGCCTTGATTCCTCGGGAGATTTTGAAGATGAAATTGAGACATACTACACCATGCGGGGAGACGAAAGTGCTCCTGTATAACATGCAGAATAGGATTTTTGAGAGTAATGTTGAGAATATATTTGGAAACATGCCGCAAAGATTGGGGGGATGAGAGTGGCTGACGTATTATCACAAAGTCAAATTGATGCATTATTAAACGCAGCATTGAGTGGTGCAGATGACGAAAAACCTGCTGCTCAAAAATCGCCCGAAGAAAAATATCGCAAATACGATTTCTACAGCCCAAGAAAATTCACAAAAGATCGCATGAAGGTGTTAGAGGCGGTTTTTGAGAACTATGCAAGGGTTGTGTCGTCTCGCCTTAATCGTTTACTACACACCACATGTGTGGTAGAGCTTGAAACCATTGAGCAACAAAGATATCATGAGTTTTCCAATGCGCTTTCAGATGGGGATATCCTCACCGTAGTGGATGTGGATATACCGGGCGAGATCAGAAACGATGATTTACCGGTGCTACTGCACTGCTCTACCGATCTTACGCTGGGCATGGTTGACCGCCTGATGGGTGGAGTGGGAGCGCTACAAGATACAGGGGGGGATGGGTACATCCTCACAGGTATCGAGCTCAAGCTGTATGAAACGCTGGCAAAAGAGATGGTGTCTTTCTTGGGCGGAAGTTGGGAGGCATATGTCGATGTGGATTTTGGTTTTAGGCGGGTGGAGAACAATCCCACTCTTGTGGAGCTTATCGGCGTCGATGAAACGGTAATTATCGTGAGTTGCGGGGTGGAACTACCCAGCGGTATGGGTCAAGTGAGTGTATGTTTGCCCAGTATGGTGCTTACAAATCTTTTCAATGCAATTGAGCGAGCAAATCAGGCCGGCCGAGGTTCGGGCGAAGATAATTCAGATGAGATTATGAATATCTTGCGTGAATCGGATTTGGAGATTACGGCCGAACTTGACAGAACTACTATAAAGCTATGGGATCTTCACTTTCTGAATGTGGGAGATGTGATAGACCTCAATCATCCGGTGGATCAACCAATTTATTTGAGAGTGGGCGGACGACCGTGGTTTAGCGGTAAAATGGGCGTCCAAAATAGTAGTAAAGCGGTTAAGATCTCAAAGACTCACCATCATCATGGGAAAGGGGAAGAATAAAGGCCTATGGAGCGAGTAGTTTTTAGCGCAATGGAATTAGATGCACTGGGCGAAGTGATGAATATAAGCTTAGGATCGTCGGCCACTGCAGTTTCCAATATGCTGGATTGTCGTGTGGATATCACCACGCCTATGGCCAGCATGGTTGCAATGGAATCGTTTGATTTTGGTGACATGCAACCGGCCATTGGTGTGGAGATCAATTACACATCGGGTTTACAAGGCAGCAATCTTATGATGCTCAAGCGAAACGATGTGCGAGTGATTGTGGGCACCCTTATGGGGAGCGAGATACCCGATGAAGAGTTTGAGCTCAACGATTTGACAATAAGTGCGATTTGTGAGGTTATGAACCAGATGATGGGAGCGGCCTCGACGGCACTTTCGGATTTTCTGGGTAGGCCGGTTAATATTTCGACACCTAAGTCTTTTAAGCTTGATGAGTTGGAAAAATTTCGAGAGGAATATTTCAGCGATAAAAATCAGGACTTGGTTGCAATACAGTTTTCGCTGCATATAGAGAATTTGTCCGAGAGTCGATTTATAAATATTATGTCGACCGAGCTTGCACGGGAGTTGTTGGATGGCTTTAGAATGGGGGGGATGTCGCAGGATAGTGAGCCTTCCGTCCAGCCGGATACACCGGTACAAACCCAAGCCCCACCACCCCCGCAACCAACACCAAGTGCAGCGCAAGATGGCGGCACGATGACTCAGGAGGGAATAGAGATGTTAATGAGCGGATTGGTACCGCCATCACCGCCGGCTGCCGGCACACCACAGCCACAGCCGTCGTCACCGATAATGCCACAAGCGCCTGCGGCGACACATATACCGGCGGCTGACCCCAAGCTTATAAATGCCCAACCGGTGCGTTTGCCCACATTGGATGTGGGTGGACATATGGGTCAGGAACAAGCACAGAATTTAGAGCTGATAATGGCGGTACCACTTGAGATTTCGGTTGAGATTGGTCGTGCCAAGCGCAAGGTAGAAGATATATTGACCTTCTCTAAAGGGTCGTTGGTGGTACTTGATAAACTGGCAGGAGATCAAGTTGATTTATTTGTAAACGGAATGTGTGTAGCCCGAGGGGATGTTGTTGTTGTAGATGATAACTTCGGGGTAAGAATAACAGAGGTTTTAACCCCTGCAAAGCTTTTGGAACTTGATATTAAAAAATAAACATTACAAAGTAATGCTAAATGCCCAATAAGAAGAAAGGAATGAGATAGTTATGGCAAAGATTTTAGTAGTTGATGACGCTGCATTCATGAGAAAGGTAATTCGCGATACCCTGAGCAAGAATGGATACACAGATATACATGAGGCTGTGGACGGCAAAGATGCGGTGGATAAGTATGCCGAGCTAAAGCCGGATCTTGTATTGATGGATATTACAATGCCCAACATGGATGGACTTGAGGCACTCAAGATTATCCGCTCCAAGGATGGGGATGCCAATATTGTTATGTGTTCGGCTATGGGCCAAGAGGCTATGGTAGTTGAGGCTGTGCAGGCCGGTATAAAGGACTTTATCGTAAAGCCGTTTAAGGATGAGCGTCTGATTAAAACAGTCAGCTCTATCCTTGGCAACGCCTAAGTGCTATGATAGATCAGCTTTTACAGCTTATTTGGACACTGCTTATTATAATATTTGTGCTGGCTGCGGCCTATGTTTTCACACGCTATGTACTAGGACGTGTGCCCATGGGTAGCATGAGACCCCGCACCCGCCGTATAAACACCCTTGAACAACTACCGGTGGGACGCAATCAAAAGCTACTGCTTGTACAAATGGATGATGAGGTATACTTTTTGGGGGTGTCGGAGGATAATATTGTCTGTATAAGCCGTGTCTCGGAGGAAAAGGTTAAACGTTGGAGTGACGAGGACGAAATACTGCGCATGACCCAGTCACGCGTGGATTTCACAGGCGCACTCGGCAAGGTTTTGGGACGTCCCAAAAAAGGGGAGGATTAAGCCGTGAATTTGGATGCACTGATAAATGTTAATGGCGAAAATCTACAAACCTTGCAGATATTGTTCCTGACAACCATCCTTTCACTACTGCCTTCCATGGTAGTGATGATGACCTCGTTTACAAGGTATATCATCTCGTTTTCGTTTTTGCGAATGGCTATGGGGCTTCAACAAAACCCACCCAATATGGTGTTGGTGGGCATGGCGCTTTTCCTGTCGCTTTTTACTATGTCGGGAGTGGTGGATGAAATCCAAGAGGTGGCCTACGACCCATATGTGGCCGAGGAGATCACCCAGGAGGAGTTTTTTGAGTTGGCCCAGGTGCCGCTCAAGGAGTTTATGCTAAGGCAGACCGACCCAAGCTCGCTCAATACATTTTGTGAGCTGGCCGGTGTACAAACTCCCGCCGCCGAGGATGCCATAGACCTACCGCTGAGCATAGTTGTACCCTCATTTATGACAAGCGAGCTGGCAAGGGCTTTCCAGATAGGATTTTTCCTGTACATACCATTCATTCTTATAGATGTAATTGTGGCGACCACCCTTATGTCCATGGGTATGATTATGCTTCCGCCCGCAATGATCTCCATGCCATTTAAGCTGTTGTTATTTGTATCACTCAACGGTTGGCAACTTTTGTTCTCGACATTGGTTACGGGATTTCAATAGGGGAAACGGAGGTGGCCTAAATGAATGTTACGGATGTACTGCGGGAAGGGCTTGGTGTAGTAATACGCATAGGCGCACCCTTTTTGCTCCTTACAATGCTTGTGGGTGTAATTGTGGCCATATTCCAGGCCGTCACCCAAATACACGAACAATCCCTATCCTTTATACTGAAACTCATCACAGTTGTAGCTATAATACTTATAGCGGGTGAGTGGATGCTCGAGATATTGATCGATTTTTGCGTGTATATATTCACGCTGATGTAGGGGAAAGGTAGTAGGGGCAATGATATGGATTGGACGGCACTTTATCTATTTGAACTGATATTTATGCGCATGACAGGTTTTGTCGTGCTCAATCCCATTTTCGGTCATAATGCGGTCAGCAATTTGGCCAAAGGCGGGCTGATAATGGTCTTGTCCATATTTCTTTATACCCACGGAAGTTTTGTGAGCTTAGAGGTGCCACAAAGCAATATTGTACATATGATGCAGCTCATTTTGGAGCTTGCAGTGGGATTTGCTATAGGGTTTGTCATCAGACTGTTTTTTATGGTGATACAGTTTGGTGGTGAAGTAATAGATATACAGATGGGTCTATCCATGGCGCAGATGTATGACCCGGCAACCCAAATCAATATGACTGTTACTGCATCGCTACTCAACGTGTTGTTCATAATGAATTTCTTCGCACAAAACGGTCATTACACGTTGCTACGCATAATGCTGACCTCGGGGGAGGTAATTCCTTTTGGGACTGCCACTTTGGGGGCACAGGTATCCACCCATATGGTCGAGATATTTCTCGCCTGTTTGACACTGGCCGTAAAGCTTGCACTACCAATACTGGCGGCCGAGATGCTAAGCACAATCGGAATGGGTATTTTGATGAAGGCTATACCCCAGATAAACGCCTTTGTCATTAATATAGAACTAAAAGTTGTAATAGGACTTGCGATGTTGTTTCTTCTTTTTACCCCCATGAGTGAATTTTTGTTGATGGTTGAGGTTTCGATGCTTGATAGTGTAAGAGATATGCTGGCGACCATGAGCATAGGGGGATAGCGAGGGATAAAAGGGGGGAACCCGAGTGCCTGCAGAGCAAAAAACTGAAAAGGCGACGCCCAAAAGGCGACGTGACGAACGAAAAAAAGGTAACATATTTAAAAGCAACGATGCTGTGTCGGTGCTGGTTATGTTAAGCAGTTTTTTTGTGATATGGCTTACTGCTCCTATGATCGCTGAGAATATCTATGATTTCTTTGTGTATTGTATGAACATCCCGACCGATCAACCTGTGAGCAGTACCGCACCCGAACTGCGCAATATGATTGACAAGTTTATCACGACTTTTGCTGTATCGGCAGGCCCTATTATCATCACTGCCATAACGGTAGGGGTGGGGTCAACACTCTACCAAACAAAAATGCTCGTAACATTTGAGCCAATAAAACCCAAATTGAGCCACTTAAACCCACTCCAAGGTATAAAGCGTTTGTTTTCAATTAGAAGTGTGGTCGATGCGGTCAAGGGAATACTTAAAATTGTCATAATTCTTTCTTTGTTATATCGCTATATCGGCAGTGTCGCAGAACTGCTTTCAAAATATATGTACACCGACCTTTTGTCCTCGGCATCTCACCTTTATGGATCAGCTTTTGAAGTGGTGATACAAATCTCCATAGCATTTGTTGTGCTGGCAGGTGCTGATATCTACTTTCAGTGGTGGGATTATGAACGCAAACTAAAAATGTCCAAACAGGAGGTCAAAGAGGAATATAAACAAATGGAGGGCGACCCCAAGATCAAAGCCAAGATAAAGGAAGCCCAAAGAAACCTCGCTCGTTCCCGCATGATGCAAAAAGTGCCCACCGCCGATGTTGTGGTGCGAAACCCAACACACTTTGCCGTGGCATTGAGATATCGATCCGAGAGCGATGCCGCACCGATAGTGCTGGCTAAGGGTCAAGATGAATTGGCGCTTCGCATAATAGCCGTGGCCGAGGAAAACAATGTGCTGATTGTGGAGAATGTACCACTGGCCAGGGCACTTTATGCCTCCACAGAACTTGACCGAGAGATACCGTCCGAACTTTACAACGCCGTAGCCGAGGTGCTTGTGTACCTCTATCGACTCGATGGCAGGATAAAAAATTAGGGAGATATGCTATGAAGATGGTTATTGGTGTGATAGTGTTCTTTTTCCTTGCTATGACATTTGGCGGGGGGATATCGGACATGATATTCTCGGCCATAGTTGGCGGGGGAGTGGACGAAAGTTTTCTCTACCCGATATACGGTGGCATTGTTTTGTTGGCCGGCATGATAGCAATATGCACCAAGATTGTGCTAGAAGAAATACAATCGCTAAAAGATATGATAGCTAAAACGCAGGAGACACAGGACGAATAAGTCCATATACCGCTGTCTATACAGTGTGCAAGCGTACACAACTCACCCGCCCCAAATCAGGAGTAAAAGCCTATGAAACGAATACTCGACAATTCCATATCTATCATGGTGGTAATCATCGTGCTATTCTTGGTGATACCGCTACCCTCCACAGCTATTTTGGATATACTGCTTGTGGTCAATATATCGATGTCGATTGTCATTTTGATGATCACTATGAGCATATCCCAGTCCTTGGAGCTGTCGGTATTCCCCTCACTGCTACTTATTACCACTCTGTTTCGTTTGGGGCTTAACATCTCCTCCACTCGTATGATCCTCTCACGGGGTGGCGATGCAGGTACAGTAATACGTTCTTTTGGTAACTTGATAACACAGGGTAACATCGTAATCGGTGTTATAATCTTTCTCATAATCGTACTTGTACAATTTATCGTAATCACAAAGGGTGCCGAGCGTGTATCAGAAGTGGCCGCCCGCTTTACCCTGGATGCCATGCCCGGCAAACAGATGGCTATAGATGCCGACTTAAGCTCGGGTATGATCAAGGAAGAAGAGGCCAGAGAACGCCGCCATGTCATCCAAAAAGAGGCCGACTTCTATGGCGCAATGGATGGTGCCACCAAGATAGTCAAGGGCGATGCTGTTATGTCCATCGTCATCACAATTATAAACTTCATAGCCGGTGTAATCATAGGCATGGTACAGGACGGTGGCGACTTTGCCACGGTGTTGAGTGTTTATTCTATAGCTACCATCGGTGATGGGCTTGTCTCGCAGGTGCCTTCACTTATGATTTCGACCGCTACCGGCATGATTGTAACTCGCTCTGTGTCCGAGGGAAGCCTTAATACAGATGTTATTACCCAGTTCAAAAATCAGCCCCGTGCCATTATGGCTACAGGTGTCATACTTGTATTGATGGCGGTATTCCCCGGCACACCCACATTGCCGCTTTTTGTGGTGGGTATTGCCATGGGTGTGGGTGGATTTGTCGGTGATCGTCGCATGGCTCAGGTGAGGGCATTGCAGGCGCAGGCAGACTTGCAAACCGGTATGACCGAGTTATCCGAGGTCATGGGCCCCTCCGAGTCGGATTACTACAAAGATATCAACAATGTATATTCACTACTGACTATAGAGCCTATCGAGATGGAATTTGGCTACAGCCTTATACCACTTGTTGATGAATCAAGCGGTGGTAAGCTCATAAGTCGTATCGTGATATTCCGTCGCCAATATGCCCAGGATATGGGCTTTGTGGTACCCTCCATACGTCTGCATGATGGGGCAACACTCGGCACAAATCAATATATAATCAAGATAAGGGGTGAGGAGGTCGCCCGAGGTGAGATATTGGTCGATTATTATCTCGCACTTGAACCCTCCGATACAAATGGTGAAATCGATGGCATAGAGACGGTAGAGCCGGCTTATGGCATACCTGCACGATGGATTTTACCCGAGAATAAGGAGATGGCCGAGATTTACGGCTACACTGTCATCACACCCCTATCTGTAATGCTCACACATCTCTCCGAGACGGTTAAAAAGCACGCCTATGAGTTATTGGGTCGTACCGAGACCTTGCAACTTGTAGAAAATCTTAAACTTACCCAACCCGAGCTTGTCGAGGAGGCCATACCAAATGTGGTCAGTTACACGACCCTTGAGAAGATATTACGAAACCTTTTACGTGAGGGAATCCCCATAAAGGATTTGGGTGGTATATTGGCGGCCATAGTGGAGGCAAGCACCACCACTGCCGATATAGATATGATTACCGAGCAGGTGCGTGGAGCACTTGGACGCACTATCACTCGCAAGTTCTGCGAGGGCGGACAGCTTAGGGTGGTTACACTGGATGCTGAGCTTGAAAAGAAGGTGTTGGCCTCACTTACAAAGAACGATCACGGTGTGTATCTTGCCTTGGGGCCTGAGATATTACAGCAGGTGGTGGCACAACTTGGGGATTTGCGCAAGAAGTTCAACGACCTTTCGCAAACTCCGGTGGTGCTGACAAGTCAAATTATCCGTGTATATCTAAGCCGACTTCTTGCACAGTTTTATCCCGATGTCTATGTATTATCCTTTAGCGAGATCGCCAGCAATGTACAAATACAGGCTATAGGCAATATTACATGGGAGCCACAAGCCCAAGAGATACACGCATAACAGTATCGAAAACCGGCCGTAGGGGAAATGCTACATTATAAGGCGGCAAAGGACGGTAAGAATGAATAAATCGAGCGGGTCAGCGGCACTGTCCGACCGCGGTAAGCAGTTGTCGGAGCAGGAGCTTGAACAGCTGAATAATCAGGAGCTACTGAGGCTTTATAAGGAGACCGGTGACCAAGAACTGAAATGGGCACTGGTACTGCGCATGACCGATATAATTCGGCGCATTGCGCACCAGACCTGTGGGCTTTACAGTGGCTTTACCCAGATGGATGATGTTATACATGAGGGTGTATTGGTACTGCTCAGCGCTGTTGACAGATACGATTTTTCAAAGGAAGTCAAGTTTGAGACCTATATATCCAAGCGACTGAGGGGCATGATTGTTGACCTTGCCCGAAAGCAGGACTGGATACCACGCCAGCTCAGACAAAAATCCATCCAACTCGGACGAGCGACCGAGGAACTATCCGGGGAGCTTGGCCACACCCCCAGCTCACAGGAGATCGCCGATCATTTAGGGGTCAGCATGGAACAATATCAAGAGATGTTGGCCGACACCGCCGTGACAAACCTCATATCATTTGAGGCACTGCTCGACAGTTATGGCAATGCCGCAGGCAAGCTTGTGACCGGCACCGAGGGAGCGAATCCCCCCGAGGAGGCCTGCGAGGAAAAGGAACTTTATCATCACTTAAAAGAGGGCATACAGGGACTGCGAGAGAATGAACGCCTTGTGTTGTCGCTCTATTACGAAAAGGAACTGACCATGAAGGAGATCGCCCAGGTTTTGGGGGTAAGTGCCCCGAGGGTGTCCCAAATACACAGCCGTGCAGTACAGAACTTAAAAGCATTCATGACCGACCATATGGAGTAAAAAACTGCCTGAAAAGGAGAAAAGCTTATGACAAAGGGATTTTATAATTTGACATCGGGGATGCTATCACAGACACGCCGTTTGGATGTTGTGGGCAACAATATGACCAACGTGTCCACCCCCGGATTTAAATCGGAGATTTATACCGATAGTACTTTTGAGGAGGTCATGTGGAGTCGCATTGGCAACAACGAGCGCCCCGAGGATGTCGGCACTCAAAGTTACATACTGGCCGCCAGCGAACTGCATATAAACCATGAGGCCGGCTTTACCGAGCTGACAGGGCTTAATCTTGATTTTGCCATCATCGGCGACGGATATTTTGGAATCCAAAAGGAGAACGGTGTGGAGTACACCCGTGGTGGAAGTTTCTCTCTCGATGGTGAGGGTTACCTTTATCTTGCGGGGCAGGGCAGGGTGCTTGACTCGGACGGTCAACCCATACTGCTGGCCACAGATAAGATTTCGGCCGACCAGTCGGGGCGCATAACCTTGGCCGAGACCGGTGAGGAAGTGGCACAACTCGGAGTGTTTACATTTGCTACCGACGATGAAGAGGCCGAACCGGTGGGGCTTATAAAGAATGAGAGCGGGCTTTTTACCGCCGAGCCACCCGAGGAGGAAGGCCAGGAGGCTATAGACCCGACACAGATGGAGAGCCCCACGGTCATGTGGAAGGCGGTTGAGAACTCCAATGTTGAGATGGTGGATGAGATGGTGCGCATGATGACGGCACAAAGAGCCTTGCAGAGTGCCGGACAGGTGCTGAAACTTTACGATGGCATACTGACAAAATCCACAACCGATTTAGGAAGAGTATAAACTGAGGGGGGTTACATAAAATGATACAAGCTTTTTACAATACGGCTAATGGTGCAAGTGAACAAATGGATCGTATGCAGGTTCAGGGCAATAATATAGCTAATGTCAACACATATGGTTATAAGGCTGACCAATCTGTGTTTAGCAATCTTATGTATGGGATGCTCACAGGAATTGATGATGAGCAATTACCAATGGGTACAGGTGCCCGAACGGTCAGCACAGTTACAAACTTTGACTCGACAGGCCTTGAATCGACGGGGCGCACTCTCGATTATACCATCATAGGTGAGGGGTTCTTTGCCCTGAGAGACATAGCCACCGAGGAAATTTCCTACACAAGGGATGGTGCATTTCGTCTGTCCGAGTTTGAGGGATTGTTTTATCTATCGGACGGCGAGGGGCGACAGGTGCTTGATGCCGCAGGAGAACCCATCGTGGTGGGCGCTGTAACCGAGAGTGAGACAGGGGAAATTACGATTACAAACGATCCTGATTCCTTGCTTCCCGTGGGTGTGTTTGACATTCAGTACAAGGATGGACTTTTGCATCTTGATTCGGGCAGATTTGCCGTGGGCGAGAAGAACGGCACCGTGACAGCTATGACCGAGCCACAGGTGATGCAGGGCTTCTTGGAGGCATCAAATGTGGATCTTGCCACCGAGCTTGTAAAGGTGATAGAGGCACAACGTTCATATAGTTTTGCCTTGCGCATGGTAACGGTATCTGATGAGGTCGAAACGACCATAAATAACCTGTCAAACAGGTAGGAAGGTAGGTAGGGTGTGTGAAATCATTTGATCAACTCAGCGATCTGGAACTTGACACACTTCAAGAGATAGGCAGTATTGGTTCGGGGAATGCTGCCACTGCATTGTCGGGTATGCTTGGTTGCGAGGTGCGCATAGATATGCCCGAGGTGCGTATAATGGGGTATAACGAGGCCATCGAATGGATGGGTGGCCCCGAGCTTGTGACTGCAGGTGTATTGGTGCATCTTGAGGGTGAGGTCAACGGCATTGTGTTGTCGGTACAGCAGGAAGAATTTGTAAGCATGGTGCTCCAAAATATGATTGGTAAGAGTATTTCGAGCTATGATGAGCTAAATGAACTTGATAACTCGGCTTTGGTTGAAGTGGGCAACATAATGATTTCGGCATTTGTGAGCGCAGTATCCGACATGGCGGGCGTGGCCATGCGTCCTACAGTACCGGCGTTTGCGGTTGAAATGCAGGGGGCTATTCTTGCGATACCTATGGCGGAATATGGTGGTCAATCAAATCACATCATGACTATAGGCACCAACTTTATTTGCAATAACACTGTGATGGTGTGCAAGATTTTGTTATCACCCGATATAAGGTCGCTGAATTTGCTTCTTAGAAAGTTAGGGGTTTTGGATGAGTGAGAAACTGATAGTGGGCATAGCGGACATGAAGATAGCCAAAAAAGAGGGCCAACTTATCACATATGCGCTTGGCTCCTGTATCGGTGTTTGTCTTTATGACCCGGAAATCAAGCTTGCGGCACTACTTCATATTATGTTACCCCTCAACATGGAGGCGGGCAAAACAAATCCCCTAAAGTATGCTGACACCGGCATAAAAGAGACGCTCAGGGGTATGGAGTTAAGAGGAGCAGTTCGAAGCCGAATTGTGGCCAAGATTGCGGGAGGAGCTTGCATATTCTCCACGCTACAAAAAGGGACATTTGGCAATATAGGCCAGCGAAACATTGAAAGTGTGCGTATGATACTTAAGATGCAGAATATAAAACTGTTGTGGGAGGATGTTGGAGGAAATATTGCACGCAGTGTTTTCTTTGATGCCGCCACAGGCAAGGGCATGGTGCGTAGCCATGGTCAACCTGAAAAAGTGTTTTGATAGCCATAGCGATTTTGAAGATGGGGGAATGGTGAGATGCAGCAAAACAACAACTCGAATGCGACGGTATCTACCGCAGGAGAAATCGAAATTATGGAGTTCACAGTTGATGGCCAGCTTTATGGCATCAATGTGGCCAAGGTGCGGGAGATTATGCTTTCACGTGAGGTTCGCCCTATGCCCCACTCGCACGAGGCAGTTGAGGGAATTTTTAAACCGAGAGACTTCCTTATAACTGTGGTGGATTTGCCTTGCTATTTGCGGGGGCAGGTACAGGAGAGAGGCGAAAAAGATCTTTTTATTGTGACAAATTTCAATCGTACATATATAGCCTTTAGGGTACATACCGTGGAGGGCATTCGTCGCATGTCTTGGGAAGAAGTTGAGAAACCCGGCGAGGCTGTTTCGGGTGGTTCTGTCGGTATGGCTACGGGTGTTGCCCAAAGTGATGATCGCTTGGTGACCATTCTGGATTTGGAACGCATAGTGGCCGATATTTCCCCGCAAACCAGTATAAGCCTAAGTGATATTACAAATCTCGGTCAACGTGATAATAACAATGCTTCTATTTGGTTGGCAGAAGATTCCATGTTTTTATCTCAAACTATTTGCAGTGCGCTAAAAAATGCGGGATATATCAATGTCACCACATTTTCTAACGGCAAAGAGTTGTGGAACAAATTGAAAGAGTGCCGCGATGGAGGAAATATAAATCAGTGTGCCCAAGTTGTGGTCACAGATTTGGAGATGCCACAAATGGACGGCCATCAACTGCTCAAGTCGATAAAAGCCGACGCCATACTCAAACAGGTGAAGGTGGTTGTATTCTCGGCACTTATCACGGAAGAAATGTGGAAAATCGGGCAGCAGCTCGGCGCCGACGGGCAGCTCAGCAAACCCGAAATCGCAAAGCTCGTAGAGATGTTGGACGATTTACTCAGTAACAGTCATGAAAGCAGAGCGGGCGGTGAGGCGATATGAGTCGTTATATAGTGCGTCAACCAATTAAAAGTTCGACAGACAATGGTATTATCGGGCATGAAATTTTATATCACGGAGCAAATCAGGCCTTTAACGTGGGACCAAGAAGTGGGGCAAGTAGCGAGTTTGCGGCGGCCGACACCATTTACAACTTCCTGACGGCCAATACCGACAAACTGCTCAGCGGAAGCCTTAACTTCATGACATTTACCACCACCCTGCTTTTACGTCGTGCCCCCTATCTCTTCAATAAAGATGATCTGATCATCCAAATAGATGACAGTGTTATAATTCATCCTTTGGCCATGTATGTGGTGCGTCAATATAAACAAGAGGGATACAAAATTGCCGTCAATCAATTCCAATTCTCTCAGCGCTACCTCTCCATCATGGACACCATCGATTACATAAAGTTCGATGTGGGATTTGTGCAGGACTCTACAGCCCAGAGCATGGTCAAGATTGCAAAAGGCATGGGCAAACAGTGCATATGTACAGGTATTAATAGTAAAGAGCTGTACGACAAAGCTATAAATTTAGGCGTGGATGCCCTCGAAGGCAGCTTTGTGGCCGAAAATATCTCCACAAAGGCGTACAGCAGTGATTATTTGCAGAGTAACTTTTTCCGCCTGATGGTGGCCGTGACAAGGGATGAACCGACAATCGATGAGATTGAAGAGATCGTTTCGGTAGATGCTACCCTCACCTATGGCCTGCTCAAAATGGTCAACTCCTGCTACTTTGCCCTACGTCATAGGGTGGACAGCATAAGACAGGCCGTTATGACGGTGGGTCTGCGTGAGCTTAAACAATGGGTATACCTGCTCAGCGCCTCGACCGAAAACGGCGAGATGGATAGCAGTAGCGAGGAAATTTTGCGGCTGTCGTTCATGCGTGCAAACTTCTGTAGCCGTTTGGCAGGCTACGCACAGGATATGACTATCTCACGCCAAGACGCTTATTTAATGGGTATGTTCTCCACCCTCGGTTATCTTATAGATGCCGATCTTGAGGAGATTTTAGAGCAATTGCCGCTGCGTGAGGAGATAAAACAGGCCTTGATATTCAAAACAGGCCGTGCGGGTATATTGTTTGACCTCGTGGTGCAGTACGAAAAGGCACAGTGGGAGGAGACAGAAAATTTGGTCGTAGAACTGGGGATACCCCCTCAACAACTCACCGAAGTGTATTTCCAGTGCATGGAGGAAGTTAGCAATATCTGGGGCGACATTACAAAGCCCGAGCCAAGTCAGGTCAGCGAATAAAAAGCAATGAGGAATTATGGTGTCGCCTTGCGACAAATTTGTATTTAAGAGCATTAGACGGCGGGGTGGGGTTTTCCACCCCGCTTTTCCGTGTAGGGGGCAGTTTCGGCGTGAACGTACAATAGCCCGAGGGCAAAGCGACGCCCACGGGCAACCGTACGCCCCCACCAAAACCACCCCCTACCCAAAAAATCGTGGCGGGGAATTAGAGGATTGATAAGGGCAACTAAAAACTAATAACTAAGAGTGAAGAGTTAAGGTCAAGGGCACCGTGTGGGTGCTCTTGACCTTTTCTATCTTCTGGCAATCTGTTTTCTGTCCTCTAATTGTAGTGCTTTGCGTATCATGTCATAGCTCAATTCCAATTTATGTCTTGGTCGAGGCTATAATCTCCGGACTCCATTCCTATTTGTGCATAGTTTCAATCAAAGTGGCTTTGGTAAAATCAGCATCCCAAGCGAGCATCAGCTTTTTGACAAATTCATATGCAACAAGCTGTTAGCTCTCGGGTAGCATATCTATCATATTAGCTATCGGTTTGGTAAGTGTTGACATGTGTTCATCTCCTACAAACTATGCCGTGGTGAGTTCTTTATAGCTTGGCAAGCAACCATAATTTGGCTTTTTATATCTGTCTCGAACTTCGAGGCGTAAAAACTGAGCACAGTGGGGCGATTTTCAGGGTCAAGCACCACATACTTTGCAGGCAAACGGCACAGGGTCAGCGCCTTTGTATCGGCCGCACAGCGTGAACAGGGGCAAACCCCGAGTAGTTTTATATATCGCTCCAAAACATCATCCACCAACACCTCCATGACATTCACAAACTCAATGTCATTGTCGGGGTTTTGGTTGCCTACCCGTGCCGAGGTGACTCGGGCGGCTTCCTCGATGGCCACAGGGCGGGATGGGGGTGCGGACATAGGTGCGGTTTGTGGCGCTAAGTCCTCACGCCAAGGTGCAGATATACCGCCACTAAAATGAGCAGAATCGGCAGGAGATTTTGTGGGTGGAATAACAGACGGGGTCTGATTTTGACTGATGATATCCTGCTCCAAAGCCTGACCTAAGGCGTCCGAAATGCTGTCCGAAAGCGCCTCGTTACTCACCTTGGCTACCTCCAATGCGGGCACGGTGGGTTTGGCGGGTGCAGGTGCGGGCGATGGTGCGGTCTCGGTGGCAGGTGCGGGAGGATTTTCATCGGTAGCAGTCGATGTAGCCTGTTCCTGCTCGGCCTCGGGTGAACTGGAAATCAAATTGAGCACATGGGCGGTCTTACTACTTTTTGCTCCACGTTTTGCAGGCATGGTTGATCCTCCTTATGGGTTATAGTTACCGCAGCTTAAAGGCGGGGCCGGCTATTTCATCACACAGTCTCAAGAAGTCGGCGGTAGGATTGGAGCGAGGGGCATAATCCACCACGCTCATGCCATGTGCGGGTGCCTCGGCCACGGCCACACCGGTGCGTATATGACTTTCAAACACCTTACTATCAAGTTGTATAGCAATTTGTTTTGCTAAATCTAAAACTTCTCGGTTGAGGTTAAGCCTTGGGTTAAAGCGGTTAAGCAGTATACCCAGCACCTTTAGTTGTGAGTTGTAATAATTGCGCACACTCTCTATGGTCTCTTTGATTTGTGATACCCCCAAAAGACTCAGGACCTCGGGTGCCATGGGAATTATGAGGCTGTCGGTGGCGACATATGCATTTACAGTGAGCACATTTAAGGCGGGAGGGGTGTCTATTATGACAAAATCGTAATCCTCCTTGACCTTTGACAGCGCATTTTTCAAAAGAAACTCACGCCCGGGCTTTGTGAACTCCTGTTCGGCGGCCGACAGCAGAATATTTGAGGGTAAAATATCGCAGGTGTCGGTTTTTGAGATGGCATCTTTTGGCTCGACTTTCTCTTGAAACATCTCATATACCGTGGCACAATGTTCGATATCAAGTCCCAAACTAAAACCCAAACTGCCTTGTGGGTCAAGATCAACACCCAACACTTTAGCCCCACGTCCCGCAAGACCCGCGAGCAAAGCGGCGGCGGTGGAGGTTTTGCCCACCCCACCTTTTTGATTTGTCACAGTGATGACGGTTGTAGCCATGCTTCCTTCATCCTTTCGTATCTCACAACACACGCCCAAAACAAATATTAAATTATAAAAAAGGGCTTATTTTCCGACGATGTCGGACGATATAAAACTATGAGAGCGTTAGTAGTGTTTTCTATATATCCATTCTACATAAAACGCCTAAGTTTGTCAACAAATGACATTATGTATCATAAAAATCCAACATATTAAATATATGACAAGGAGTGTATCGATATGGCATCAATCACAAGTTTAATGAGCTCGAGTTCTTCGGGGGGGATATATGGCTCTCGTAGTACTAATATTATCTCGGGTTTGGCAACAGGTATGGACACCGAAAGCATGATAGAAGGTGCAGTGCAAGGTTATCAGGCCAAAATCACCGAGCTTGAACAAGATCGCACCATGGCACAATGGAAACAGGTGGGGTATCAAGAGATAAGTGATATGCTTGTCGATTTTAGCCGTGAGTACACCTCTTATACCTCCTCGACCAATCTTTTGAGTGCGGGGTTCTTTGGCAATTCGTCGGTTACAAATCCTATGGGCGATAATGCCGGCGCTGTCACGGCACATGGTGACAGCAGCAGTAACATACTTATAAACAGCATCACAAAATTGGCCACCGCACAGCAATATGCTATTTCTGCCACAAGTCTTATTGGAAGTGAGAGCTCAAGTTCGGGCGGTAAAACCACCGTTAGCACAGGTGCGGTTGACCTCAGTGGCAATACCACTGTGAGTAGCCTTGAGGGCAGTTTGACCCTAAAATACGGCACACGTGATGTGAAAATCGATTTTGGTGAGTTTGAGTTTTTTGATGCTGCCGGCGATGGCAGTGGCACTGTGGATGCTCAAGCACTGGCCGATGCTATAAATGAAAAACTTGCCGACGAGAATATTAGCTTTACAAGTGGCGATAGCAAGGCCGCCAATGAAGTTATAAAAGCCA
The DNA here is from genome assembly GCA_964370005.1 of uncultured Oscillospiraceae bacterium. GTDB lineage: Bacteria > Bacillota > Clostridia > Oscillospirales > Ruminococcaceae > Heteroruminococcus. The sequence continues at coordinate 52,881 of CAYJGR010000004.1, forward strand.
CTGTGGATGCCGGTGGAAACATTGTATTTGAGGAACTTGGCACTGCCGGCAACGGTGTGAGCATAGATAAGGCCAGTGGCAAGCTTGCCACCACTCTCGGACTTACCGACATTGCCGAAAACCAGAAAACTATATCCACCCTCTCGGGCGACTACAGCGAAGAAGTAAACACCATGGACTACCTAAAGGGTGAGACATTGTCCTTTGAGTTTGACGGCAGCACCAAGAATATCACCATAGGTGAGGACTGGACGTCTGCCAACTTTGCAGATAAGCTTCAAGCAGAGCTTAATAATGCTTACGGTTCGAACAAGGTGCAGGTAGGGCGTGACGGTGATAAGTTTACTTTCTCGGTGAATGATGGCTCGACATTGAGTGTAGACAGCTCGGCCGCGAAAGTCTTTGGTATCAGCGAGAACGGCGGTGCCTCCTCCACCCTTAACATAAACAAAACTCTGGGTGAGCTGGGCTTTACCGGTGAGCAAACCCTTACAATCAACGGTGTGGATATTGGCACATTTAATGCCGACAGCACTATGGAGGAAGTACTTACCAAGATAAACGGCAATGATGAGAGCGGTTTTAAGGTGTTCTATTCTGAGTTTTCGGGTGAGTTTTTGTTCACGGCCGAGGAGACCGGCGTGAGTGAGCAAATCACATTCGGTGGCAGTTTGGGAACCGCACTGTTTGGTGACCCCGCCACAGATGGCCGCTACATCGCAGGTGAGGATGCCCAGCTCAATGTCACGGTAAACGGCCAGACAAAGGACATCACCCGTAGTAGCAATACCGTTGATATAGACGGCATGGAAATAACTCTCAAGGATACATTTACCGCAGGTGAGGCCATTGAGTTCACCACCGAGGTTGACAGCGATCCCATTGTGGACGCCATAAAGAGCATGATAGACGATTACAATGCGATTGTCAGCAAGGTGAAAACCGCCTACACCGAGCAACCCCTTGAAACCAGCAGCGGTGAGGCTTATCGTCCCCTCATAGATGAAGATAAGGCCAGCATGAGCGAAAGTGAGATAGAGGCCTATGAGGAAAAGGTAAAGACGGGGCAATTCTTTATGGACAGTGATTTGCGTGGCCTGTCGGATGCACTGCGTGATGCTATTACATCGCTTGGTGCAACCGAGGAGGATTTGGCCGATATCGGCATAGGCATCTCTTATTCCTCGGGACTTACCACCCTCACATTGGACGAGAGTGCTCTGCGCAATGCCCTCGAGAGCGAACCCGAAAAGGTGGAGGAAATCTTTACCCGCAGGGAGAGCACAGGCGGTAGTAGCAATGGTTTGATGGCGAGCCTTTTGGAGGTCACCGAGAAATATGCTAAGGAGACCGGCGAACCCAAGGGTATACTTATAGAGCTTGCGGGATCGCAGCACTCGCCCACCTCGGTGCTACAAAATGATATGCTGACACTCACCAATAGTATTGACGATCAAATCGAGATGTGGCAGGATAAGTTGACCGACCGTGTGGACTACTACACCAGACAGTTTACCCAGCTCGAGGTGCTTATGATGGAGATGAACAACCAAAGTTCTTATTTTTCGGGTATGATGGGATAATAAGAAATTGCCTTTGCGTTTGGGCGATTTGGGGAGATGTGACGAGCATCTCCCCTATAAGGTGACGGAAGGAGCCGTAAGCAAATATGGATATGCGTGGTTATCAGCACTATAAGGAGGACTCCCTGAACACAATGACCCAGGGGGAACTGCTCATATTGGTGTATGATGAACTGTACAAACGTCTTACCCAAGCCGATATTGCACTCGAACAAAAGCAGTACAAGGCTTGCGAGTCCATGGTAGAGCGATGTATTATTATTATACGCTACTTGGACAGCGCCCTTGATAGGCGTTATCCTGTGGCGGCCGATCTTGGCAGGATGTATGAGTTTTTTTGCTATGAACTGCAGCGTGTAAAGATAGGTCGCAATAAAACCGAGCTAAGTAGAGTTAAAACCATGGTGGGAGAGTTAAGAGATACTTTTAAGCAGGCCGAGAGCAATGTAATTGCCGAGTCAAAAGAGGGAAAGATAGTGTAATAATGGGGGTGTGGGTGTGCTTAGTGGACAGGCGATAATGGCCGCTGTGAGTGTAGAGCGCAAGATATATGTGGCCTTGTGTGAAGTCATGGACTTGACCGAGCAACTTTCCGACGCTATAATGCGCAAAGATCAGGTGTCAATTTCGATGTTTTTAAGCCTGCGCAGAGAGCAAATCAACCACATGATGGAATATGAACAGACCCTTGAAAAACAATGTGCCGAGTTGCCCCCCACCCAAGGTGTGCGTTTGCGTACACTTTTGTCGGGCGATGCGGGGGAGAATGAGCAGGAGGAAGTTTTGTGTACACAACTTCAAAAAAACCGCAGTCTTTTGGAGCGTGTGATAGCGGCGGATAAGAGTGTCAGCAAGCGTTTAGGGGGTAAAAAATCGATTTACAAGTAATTTTTATAATTTTTTTGCGATTTTTTATACTTTTTCTTTGAAACATATAGCACTTAATTAAGTTTTTTGATAGAATACAATAAGAAGGGTGTCTAAATTATTGGGCACACCGCAGAACTGGCGACGCCCTCTGATTTACAGGGGGCGCTTGTCTTTGTAAAGTTAATATTAGTTGGGGTTATGCCACCGACACATGGGCTATGGATCTGTGTGTCTTGCGATGTGAAGGGAGTATATATGGTACAACTTCGTTTGGAAGGGGTTACAAAATCTTATCCGATGGGTAAGGTGATGATGCCGGCAGTGATGGATATAGATTTGACCGTAAATCCCGGTGAGTTTGTGTTTATTATTGGCAGTAGCGGTGCGGGGAAAACCACCTTGCTTAAGCTGCTCACAGGGGAGCTCAACCCCAGTGAGGGTACAGTGCATCTAGGGGGTGCCAAAATTACACGATTTACCCCTAAGATTTGGCGAAAGAGGCTTCCTATAATTGGGGTGGTGGGGCAGACTCCCGAATTTGTACGCCATAAAACCGTGGGTGAAAACCTCGAATTTGCCGCTATGTTTTCGCAAAAGAACAAGGAGGGCACTATAGATGAGCGCATTGCAAAGGCGCTTCGTATGGTAGGGCTTCCTCATATAGCTGATAAATATCCGGGGGAACTTTCGCTGGGTGAGAGTCGCCGTGTGGAGCTTGCACGGGCGATTATGGCCAATCCCTCAATACTTATTCTCGATGAGCTAACGGCAAATTTGGATGAGGATACCGTATGGGATATGCTATACCTTTTGGGGGAGTTCAACAAAAGGGGCACAACCATAGTGATGGCTACCCATGCAAAGCAGTTTGTTAATATTATGCGGCAACGTGTGATAACCTTGGTGGATGGCAGGATTTTCAGTGACGTTAAAAACGGAAGATATGGCGACAAATAAACAAGGCGAAACCTTGGTAGGAGAGTGAAATATGAGACTAAGCGATTTGCGAATCAAAACAAGTATGATTTTGGTGTTTGCGTTGACTTTGGCGATGGTAGCTATAATTATCGGGGTTATGCAGTACGGGATAGTGGAGAGTACGAATGGTTACGGTAAACTTATCGATGACCAGGGGAAAATGGCAGAAGAAATTCATAACAGCCAATCTCAAATAAATATTATTGCTCAACTCCTACGCCATATGACACTTTTTGGTTATGATGAGGCGGCAACCGCTTATATCGTGCTGTGTAATGAGCAAATCGATAATGCCATAGCAGTGATTTCGCGGGTGTATGACCAACCTGATGAGCTTGATGTGCAGTATGCCCAGGGGATAGAGGTTTGGCGGGAGAGTGTGCAGCAGGTGCAAAAGGCTTTGTCCGAAAATGATTTGGATAGAGCCAAAGATCTTTTAGAAGATGCTGAGTCCCCGACCCTCTCTCCCATAATGATGATAGGCGACGAACTTATGAGATTTGCCATCGAGGAGAAGGATACCCAACGTGCAGAGCTTGAAAGTGAATTTGTCCGCAATCGTACGATTATGTGGGGTATTGTTGGGCTTCTGATTATTGTCATTACAGTCTCGCAGCTAAATTTGATAAAACGCATTGTGAACCCCTTCAAAGAAATTGAAACAGCCGTTGTGGGCTTTAGCAAGGGCGATTTGACCTGCAACTTAGAGCACCAATCCAACTCCGAGATAGGAAAGGTTTGCGATGGGGTGCGCAGTTCACAGCACACTGTCAGTGAAATTATGGGTGACATCGAAAATGTGACGCATTCGCTGGAAAGCGGAGATTTGACCGTAAAGATTGCGCGCGAGTATCCGGGTCAATTCTCACCCATTAAAAAGAACCTGCATAACCTTACAGCTTCTCTTAACCGCACTATGGGTAGCATAATGCTTATGACCGATCAGGTGTCGGGTGGTGCGGATCAAGTGTCTGATGTGTCACAGGAATTGGCCAACGGTGCCGCACAGCAGGCCGGAGCTATTCAGGAATTGTCGGCGGCTATAGCGGATATGGATAACGGCGCACAAGATAATGCAAATAATGCCGGCGCAGCCAAAGAACGTTCGGCACAGGTGGTAAACCAAATTCAGGTAAGCCATGGGCGCATACAAGAGATGTATGAGGCCATGAACGATATAAGCACAGGGCAACAGGATATAGACAAAATTATTCTAACCATAGAAAATATAGCATTCCAGACCAATATTTTGGCGCTGAACGCCGCCGTAGAGGCCGCGCGTGCAGGTGCATCGGGCAAGGGATTTGCTGTGGTGGCCGATGAGGTGCGCAATCTTGCCTCACGCGCAGACCAAGCGGCCAAGCATACAAAGAAACTTATCGAAAATTCACTGTCCTATGTCAACAGGGGCACACACCTAGTTGAGGATGTGGTGGAGAACATGGAAAAAACCATGCAGTCTATGGATCAGGCAATAGAATCGATAGACAAATTGGCCGATACCACCGTGTCGCAGGCCGGAACCATAAGCCAATTGACAAACGGTGTGGAACAAATTGCCTCGGTGGTGCAGATGAACTCGGCCACCAGTGAGCAGTTGGCCGCCGCCAGCAAGGAGCTTTCTACCCATGCCGATCAGATGCGTAAAATGCTACACGGCATGAAGTTGGAGGACGGTGTGGCAAGCACGACGATACATGGCGATGTTGTGTTTGGGCATGAGCCCCCTACCTCATTGCCGGCATTGGAGCAGAGAGGTTACTCGTCACAATATGAGCAGATTGACTACGAACAGATGAATGACGATAAATATTGATGCAGTGTGTGGCGAAATTTACATGATAGGGGGCTAAGTTATCGTGGGCGAACCATCCGGCGGGAAACAGTACCGAGAACAGGATCAGGATTTGATTTATGCGCTTGATATCGGCACCCGAAGTGTTATCGGTATGATAGGTCGAGTGGACGATGAGCGGGTGGAGATTTTGGCCGTCGAAAAACAGCCCCACCCCAAGCGCACCATGATGGATGGCCAGATTGAGGACATAGGACAGGTGGCTGTCGTGGTGCGAGAGGTCACAAAGCGCCTTGAACAGCGTATGCAGTGCCACCTAACCAGAGCATGTGTGGCAGCGGCGGGTCGAGCACTGCGCACAGAACAGGGGCAGAGCACGCTCGAACTTCCAACGGCGCAGGTTGTTGGGCAGGAGATAATCGCACAGGCCGAGGCCCAGGCGGTTGCCGGGGCCGAGGAAATGCTACAAAACACCGTGGAAGGCGATCAGCGCCTGTTTTTGGTGGGATATACCACCGTAAAAACTTCACTTGATCACTATACGATGAATCATCTCGAAGGACACACCGGCAAGCTCATAGAGTGCACCGTTGTGGCGACCTTCCTGCCCAGTGAGGTTATAGAGAGTCTTTATTCGGTCATGCGGGGAGCGGGGCTTGAGGTGTCCAGCCTCACACTTGAACCGATTGCGGCGCTTAATGCGGCAATACCGTCCGAGCTGCGACTGCTTAATTTAGCACTGGTTGACATAGGCGCCGGCACATCTGATATCGCTATATGTCGTGATGGCAGTGTGGTGGGCTACACCATGGCCACCACGGCGGGGGATGAGATAACCGAGGCCATCATGAGGGAGTGCCTTGTGGATTACACTACGGCCGAGCAGATGAAATTTGCTCTGACCGAGGAGAAAAACATTCATTTTACCGATATTTTGGGCTTGGAACAAGAGATTACGCCTGAGGAGCTTTGCGGTAAACTTCTTGATACGATCAAGAGTTTGGCCAAAGAGATTGCAGAGTGCATAACAAAGCTCAATGGGGTGGCACCCTCGGCAATATTCTTGGCCGGCGGTGGCAGTAAGCTTGCGGGACTTCAGACCCATGTGGCCGATGCCCTGGGTATGGATCAGCGGCGGGTCGCCGTGGCGGGTGGACATTTTAAGAACAGTGCCCATTCCAAAACCATACAGCTTGAAGACCCTGAGTACACCACCCCACTTGGGATAGCGATATCGGCGGGTCTTGGGCTTATTGGGGACAGCTATCGAATAATCCTCAACGACCAACCCGCAAGACTGTTCCGCAGTGGTCGTCTCACGGCGCTCGAACTGCTCATGATGAATGGGTTTAGCTACGCCGATTTATTGGGGCGCAGTGGCAAGGCGCTTGTGTTTTATATCGACGGTAAACGGCAGGTGTTTCATCCCGAACCCTCAGAACCCGCACGCCTTGGCATAAATGGACAGGAGGCACTGCCCTCGAGTCTTATTCATGCGGGGGATAATATAATATTTATTCCGGCACAGGCGGGAGGCGACCGCAAACTCACGGTTGGGGAGCTTTTGGAGAAAAACCCTCATGCGGCGAGGTTTACGATGGAAGGTAGGACGTTGTCGCCCGAGGAATACATTTTAAGCGATTGGCAGCTTGAGACCGTGGAGAGAGTGCAAAAAGCACCCGAAAAGACGGTAGAACAACCTGTGAAATCGACACAGTCAAAAATTCCCACGGTATATCGTTTTATTCTCAATGGTAAAACGTTGGAGCTACCCCCCAAGGAGGATAAATCACCTTACTACCTTATGGATTTGCTTGAGCATACCGGCATAGATTTTAGGGAGGTCAAGAGTCCTATGATTTTGCAGGTTAATGGCACAGACAGTGCGTTTAGGCAGGTGCTTAAAACCGGGGATGAGGTCACGATAGAAAACTCGACTAAAGTCGATGTATAATAATGAGAACTTACACAGCGAAAGGATTAGCGTTTTAATGAATTTTTACCCTACAAGACTTAAATTATTGGCCATGGCACTGCTCATAGCGGTTATGTTTGCGGGGTGTGGCGATTCGGCGCCCACACCACCTGAAAATTATGTGTATGGCGAGGAGAACTTTCCGACCATAGATGGATTTTTTATGGAAGAGCAGGAGATGAATTACAGCCAAGAGGTGGTTGAAGTAGAAGCCGAGGAGGGCGAGGAAGCACCCACAGAGGGTGAGGAACAGGTCGAGGAGGGCGAAGAAACGCCCGAAGAGGAAGAACCTGCCACCGATGAGGAGGCAGAGCCAATCCAAGAGATTATACATGTCTACAGCGATGTGGAGGGTATGCCCGAGGTTTTGGCCGCATATACCGAAATGTTGACCACACAAAGCGAATGCGCAATTGTGGACGAGATCGGCATTGTGCTTGATACTCCCGATTTCACCGCAGAGACGGGAACGATGCTTGTCGCCCGAGAGGTGGAGGAGCCCAAGTCTTTAGTGGGTTTGGAGGTGTCATGGGAGGGGAGCGTTTGTCGCATAAAGGTCATAAATATGCCGGGCAGTGTCTTTATAGTCCAGAGTGTTAAAATCACGGTGGAGGAGGCCGCGGATTTTCTTTGGACACGCACCACCGAGGAAGTAGGTTTGGGAGAGGGCAGTTGGGCTGACTACAGCATATACCCCGCCGATGGCATAGTAAGGGTGGATGACCAAATATGCTACCGTCTCGATGTGTTTACAAAGGCGGACGGCAACCCCGCAGGTGTATTCTTTTTATCCAACACAGGTGATCATCTATACAGCCTTGACGAGGCACAGGGCATTGTAACCCAGCTCATACCGGCACCGTAACAGTTACATACACACAAACCCGACCTGCCAAAACGGCGGTCGGGTTTTATATATGCTGTAAAGTATCAATTAGGTAGCTCTCCCACCGCCTGTATAAGGCGCTCTACCTGTGCCGCAAGAGCGGGGTAATTCTCAAGCAGTGGGTCGTCAAACAGCAGGTTGTGGGCGGCTTGTCCGGCTTGTTCAAACAGTTCCATGTCGCCCGAAAGGTCGGCCAAATGCATGTTGGGCAGGCCATGTTGCCTATTGCCAAAGAAATCGCCGGGGCCACGAAGTCGCAAATCCTCCTTGGCAATGACAAAACCGTCCGAGGTTTGGCGCATGACCGAAAGGCGCTCCACGGCCTGGTCGGTGGTTGAGTCGGATACCAAAATGCACCAGGATTTCTCACGGCCACGCCCCACCCGCCCACGAAGCTGATGGAGTTGGCTAAGGCCAAAGCGCTCGGCATTCTCGACGAGCATTATAACGGCCGACGGCACGTCCACCCCAACCTCGATGACGGTGGTCGAAACCAGTAGTTTTGTCTCACCCGACACAAAGCGGGACATAACAGCCTCCTTTTCGCCCGATTTCATCCTGCCGTGTAGTAGCTCGACGGGGTAGCCCTCAAATGCGGGCAAGACGATATCCTGCGCATAATCCTCGGCCGACATCATCCCCTCGGGGGTCTGTTCCCCTTGCTCTATCAGGGGGCAAACAAGGTAGGCCTGAAACCCTCTATCAAGATACCCACGTATAAACCCAAAGGCACGTGTGCGCTTGGGGGAATCTATTATAAGGGTCTCTATGGGGGTGCGCCCGGGCGGGAGTTCATCAATCACCGACAAATCAAGGTCACCGTATATCATAAGGGAAAGGGTGCGAGGGATGGGGGTGGCCGACATGACCAACATATGAGCCGACTTGCCCTTTTCCCTCAGGGCAGCACGTTGCCTCACACCAAAGCGGTGTTGTTCATCGGTCACAACGAGGGATAGGTTATGCCAAACTACGGCGGGACTTATCAGGGCATGGGTGCCGATGCAGAGGTCAATTTCACCCTGCTGAAGTTTGGCATAAAGTTCCTTTTTTGCCTTGGCGGTCAGCGAGCCTGTGAGCAGTCCCACACGCACCCCAAGTGGTGTTAAAAGTGAGGAGAGTGTACGGTAGTGCTGCCCGGCTAAAAGTTCTGTGGGAGCCATGAGGGCGCTTTGGGTGCTGTTTTGGGTGGCATACCAACAGCAGGCGGCGGCCACGAGGGTTTTGCCTGAGCCGACATCCCCTTGCACAAGGCGGTTCATGGGGCGGGGTTTGCACATGTCGTCGACGGCTTGATCGATAGCACGGCGTTGTGCCGAGGTAGGCTTGAAGGGTAGGGCATCAAAAAAAGGTTGGAGACTCAGTTGCAACATAGGGGTGGCCGTCAAACTGTTTTTGCTTGCTTTGAGCATAGCAAACCCCAAAGCAAGCGAAAAAAGTTCTTCAAATGCAAATCGACGGCGGGCGAGTGTCATGCTGTCCATGTCATGGGGGTTGTGGATGTGCACAAGTGCCTCACCCAATGGGGGGAGGTTGTACTGCTCCAGTAGATGCTCGGGCAGGGGGTCAGGATGGTCGTGCGCCATGGGGAGCACGGTGGTTATATCCTTGCGAAGGCTGTTCTGTGAGAGGCCGGATGTCAGGGGATAAAGGGGTATAAGGGCGTTTTGGTCGGGTGAAAATATTTGCGGGGAGGCCATCTCACGCCTTAAAAGTGTGCCGGTGAGCTTGCCATAAAATATATATTCCTGCCCTATTTTGAGGTTTGAAACGGTGTATTTAGCGTTGAAGTAGGTTATATGCAAATCGTCTGTGTCGTCTGTGGCGGTGAGTTTCCATAGGGATAGACCGCCACGTATGCGCTGTTCGGACGACTTTGAGAGCAGAGTTAGGCGCAAGGCACACAGTTGTCCAAGCGGTGCGGTGGCTACCTGTTCACATCGGCGCAAATCAATATAACCCCGCGGGAAGTGATATAGGAGGTCTGCGGGGGTATGTATATCGAGTTTTTGATAGAGTGAGGCGCGTTTTTCGCCCACACCTTTTAGGTAACGGATGCTATCTGTGAGGGTAGTTATGATACAAATCACTCCAACGTGTATATTTTTATGGCTTTGTTTACAAAATAAAGTTAAAATATTGCCGATATTATGAAAAAAATGTTGTTGACAATCCCGTGGATATTGGGTATAATCATATGGCACTTAAATCTGACCCATTAGCTCAGTTGGCAGAGCACTTGACTTTTAATCAAGGTGTCCGGAGT